>JBDTEH010000325.1:0-51452 GCA_039922635.1 Kofleriaceae bacterium | reverse complement strand
GCTGCCCTTGCCGCGTTCGCGGACATCGACGGTCGACTCGATGGCGAGTCGAATCGCCAGGTCGTGTTCACGATCCCGTTCGCCGTTGGATTCGAGGCGATCGAGAAGCGTCTCGCCATCGTCATGAGTAACTGCCCGGGCGCTGACTGGATGTACGGCAATGTCTATGACGAGAATCAGAAGCCCTTGTCCTGGTGGGCTGCCCTCAGCCTCCGGAATAGTTGACTCGAGCTCGCGAGCTTCACTTCCTTGTCTCGCGAACAATACGGCGCCGTTCACTCAGGCGCGCTGCGTCCGGAACGCCGAGCCGAGCACCAGCCACAGGCTCGCGAGCACCAGCACGATCGCCTCGCGGCCGCCGCCGAGCACGCCGCCCGCCGGCGACAGCAGCGCCTCGAGCGACACCGCGTTCCACGCGTCGCGCAACAGGTATGTGCCGGCCGCGGCGATCGCGATCCCGGCGGCCAGCCCGATGAACCCGACGACGCGGAAGTAGGGCAGCAGCGCCGACACCGTGGCCACGGCGACGAACATCACGATCCATGCGAGCGGCGCGTAGATGTGGAGCCCGAGCCACACCGCGAACGCCACCGCGAACGCGTGCGCCAGCCCGCAGAACCACCTCGGCACCATCGCCATAGCCTCGCCCAGTATACCGAACCCTGCGGCCGCATTGCACGCCAACGGCGCGCATGGTTGGATGCGCGGATGCGCATGATCCTCGTCGGCCCACCGGGAGCAGGAAAGGGCACCCAGGCCGCGCGCCTGGTCGAACGATTTCAGATCCCACACATTTCGAGCGGCGACATGCTGCGCGCCGCGGTCCAGGAGGGCACGCCGATGGGCTGCGAGGCCGATCGCCACATGAAGCTCGGCCACCTGGTTCCGGATGACGTCGTGATCGGCATGATCCTCGACCGGATCAAGAAGCCCGATTGCGCGCACGGCTTCATGCTCGATGGGTTTCCGCGCACGCGCCCGCAGGCCGAGGCGCTCGACCAGGCGCTCGACCAGGCGAAGGTCGCGCTCGACGCCGTCGTGCTGATCGAGGTCCCCGATGCGCTGCTCGAGGAGCGCGCGGTCGGTCGCCGCAGCGATCCCGAGACCGGCATCATCTATCACCTCAAGTACAATCCGCCGCCGGCGGAGATCGCCGGCCGGCTCGTGCACCGCAAGGACGACACCTCCGAGGCCGTCGCGATCCGCACGGCGAAGTACCACTCGGATACCGCGCCGATCATCCCGTACTACAGCGCCAAGGGCATCCTGAAGCGCGTCGACGGCGTCGGCGATCCGGACACCATCACGCAACGGCTGATCGCCGTGCTCAACTAGTCATGGCGGGCTTCGATCACACGGCGATCGATCCGAAGTGGCAGGCGTACTGGGAGCGCGAGCAGACGTTCCTGACGCCGACGGATCGCACGCGCCCGAAGTACTACGTGCTCGACATGTTCCCGTACCCCTCGGGGGACGGGCTCCACGTCGGCCACCCGAAGGGCTACACCGCGACCGACGTCGTCGCGCGCGCGAAGCGGATGATGGGCTTCAACGTGCTGCGCGTGATGGGCTGGGACTCGTTCGGCCTGCCGGCGGAGCGCCGCGCCGAGCGCACCGGCGAGCACCCGAGCGTGATCACCGCACGCAACATCGCGACGTTCAAGCGCCAGCTCCAGAACCTCGGGTTGTCGTACGACTGGACCCGCGAGCTCGCGACCAGCGACCCCCGCTACTACAAGTGGACGCAGTGGATCTTCGAGCTGATGTTCGAGCGCGGCCTCGCGTATCAGGCCGAGGTCCCGGTCAACTTCTGCCCGGCGCTCGGCACCGTGCTCGCGAACGAGGAGGTCCACGACGGCAAGTACGTCGAGACCGGTGATCCGGTCGAGAAGCGCCTGCTCAAGCAATGGATGCTGCGCATCACCGATTACGCCGATCGGCTCGACGAGGATCTCGCCTCGCTCGACTGGCCCAACGGCGTGCTGAAGCTCCAGCACGACTGGATCGGCAAGTCGATCGGCGCGAACATCCGGTTCGCGGTGGTCAACCCGGCGCGGCCCTCGGGCGGCGACCACGGTGACATCTCGGTGTTCACGACCCGGCCCGATACGCTGTTTGGCGGTACCTACATCGTGCTCGCGCCCGAGCATGCGCTCGTCGACGGGCTGACGATCGAGAGCCAGCGCGCGGCGGTCGAGACCTATCGTGCCGAGGTCGGCAAGCGCAGCGAGCGCGATCGGGCCGTCGAGGCTGCGGATGCGCCGAAGACCGGCGTCGCGACCGGCTCGTTCGCGATCAATCCGGTCACCGGCAAGCAGATCCCGATCTGGATCGCGGACTACGTGCTCGCGGGCTATGGCACCGGTGCGGTGTTCGCGTGTCCGGCGCACGACGAGCGCGATCACGCGTTCGCGACCAAGTTCGGGCTGCCGATCGTCGAGGTCGTCCAGGGCGGCGGCGATGTCCAGGTCGCGGCGTATCTCGGCGATGGCCCGCACGTGAACAGCGAATTCCTCGACGGGCTGACCAACGAGCCGGCGAAGACCAAGGTCATCGCGTGGCTCGTCGAGCACGATCGTGGCGAGGGCACGATCCGCTATCGCCTGCGCGACTGGCTGTTCTCGCGGCAGCGCTACTGGGGCGAGCCGTTCCCGCTGATCGAGCTCGGCGATGGCACGGTCAAGCCGGTGCCGCTCGCGGATCTGCCCGTCCGGTTGCCGGAGCTCGCCGACTACAAGCCGACCGCCGATGGCCGGCCGCCATTGGCGCGCGCGACGGAGTGGTTGAAGACCACCGATCCGGACACCGGCTTGCCGGCGACGCGCGAGACCAACACGATGCCGCAGTGGGCCGGCTCGTGCTGGTACTACCTGCGCTTCATCAGCCCGACGCGTGACGACGTCGCGTGGGATCGCGAAGAAGAGAACTACTGGATGCCGGTCGACCTCTACGTCGGCGGCGCGGAGCACGCGGTGCTCCACCTGCTGTACGCGCGGTTCTGGCACAAGGTGCTGTTCGACGCGGGGTTGGTGTCGACCAAGGAGCCGTTCCAGCGGCTCGTCAACCAGGGCATGGTCCACAAGGGCTCGTTCCACGATCCCGTGAACCGCAAGCATTACTCGTTCGACGAGGTCGAGGATCGCTCGCACAAGATCGTCGACGGCAAGCCGCTCGATCCGAAGACCGACAACCTCGGCCGGCTGTCCCAGGGTGACTGGTACGCGAAGGGCACCGAGATCAAGCTCGAGACCAAGCTCGATAAGATGTCGAAGAGCCGCTACAACGTCGTCAACCCCGACGACATGTGCCGCGAGTACGGCGCGGACGCGATGCGGCTCTACGAGCTCTTCATGGGGCCCGTCGAAGATGGCGTCGAGTGGGAGACCAACGGCGTCTCGGGTACGCGGAAGTTTCTCGATCGCGTGTGGCGCTTGCTCGTCGTACCGGCAGATCCGCCGGCGACCGTCGAGACGCTCGGCACCAAGGTGCGCGACGACGCCGCGACCGACAACAAGCCGCTCGAGCGCGTGCTGCACGCCGCGATCAAGAAGGTCACGCAAGCGGTCGGCGATATGCGGTTCAACACCGCGATCGCCGAGATGATGGTGTTCGTCAACGAAGCGACCAAGGCGCCGGAGATCCCGCGGCCATGGTTCGAGATGTTCGTGAAGCTGCTGTCGCCGTTCGCGCCCCACCTGTGCGAGGAGATCTGGCAGCGCCTCGGTCACACGACGACGATCGCCTACGAGCCGTGGCCGCTCGCCGACGAGAGCAAGCTCGTGCGCGAGACGCTCAAGATCGGCATCCAGGTCGGCGGCAAGCTGCGCTCGGAGATCGAGGTCCCGGCAGACGCGACGCAGGAGACGATCCTCGCGGCGGCGAAGGCCGACGACAAGATCCAGCCATTCATCGCCGGCAAGGAGATCAAGCGCGAGGTCTACGTCAAGGGTCGGCTGGTCAACCTGGTGGTCGGCTGACCGAAGTTGGCTCCAGCGCGCGGCACCGCCTCGTGTGAGGGGAAGCCGGCGGCGCCGCGCACTGAAACCAGAGATCCAGGCCCGCTTGCACGCGTTCGCGTGGCGGGGTGAGCGTGGAGCTACGCGCTCGCGTGGCCGGCGATGCCGTTACCCGCGCTGTGCGCGAGCTCGGCCGCGACCTTGGTCGTGTCGCGCGCCGACTTGACCGCGCCGGCGATCACGCGCTCGGCATTGCCGAGCGTCTCCGCGACGCTGTCATCGACGCGCTGGCCGAGCTTGCGCGCGAACCGGAACGCCGATGCGGAGACCTTCTCGGCGAGCTCGATCGTGTGATCGAACACGACGCGGAGCTCCGCGCGTGCGTCCTGCAGCACCGCGATCGCGGTCGACTGGCTGCGATCGACGACGTCGAGCGCGAGGTGGGCGACGCCGGGGACGACGCCGAGGATGGGACGACCTTCGAGCTTGGTGGTGGTGGGCATGGTGGGCGTTTCCTTCGACATGCCGTCACCTTAAGACGCAATGCGTCATCGTGCATGTTCGGGGTGCTAACACGTTCTAACGCGATGCGTTAAACGCTGTTCATGACTCGAGTTTTCGTCAATACTCTAGCGATGGAGCGCGACTTCATCCCCATCCACGTTGCGGTGCTCACGGTCTCGGATACCCGCACGATCGAGACCGATGCGAGTGGCCGCTACATCGTCGAGGCGATGACCCAGGCCGGCCACGCGATCACCGCGCACGTGATCGTGAAGGACTCCGAGCTGCTGATCCGCGCGCAGCTCGCGCAGTGGATCGCGGACCCCGGGATCGACGTCGTGATCGCGACCGGCGGCACCGGCGTGACGCCGCGCGATGTCACGCCCGAAGCACTCGCACCGCTCGTGACCAAGCACATCCCGGGGTTTGGCGAGCTGTTCCGGCAGCTCTCGTACGCAGAGATCGGCGCCGCGACGATCCAGAGCCGCGCCGATGCGGCGTTATGCGGCGCGACCTACGTGTTCTTGCTGCCGGGCTCGACCAACGGCGTGAAGCTCGGCGTCGACAAGATCCTCATCTCGCAGCTCGATCACCGCACCCGGCCGTGCAACTTCGTCTCGCTGCTCCCCCGGATCAAGAACGAGCCCACCGGGCGCGCGTGACGAACGGCCTCGCGAGCTCGGCGTAGGCCCGTGCTACCGTTATCACGATGGCCACTACGCTCGAGTCCGCGTTGCAGAGGGCGCTGTCGGTTCGGTTGAACCTCCAGATCAGCCTGTCGCAGCTGCCGATCATCGAGGAGTGGATGGACATCCATCTCGATCGCTGGCTCGAGCACAACCCGACCCCACCGGACATGCCCGATGGTGAAGGCGTGACCTTCCGCGCGATGTTCGGCAGCGATCTGCGGCGGGTGTGGTGGGGCGCGTGGGGAGATCCGCGCGGCTTCGTGCCGCGGATGGCGGACTACTTCAAGCTGTGCAACATCGCGAAGCAGGACGCGCACCTGCTCGATCAGATCGGCGAGCAGCTCGAGCCCGAGCTCGTCGGCTCGTGGATCGGCGTGTGGGGCGGCAAGGTCGTCACCGGCTGGCACTTCTGGGATCCCCACCCGTGGGACAAGGTCGAGTCCATGTTCGGGACCCACGAGGCCAAGTTCACGATCAAGAAGTGGGTCGACGATCATCACGTCGCGCGGATCGAACGGTTCACGCAATCGATCGGCGAGGCGCCGTACTCCGAGATCGAATTCGCGGTCCCCGGCGACTCGGTCGATACCCAATGCGCGGCGCTGTCGGCCGCGTTCGACCGGTTCACCGGCGCGCCGCTCGATCCGGCCATCCTGGATCGGTTTCGCAGCGCGACGGCGCCGCAGTTCGGGCTCGCGCTGCGCATCCGCGGCGGCCAGATCGTGCGGGTGGGGGCGCTCGCGCCCGGTCTCGCGCTCGAGACGATCAAGCGCGTGTGCGACGACGCGAAGGTCGGCGTCGATCCGAAGCTCGACAACCTCGTCCGTGCGCTCGGCGAGGGCATCGTCCGGGTCGAGTACGGCCGCGCGGGCGAGCGCGCCGGCGTCGATGTCTACCTCGACCCCGGCGAGTCCGCGACGAAGTCGACCGCGCCTCCTCCACCCTCCGAAGCGAACTAGGTGGCGCGCGCAGACTACGTGCTCGCGAGCGACGATCAGCTGATCGCGCAGTGCGAGGTCGATCGGTATCGCGCCTCGGGACCGGGCGGCCAGCATCGCAACAAGACCGAGAGCGCGGTGCGGTTGCGCCATCGCGCGAGCGGCGTGTCCGCGATCGGCGAGGACAGCCGGTCGCAGTCCGAGAACAAGCACCACGCGGTGCGCCGGTTACGCTCGGCGATCGCGCTCGAGGTGCGCGAGCCGGTGGCCCTGGAGAACTTCGTTCCGAGTGCGCGGCTCGCGGCGTTCGTGCGCGGCGGAACCGCGCCGCTCGGCGCGAAGACCCGGCAGACCGGGGAGTACTGGGCGGCGATCGGCGAGCTCCTCGATCTGCTCGTCGCGGGCAAGCTCGAGATCGCGGCGACCGCCCAGCGGCTCGGGATCACGACGGGCGCGATGTCGAAGCTGCTGTTGCACGACGATCAGGTCGCGCGCGTCGTCAACGATCTGCGGCGCGCCGCCCAGATGCGCCCGCTGCGCTGACGCGGATCAGACCGCGCGCAGCACGCTCGGCGGCAGCTGCGCGCGCAGCGACATCCCGCCCGGCGTCGCGGAGCCCTCGAGCCAGCACACGCCGCCCTTCTTGAGCACCAGGCCTTCGCCGTGGCGGCCGTCGCCGAACGCGAGCCACGCGATCAGCTCGCCGAGCCACGGCTCGTGGCCGACCACCGCGACCGCGTGATGGTCCTCGGCGCCGCCGGCGTATTCGCTGATCAAGGCGAGCAGCTCCGCGCGCGGCGATTGCACGAGCAGGTCCGTCGCCATCGCGACGCCACCGCCGAGCACGGACAGCAGCTCGGCGGTGCGCTGCGCGCGCAACCACGGGCTCGTGTACAGCCGATCGAGCTTCCAGCCGAGCCGCTTGAGCCCGCGCGCGACCCCCTTGAACTTGCGCTCGCCGGCGCTGGTCAGCCGCCGCGCGGCGTCGTCCTCGAGCAACTTCTTGTCCTCGGCGACCGCGTGTCGGATCACGAGCAAGTTCATGCGGCGAGCATACGTTGACAGGCCGTGGAGCACGTGCGAAAGCCGGCGCATGATGCGCCTCGCGATCGTGTTTTCGTTCCTGGTCACCGCGTGCGGTGGCGGCAAGTCCGCGCCTGGGCCCGCGGCTCCGGTGGCCGCGGCGCAGGCCGAGCACGAGAGCATGCCGCCCGAGCTCGCGAAGTTTCACGACACGCTCGCGCCGCGCTGGCACGCCGCGAAGGGCCCCGAGCGCATGAAGAGCACGTGCGACGCGCTGCCCGAGTTCAAGTCCGGCGCGACCACGATCGCGTCATCGGTGCCGCCGAAGGGCGCCGATTCGCAAGCCTGGACCGACGGTGCAGGCAAGCTCGCGGCCGCACTCGAGGAGCTCGAGACCGAGTGCAAGGCGAACGATGCCGCCAAGTTCGAGACCGCGTTCGAGCAGGTCCACGTGAGCTTTCACGGCCTGCTCGAAGCCTCGGGCGGCGAGCACGAGGGCGCGCCCGAAGCTCACGACCCCGCGATGTGACAGGGCGCGGTGCGGCGCCGGGACAGCCGCGGCAACGTCCCGCGGCGTGGTAGATCGATGGCATGACGAAGGAGCTGTGGCGCCTCGGCGAACAGTACGAGGGCGGCGCGATCGATCCCGCGTCGTGCGATCCAGATCCGATCGTCGAGTGCCGCAAGTGGCTGGCGTCCGCGGTGGCGCACCCGGTGGCGACGGCGAACGCGATGACGCTCGCGACGGTCGACGGACGCGGCCGGCCGGCGGCGCGGATCGTGTTGCTCAAGGAGCTCGACGATCGCGGGTTCGTGTTCTACACGAACTACGACTCGCGGAAGGGCCACGACCTCGCCGCGCATCCGTTCGCCGCGCTCGTGCTGTTCTGGGAGCCGCTGTCCCGCCAGCTCCGGGTCGAAGGCCTGATCGAGAAGCTCGACGCGGCGGCGTCCGACGCGTACTTCGCCTCGCGCCCGCGCGGCAGCCAGGTCGGCGCGCTCGCGTCGCCGCAGTCCGCGGTGATCGAGAGCCGTACGGCGCTCGAGGCCCTCGTGGCGAAGGTCGAGCGCACGCATGGCGATGCGGCCCTGGAGCGCCCGGCGTTCTGGGGCGGCTATCGGGTCGTGCCGGAGATGATCGAGCTGTGGCAGGGCCAGCCGTCGAGGCTGCACGATCGGGTGCGCTATCGCATCGACGGCGCGGGGTGGACCCGCGAGCGGCTCGCACCGTAGTGGGGTGCCGGCTCGCGATCGCGAGCTCAGCGGTGGTCGCGCGGAAACCGGATCGTCATCACCGGACACGCAGCCGCGCGCAGCACGCGCTCGGCGACGCTGCCGACCACGAGGTGCGACCAGCCGGTGCGGCCGTGCGTGCCCATCACGATCAATTCGAAGCCGCGCGCCGCGTAGGCCACGATCGCCTCGGCGGCCGAATCGGCCGGTACGACCGCGGTGGCGAGCTCGATGGCGACGTCCCCCGGCGCGAGCCCGGCCTGGAGGGTGTTCGCCAGGGCCGCGATCCGGAGCTCCGCATCCGCCGTGTTCGCCGCGAGATCGCCCTCGATCGAGGCGCCCGGCACGATGGCGACCATCGACGGCGGGATATCCACGACGTGGAACAGCGTGATGGTCGCGTGCAGCGCTCGCGCGAGCAGCATCGCGTAGCTCGTCGCGGCCTCCGCATTCGACGAAAAGTCGACCGGCACGAGGATGCGCTGGATCTGCACGGGGGAGGTCATGACAGGAAGGGGGACGTACTACAGTTTCACAAGTTCGACGCCGCAACTCCATGAAATTTCGAACCCCGAAATGGGGACGTACTACAGTTTCACAAGTTCGCTCGTTCGCCTCCCCGTACGACCAGTGTCGCGAGGTCATGAAGCTGTTTCGTCCCCGAACCTACCGGCGAACTTGTGAAACTGTAGTACGTCCCCAAAATCGGCCGAGCAAAATTGCGGAGTTAGAGAATCGAACTTGTGAAACTGTAGTACGTCCCCGTCAGAGGCCGACGGCGGCGGCGACCTCGTCGCGGTACGCGAGCCACGCGGCGAGCGTGCGCTCCATCGCGGCGAGCACTGCGGCGTAGTCGGTGGGCGCGACGTGATCGAAGCACCGCCACGCGGCGGCGCGGTGCGAGCCCTCGACCCGGCGGTGTGCCTTGGTCAGCGCGAGCGCTTCGATCGGGAGGCCGTAGTGCACGACGAGGGGGTGGGCCTCGAGCGGTGGCGCCGCGCGCCTGGGGGCGTTCGGGTCGAGCTCGCCGCGCTCGTGGTTGGTTCCCTCGAGGAAGATCGTGGTCACGGCGGCCGCTTGCGCCCAGCCGTGGCGCTGGGTGTGCTCGTCGATCACGGCGCGAAACGCGCGCGCGGCCGTGCCGAGCTCGACATGCTCGAACCGAGCGAGGTCCATGCCGAGGCCGCGTGGATACTCGAGGAACAGCTCGGGGTGGGGCTTGCCCGCGATCACGCCGCCGGTCTCTTCCTCGTACAGGTTCTCGGCGAGGTCGCGGCGGACCTCCGCGACCGGGCACTGCACGTACGCCCAACCGACCAGCACGGGGAAGTCGCGCACGTAGGTCGCGTACTCCTGCTCGAAGTGCAGGTGCAGCCGTTCGCGCGGCACGGTGCCGTCGCCGAACGAGGGCCACGCCCAGTGGAGCTTGCGCTCCATGATCTGCAGCAACGCCTCGCGAAATTCGCCGCGGTTCACTTCACGAGCTTAGCATCGAGCTCGTCGCGCCCGAACAGCACGCGCGCGAACGTCGACTTGCCGGCACCCGAGCCACCGAGCAGCACGACGACCTCGCCCGCGCCGATCTCGAGATCGATTCCATCGATCAAGACGCGCCCATCGAGGAGCGCGACGCGCAGGCCGCGAACCGCGAGCGGTGCCGCCATCGCGGCGACGGTAACGCAACTCGACACACCTGGAGCTCGGCGGTTGCGTCGAATCCCGCGGCAGCGCGATCCGCGCGGTCTCGCGAAACCGGGAACCGCGTGCGTAGCCGGGTGTCCCAATCCTCGATCGCGAGGCACGTCGCCGCGCGGTTCCATCCGCCGACGAGCTGCGCCGATTCCTGCGCGCCACCGGCACTGCCAGAGGCTTGTCTACATGTCTGCTCTCGCCCTTCACTTCAAGATCTTCCGCGGTGACCGCCTCGTGCGGGAGGAGACCCTCCACCACAGCGTGATCAAGATCGGCAAGGTCTCGTCGGCCCACCTGCGGGTCGACGACGACTCGGTCAGCCGCATGCACGCGATCCTCGAGGTCGACCCGCGCGGCGAGGTCCAGGTCATCGATCTCGGCTCGACGCGCGGCACCTACCTCAACGGTCACCAGATCCACAAGGCCAGGCTCGAGAGCGGGGACGAGCTCCGGGTCGGCGAGCTCCGTATCGAGGTCGCGTTCGCGCGCACCGACGCGGTGATCGCGGCGCCGGTGGTGGCCAGGACGGTGCCGGCGATCGCGACGGCGGTCGTGGCGCCGCCGCCCCCACCGCGGCCGCTGCCGTTCGTCACCGCGCCACAGGAGGACGATCTCTCCGGCGCGAAGGCGATCGAGGTCGCCGCGCTGCTTGGCGACTCGGTCGTCGGGGTCAAGCACTGCATCGATCCGAGGAGTGGCAAGGTGTCGTCCTGGACCTGGGGGCTGGTCGCGGCCGGCACGGCGTGCCTGATCGCGTCCTCGATCGCGTTCGGGATCGCGGTCCACACGGCCGCGGCCAACCAGCGTGGCCTCGACCACACCACGCACGCGTTGCATCGGCCGGCCTTCGCGTTCCGTCCCGAGGTGCTGAACCCGGCGTTCGATTGGCTCGCGTTCGGCGGCCTCGCGTTCGGCGTATCTTTGCTGATCGCCGCGCTCGCCCGGGTTCGTGCCGAGAAGCGCACGCCGTACTTTCGGATCGGCACCGCGCCCGGCGTCGAGCTCTCGCTCGATTCGGCACCGTCCGCGAGCTTTCCCCTCGTCGCGCCCTCGGCGGACGGCGAGGACTTCGTGTTCAACTTTGCCGCGGGGATCGAGGGCGAGCTCGTGCTCGATGGCCACGCCACGCCGCTCGCCGAGCTCGCCGCGGCCGGCCGGGCTCGACCCTCGCCGTCGACCGCCGGCGCGCTCGAGCTCCCGATCCCGGCGCGCGCGCGGATCCACGCTCGCTCGGGCCAGACCACGTTCGTCGTGTCGGCGGTGCCTCGACCACGGACCCAACCGTTGTCCCTGCTCGGCGCGGTCGAGAGCCGCACCATGAAGTACTTCGCCGGCTCGCTCGTGGTCCACGTGTGCCTGCTCGCGGTGTTGCAGCAGCTCCCCGGTGATGATTCGAGCGCGGCGATCGAGCTCGACGATACGGCCGAGCTCGGCACCCACCTCGAGATCACGACCAACGAGCAGCCTCCGCCCGAGCAGCTCGCGGCCATCGACGGAGAGCAGTCCGGCGATCCCGGCAGCAAGGCGAACCAGATGCGGCTCGAGGCCGGCGCGATGGGCAACCCCACCTCGCAGGCGGCGGACCACCACTTCACGATCAAGGACAACCACCTCGATCCGCAGGTCGCGCGCACGCAGGCGATCGAGGAGGCGCAGAACGCCGGCATCCTCGGCACGCTGCACGCCTCGCCGGACACGTTCGCGATCCTCGCCGCGACCGGCGATCTGTCGAGCGGATTTCAAGACGTCAATGCGTATGGCGCGATGTTCGGCGCCGATGCGGGTCAAGCGCATGGCGTGTTCGGTGGCTCGTTCAGCGGCTTCGGCGGCGGCGGCGGCTGCACGCAGGAGCCCTGCGGCCTGATCGGCTCGGGGAGCCGGTACAACACGATCAACGTCGGTGCGCGCGTCGGCGCCGGATACGGACCCGGCGGCGGCGGCGAGGGCCCTGTCCGTCGCCACGTGGCGGGCGTGCCGCGCCCGATCCTGGGCCAGGCGACCGGTGTGGGTGACCTCGACCAGGCGACGATCCGCCGCTACATGAACCGCAACCTCGAGAAGATTCGTTACTGTTACGAGCACGAGTTGCTCGCCCACGCCGGCATCGAGGGCACCATCGTCGCGCAATTCTTCATCACGCCCAACGGTGCGGTGACCGGCTCGCGGGCGTCGGGGTTCGACGCGACGGTCGCGAGCTGCGTCGGCGACGTGATCGGCAACATCGCGTTCCCGCGCCCGAACGGGGGTGGCGTCCAGGTCAACTATCCGTTCACGTTCCACGCGACGAGCCACTGACCGGGCCGTTTGTTAAGCTGGTCGGGGATGACCGATCGGCTCCGTAAAGCGCTCGCAGGGGTGTCGGCCGCCGCGACCGCGTTCTCCGCGCAGATGACGGACTACGACGCGCTGCTCGAGGCGATCGTGACCTCGTGTTCGCGCGCGCTCGACGCGACCTGCACGCTCGGGCTGTTCAGCGCCGATGGCGTGACGATCACGCCGGTCGCGCTCAGCTCGGTGCGGCCGACCGAGGACGGCGTGCTCGAGGGCTTGTTGCGCCAGCCGCGGACGTTTGCGCAGTCCCTGGTCGGTCAGCTCGCCCCCGGCTCCGGCAGCGCGTTCGTCTCGGACATCGCGTGCTCGGACCTACGCGCGCAGGTCAACCCCGAGACCTACGTAGCGATCGAACGGTTCGGGGTCCGCGGCTTCATCTCGATCACGATGCGCGTGCGGGGCGAGGCGCTCGGCGTGCTGACCGTGTTGCAGCACGACACCACCCGTGCGCCGCTCGACGACTTCGACCGCGAGATCGCGGCGCACCTCGCGAACCTCGCCAGCTTCGCGCTCGCGAACGCGCGCTTGTTCCGGCGCGCTCAGGACGAGCTCGCCGGCCGGCTGTCGGCGGAGCAGGTCGCCGAGCGCACCCGCACCTCCGAGCTGCGCGCGGTCCAGGCGAACGCGTTCATCGATGCGATCCTCGAGAACATCCCGGCGATGGTGTTCGTCAAGGACGCCGATCAGCTGGCGTTCGTGCGGTTCAACCGCGCCGGCGAGCAGCTGCTCGGCATCCCGCGCAACGATCTGATCGGCAAGACCGACTTCGACTTGTTTCCCAAGGACGAGGCCGAGTTCTTCGTCGCGAAAGATCGCGAGACCTTGCGCAACCAGCGCATGGTCGACATCCCCGAGGAGCCGATCGAGACCGCCGGCGGGACGCGCTGGTTGCATACCCGCAAGGTGCCGATCCTCGACGAGCACGGCGAGTCGCGCTACCTGCTCGGGATCTCGCACGACATCACCGATCACAAGCGCGACATGGTGGCGCTCGTCCACGCGCGCGACGCCGCCGAGGCCGCGAGCAGCGAGCTCGAGGCCTTCAGCTACTCGGTCGCCCACGATCTGCGCGCCCCGCTCCGCGCGATCGATGGCTTCTCGCAGGCCCTGCTCGACGAGCTCGGCGACGAGCTCGGCGAGACCGGCCGTGGCTACGCCCACCGCGTGCGCAGCTCCGCGCAGCGCATGGGGGCGTTGATCGACGATCTGCTGCGGCTCTCGCGCGTGACCCGCTCGCCGCTGCATCGCGAGCGCCTCGATCTCGGCGAGCTGTTGCGCACGACGATCGCGGCGCTCCAGCGCGACGATCCGGACCGCCGCGTCGAGATCGTGACCGCCGGCGAGCTCGTCACCCACGGTGATCCGCGGCTGCTCGCGATCATGTTCGACAACCTGGCCGGCAACGCGTGGAAGTTCACGTCGCGGCGCGCGGGCGCCCGGATCGCGCTGTCGTCCGAGGATCGCGACGGGGAGCGGGTGTTCAGCATCGCGGACAACGGCGTCGGCTTCGACATGGCGTACGTCGACAAGCTGTTCGGGGTGTTCCATCGGCTGCACGCCGACAGCGACTTTCCCGGCACCGGTGTAGGCCTCGCCACCGTCCAGCGCGTCGTGGCCCGCCACGGCGGCCGGGTGTGGGCTCGCGGCGAGGTCGGCATCGGCGCGACGTTTTCGTTCACGTTGGGTGATACAAAGCGGACATGAGCACCGACCGCGTGATCTTGCTCGTCGAGGACAATCGCGACGACGAAGAGTTGACGCTGCGGGCCCTGGCCAAGAGCAAGATCACCAACCCCGTCGTCGTCGTGCGCGACGGCGTCGAGGCGCTCGACTGGATGTTCCGCCGCGGCGCCTACGCCGCGCGTCCCGCGCACCAGGTGCCGCAGGTCGTGCTGCTCGATCTGAAGCTGCCGAAGGTCGATGGCCTCGAGGTGCTGCGCGAGCTGCGGGCGAACGAAGGCACCAGGTTGACGCCGATCGTGATCCTGACCTCGTCGGTCGAGGAGCAAGATCTGATCCGCGGCTACGGCCTGGGCGCGAACAGCTACATCCGCAAGCCGGTCGACTTCACCCAGTTCGTCGACGCGGTCCGCCAGCTCGGCTTGTACTGGCTCGTGCTCAACCAGCCGATTCCCGGCTAGCGCCTACCGGTGGTCGCCCGTGATGGCGAGCACCCACGTGCGCCACTTCGGATCGAACGTCTCGAGGTGTTCTCCGAGCACGCCCTCGAGCGCCGCCCTGCCGGTCGGATCGTGCTTGTCGGCGAGCGCCGCGTCGTAGAACGCCTTGAGCTGGCCGTGCTCCTGGAGGTAGTAGATCAGGTAGCGAGCCTGAGCGTACGCGTCCCACGCCGCGCCGTAGAACTCGTCGCGCGTCGTGGCGACCAGCTTCGCGAGCGACGGCAGCGTCTTGGCGCGGATCTCCTTCTTGAGGTTCGGGAGGCGCCAGTTCGGCAGGCCGATGAGGTGTCCCTTGCGCTCGCTCGGTCGCTCGAACAGCGACGCGAGCCCCTCGTTGAACCACGCCGCGGGCTCGCCGAAGTTCGCCTCCATGTAGGGATGCACGAGCTCGTGCGACAGCGTCCCGAGCCCATCGACGTTCATGATCAGCGCGCTCGCGTCCGGGGAGTAGTAGCCGTACGGCGTGTCGGGCTCGTCGTGGAAGAACTTCTTCGCTCCGGCGCGGAACGACTTCTCGTTGCGGAACAGCCACACCTCGATCAGCTTGGCGGGCCGCTTCGCGAAGAAGTCCTGCTCCATCATCCTCGCCTTGTCGTGGAGAAACCCGTTCGCGATGTGCTTGACCTGGTTCGCGCCCCCGTCGCCGACGACCACGAACGGTGCGGTGATCACGACCGTGTAGCCCTGGCCGGCCAGCTCGTGCTCGAGCTCCGCGGCGCGGGCCTCGAGCTGCTTCTGGGTCGGTTCCGCGCCGGCGACGGAGGCAGTGCCCGCTACGGTGACCGCTACGGTGACGGCGGCCAACCCGAGCGCGAGCTTCATCATGGTCGGCGAGACAAGCCGATTCGCCAACGGTTGCGCGCGGTTTCACACCCAAGCCAGCCGCGTTACCCGGTGTCTGGACCGGCGTATACCTGGTGGATGGAGCGCCGTGGCGTCGTGCCGGTCGAGGTCGCGGCGGTGATCGTCGCCGCGGTCGTCGCCGCGTGGGATCCGCCGCCGCTGGGCGCGGTGTCCGTGATGCTGCCGCTGCTCGTGATCGCGAGCGCGCTGCGCTGGACGTGCGGCAAGAGCTTCGCGGCGGTGACCCACGCGCGGTTCGTCGGGATCGGCGCGCTCGTTGGAGTGACCGCGCTCGCGATCGCGGTCGTGCTCGGCACCCCGTTCGCGGAGGCGCTGTCGGATCGGCCCGTCGTATGGGCGGCGGATCCGGTGGTGCGCGGCAACCCCGCCGCGTT
The DNA here is from genome assembly GCA_039922635.1 of Kofleriaceae bacterium. Classification (GTDB taxonomy): domain Bacteria; phylum Myxococcota_A; class Polyangia; order Haliangiales; family Haliangiaceae; genus JABFXX01. The sequence goes on along the minus strand of JBDTEH010000325.1, from coordinate 35,668 downwards.
GCTGACGTTCGCGGTCGTCGTCGCGGCGGTCGCGCTCGCGACCGAGCTCGTGCTCCGCGGGTGGATCGTCGAGCGCGTGCTCGAGCTCGGCGGCTCGGCCGGGATGGCGATCTTCGCCGGTGCGCTCGCCGAGGCGTTGGTCCAGCCCGGCCCGCTCGAGGCACGGATCGGCGCGTTCGCCGTCGGCCTCGGCCTCGGCCAGATGTACGTCGCGGCCGGGCGCAACGTCGCGGTCCCGATCGCCGCGCGGGTCGCGTTCGGGTTGGGCGCGCTCGTGCTCGAGATGCTACGCGCGGTCTAGGCGAGCACGGGTCGCAACGTCGCGGCGTCGAGGTTCGAGCCCGGCAGCCCGATCGCGACCTTCACGAACCCGGTCAGACGCTCCCGCCCGCTAGGCAGCGCGCCCGGGCCGGGGCACACTCGGGGCAGTGGAAGTGTTCTTCCTCATGATGAGCTTGTGGCTCGTCGTCGCAGTCGCGCTCGGCATGCGCCGGCCCAAGGGGCTCGGCGGGGCCGCGTTGCGCGCGCGGCTCGATGCGGTCTACGGCGAGCCTCACGAGCTCGCGCGCGTCACCCCCGCGGCGTTTCCCGAGGCCGATCTCGAGTTCTATGATCGCGCGCGCGGCGAGCTCGAGAAGCGGGGCTACACGTGGCTCGCCGATGTCGAGGACCTGACGCTGTCGCGGATCTATCCACAGAACCGCACGTTCATGCGGCTGTTCGTCGACGCGGGCCGGATGATCCGCGCGAACGTGTATCACCTGCATCCGCGCGGGGTCGTCGTGTCGCTGCTCCAGCTCGTGCAGCTCTATCCGCGCCACCTGCGGGTGCTCGAGCTCGTGACCGAGCTCGGCGGCCAGTTCATCGTCACGAGCAACACCCACGGCGTCGATCGGTTGGAGCCGCCGCCGGAGGCGAAGGTCGAGCGCCTGCCGGTCGGCTCGCCGGTGGTCGCGGTCTTGACCCGTCACGAAGCGCGGATCACCGAGGCCCTGCGCGCGCATCCCGAGCGCACGCCGGGCAGCTTCGAGACCTTCGAGGACGTCCTCGATTCGATCGCGCGCGCGCACGTCACGATGGCGCGGCACCGCCAGAAGGTCGGCGGGCTGTCGCGCGACGAGCTCGAGCGGTTGAAGGGCCGCCCGCTCAACGCCGCCGAGGAGGCGTTCCTGCGCGAGGTGCAGAGCCGCGGCGAGGCGTGAGCGGCCCGCGCGGTGCCGCTTCGAGGACGCGGGCTTATTCGCAGACCGGCGCGTCGAAGTTGCCGGTGATCGAGACGTTCGCGCCGTTGCCGTCGGTGCCGGCGGCGTCGATCGATCCCTTGATCTCGTCGGCGGTGAGATCCGGCTTCAGGTGGAAGTCGGTGATCGAGACCTGGCCGACGATGCCGCCGATCTTCTCGGCGCCCATCGTCGCCGCGTAGGTGCCGTTCACCGTCGGCGGCGACGCGGTGACGATGACGATCTCCGAGGTCTCGAGCATCGCCTTCTTGCCGGCGACCGCGGGCTGATTCGTGTAGATCGACACCGCGGCGACGCGATGCGTGTCGTTGCTCTGGCAATCGGCGCCGGCGCCTTGCTCCCACAGCGAGATCTTCCATCCCATCACCATGGTGCCGGTGCCATCGGCATCGGCAAACGAGGTCGCCGACGCGGACATCGGGGTCGGGACGATCCCGGTCAGCATCGCATCGGCGGTCTCGAAGCCACTACCACCACACGCGGCGGTGAGAACGATCAGGCAGGCCAGGCGCTTCATGGGACCGAACCTATCAGACCCCCATGAGAACGTGCACGCTCGATGAGGCTGCTCCACACCTCGGACTGGCACCTCGGGCATACGCTCAAGGAGGTCACGCGCGACCACGAGCACCACGCGTTCCTGGCGTGGTTGCTCGAGCAGATCCGCGCCGAGGCCCCCGACGTGACGGTCATCACCGGGGACGTCTTCGATAGCGCGACCCCACCGGCGAGCGCCGAACGAATGTGGTTCGAGTGGCTGGCGGCGGCGCGGCGGGCGCGGCCCGGGATGGAGATCGTGGCGATCGCCGGGAATCACGATTCACCGGCGCGGCTCGGGGCGGCGTCCGCGGTGCTGCGCGAGCTCGGCGTCCACGTCGTGGGCAGCCTGCCGCGATCGCCGGACGGCGAGCTCGATTTCGATCGGATCCTGATCCCGGTCGCCGGCGGCCGAGCCTGGATCGCGGCGGTGCCGTTCCTGCGGCCGGTGGATGTGGTCGGCGAGCCCGAGGATCCACTCGCACATATCTATCGCGAGGTCGTCGCCGAGGCAGAGCGCCGGCGCGCGCCGGGGCAGGTCGTGATCGCGCTGGGGCATTTGTACGTGACGGGCGCCGATCCGTCGGTGCTGAGCGAGCGCCGGATCTCGATCGGCGGCCAGGAGTCGGCGTCGCTGCGGATGTTCCCGGCGTCGCTCGACTACGTCGCGCTCGGCCACATGCATCGTGCACAGCGGGTCGGCCGCGAGTCGATTCGCTACGCCGGGGCGCCGATCGCGCTCGCCCTCGACGAGGCCGGATATCACCATCAGATCGCGATCGTCGACTTCGCCCACGGTGCGCTCGCCGGCGTGCGCGCGATCCGCGTGCCACAGACCATCGAGATCCTGCGGATCGCAGGCCGGCTCGAGATCGTGCTCGAGCAGATCGCGGCGCTCCCGGCACGCCTCGGCGGAGCTGATCCGACGCGGCCCTACCTCGACCTCGCGGTCACGCTCGACCGGCCGGAGCCGCGGCTGCGCACGCTGATCGAGGCGGCGCTCGAGGCGAAGCGGCCGCGGCTGGTCCAGCTCCGCACCGAGCACACCGGTGATGGCGCGGCGCTCGGCGATCGCGTCGTGGTCAAGCGGCTCGCCGAGCTCGATCCGCGCGAGGTGTTCGCGCAACTATGGGCGCGCGATCATGCCGAGCCGCCGAGCGCGGCGGTGAGCGGCGCGTTCGAGCGTTTGCTCGCGGAGGTCCGCGGCGACCGCGAGGATCGTGCGGCCACGGTCGCGGCGCAGCTCGCGCTCGGAGGGTTCTCGTGAGGATCCTCGCGATCCGCGGCTGCAACCTCGCGAGCCTCGCCGACGAGTTCGAGATCGATCTCGCACACGGGCCGCTCGGCCTCGCGGGCGTGTTCGCGATCGTCGGTCCGACGGGCGCGGGCAAGAGCACGCTGCTCGACGCGATGTGCGTCGCGCTGTTCGATCGCACGCCGCGGTTGCCCGGCCACAGCCGCGTCACCGTCGGCCACGGCGAGGCGGATCCGCTCGCGCTCGGTGCCCAGGATCCGCGCACGCTGTTGCGGCGCGGCGCCTCGCAGGGCTGGGCCGAGGTCGACTTCGAGAGCGGCGATGCGCGGCGCTACCGCGCGCGCTGGTCGGTGCGGCGCGCGCGGGGCGCGACCGATGGCAACTTGCAGGACCAGCAGATCACGCTGGTCGGCCTCGACGCGGCCTCGGTGATGACCGAACGGCTCGGCGGGACCAAGACCGAGACGCTCAAGGCGATCCACCAGCGGCTCGGGCTCACGTTCGACCAGTTCCGGCGCTCGGCGCTGCTCGCGCAGGGCGACTTCGCCGCGTTCCTGCGCGCCGAGGGCAAGGATCGCAGCGAGCTGCTCGAGCGGATGACCGGGACCGAGATCTATTCGAGGCTGTCGATCGCGGCGCACGCGCATATGGTGGTCGCCGAGCAACAGCTGCGCGAGCAGCAGACAGCCGCGCTCGCGATCGCGGTGCTCGGGGATGAACCACGCGGTGAGGTCGCGTCCGAGCTCGCGGTCGCGATCGCGGCGCGCGAGACGGCGCGGGTCCGGCTCGCGGAGGCGGAGCGGCTCGCGCAGTGGCTCGCCGAGGCGGTCGTGCGAGCGGCGGCGCTCGCGGGAGCCGACCGCGAGCACGCGCTGGCCGAGGCGGAGGCGCGCGGCGCCGAGCCGTTGCGCGAGGAGCTCGGCGTGCGCCGGCGGGCCGAGGCGCTGCGCCCGGTGTGGGACGAGGCGGTGCGGCTCGAGCGCCAGCACGCGCTCGCCGGGGTCGAGCTCGCGGGCGCGGGCGAAGCGGTCGGTGCGGCCGAGGTCGCGGTGGCAGAGCTCGCGCAGGCCCATGCGCGCGTCGCGGAGCTCCACGCGACGATCCGCGCGGCGCGGATCGCGGCGAACGTCGTCGAGGTCGAGCCTGCGGCGGCGGCGGCGGGACGCCGGATCGCGCAAGGCGCGCGGATCGCGCGGGGCGCGCCGGATCTGGTTGGCGAGGCGCGCACATCTGGCGTACGTGGCGGCGGCGAGCTGCTCGCGGCCGAGGCCAAGGCGCACGGCGCGCTCGAGCCTGCGGTGTGGCTGGTCGACCGCCGTGCGCTCGCGCCCGAGATCACCGCGTGGCCCGAGCTCGACGCCAAGCTCGTCCAGGACCGGGCGCTCGCCGAGGCCGTCGCGGCGGCGGAGCGCGTGCTGGTCGATCACCGTGGACAGCGCGTGACGCTCGCCGCGAAGCACGCGGCGCTCGGCGAAGCGCACGCGCTGGCTCGGCTCGCGCTCGCCGAGGCCGCGCGCGAGGCCGAGAGCTTCGTCAAGCGCCGTACGATCTCGCTCGACGCGGCGGGGCGCGCCGAGGACGCCGCCCGCGCCCGCTGCGCGGACCTCGAGCGGCTGGTCGCGATCGCGGCCGGCGCGCGTGACGCCGCGAAGATCGCCGGCGAGCTCGCCGCACGCATGGTCGAGCTCGAGCTCGCCGCCGCCGGGGACCGCGATCGCCGGATCGCCGGGCTGCGCGCGCGAGAGGCCGCGGAGATCCGGCGCGCCGAGCGCGCGCGCCAGGCGGGGGAGCTGCGCAAGGCCGCTGGCCTCGAGCACGCCCGCGCCGAGCTCGTCGATGGCGAGCCGTGCCCGCTGTGCGGCGCCGCGGATCATCCGTGGAAGCACGCCGGCGCGTTCGATGCGCTGATCGCCGGGGCCGAGGCCGCGCTCGCCGAGGCCGCCGCCGCATGGGACGCCACGACCCAGCTGCTCGCCCAGCTCGACGCGCGGGACGCACAGCGCGAGGTCGAACGCACGCGGTTCGCGAGCACGCGCGCGACCGCGGAGCGCAACGCCGAGGTGCTCGCGCGCGACTGGCGCGAACAGCTCGCGGCGCTCGGCGAGCTGATCCTCGTCGTGGACCCCGCCGCGCCCGAGGCCGCGCAGCTCGCCGCCGAGCGCGGCGAGATCGCACGCGTTCAGCTCGAGGCCGCGCGCGGGACCCGCAGCGCGGTGGTCGCGGCGGCCAAGGCGACGGCCGAGGCTCAGGCACGGGTCCAGGTCTGCCAGGCCAACCTGGATCATCACGTCGCCGAGCTCGGCGAGGTCGCCGTCCAGCTCGCGGCAACGGATGCCGCGATCGAGCGCATCGCGGGCGATCGCGATGGCAAGCTCGAGCGTCACGCGGAGCTGGCCCGCGAGGTCTCGGCGATCGTCCTCCGTTGGCACGCGGCGTTGCCGCAGCGCGATCGCGTCGCGCTCGCCGCGCCACCCGATCGCGCTGCGTTCGCGAACGTCGTGCAAGCCTGGCGCGAGCGCGCCGCGGTCGTCGCTCACGCCGAGGCTGCGCTGGTCGCCGCGCTCGCGGAGCTCGATCGCGCGATGCTCGCCGCGGCGCGCACCGCCGCCGAGACCACGGCGCGTCACGCCGAGTGCACCAAGCGTAGCCGCGACCTCGCGTCTGGGCTGGCGACCGCGACCACGGTGCTCGACGCGGCGCGCGCGTCCGCCGGCTTCGATCGCGAGGCGCTGCACCGCATGTTGTCCGCCGAGCCGGCCCGCGCCGCCGAGCTCGCGGCCGAGCTCGACCGCCTCGATCGAGCCGTCGATCGCGCGCGCACTCGGACCTCCGAGCGCCGCCGGCTCGTCGACGATCACGCTGTCGCGCGGCCGCAGCCCACGGGCTCCGATCGCGGTGCGCAGGTCGAGCTCGACGCCGCTCGGCTCCCGGAGCTCGCCGCCGCGGTCACCGCCGCCGACCACCACGCCGCCGCGCTCGCCGCGACGCTCGCGGCCGACGATGACGCCCGCCGCCGCCGCGCCGAGGCGCTGTCGAGGTTCGCCGCCGCCGAGCGCGCGGCCGAGATCGATCGCGTGCTCGGCCAGGTGATCGGCTCGCACGATGGCAAGCTGTTCCGCAGCTTCGCGCAGAGCCTCACCCTCGATCAGCTGCTCTCCGTCGCGAACTCGCACCTCGAAGAGCTCGCGCCGCGCTACCAGCTCGAGCGCGTCCCCAGGCACGACCTCGAGCTCCAGGTCATCGATCGCGACTTCGGCGGCGAGGTCCGCTCGGTCCAGAGCCTGTCGGGCGGCGAGAGCTTCCTGGTCTCGCTGGCGCTCGCGCTCGGCCTGTCTTCGATGTCCGCGCACGATGTCCGGGTCCGCACGCTGCTCATCGACGAGGGTTTCGGTACGCTCGATCCGGCGACGCTCGATAGCGCGCTCGCCGTGCTCGACGAGCTCCAGGCCACCGGCCGCCAGGTCGGCGTGATCTCGCACGTGCCCGCGCTCCTCGATCGCGTGCGCGCGCACGTCCGCGTCACGCCGCGCGGCGGCGGCCGCAGCGACGTGTTCGTGCCGCCGACCTGATCCGCTCCGAGCGATCGGCCCCACGTGACCGCGCATGCGCGGCTCGCTTCGGCCCCACGTGGACCGCGCATGCGCAGCTCGCTTCGCCACGACGTCGAGCCCGCGCGCTCTCGTCTGAACCGCGGGCGCTGCAGGTCACCGCGCGCGTGCCGCGAGGGCGGCGAGCGGAGCGCCGGTCAGGCGCTGCACCGTCCACTCGGCCATCGGCACCGCACCGAGCGCGCGATAGAACTTCAGCGCCGGCTCGTTCCAGTCGAGCACCGACCACTCGAACCGGCCGTAGTCGCGCTCGACCGCCAGCTTCGCGCACGCCGCCATCAACGCGCCGCCGACACCGCGGCTACGCGCGGACGGCCGCACGAACAGGTCCTCGAGATACAGCCCGGGCTTGCCGAGGAAGGTCGAGTAGCTCGTGAAGAACAGCGCGAACCCGACCGGCTCGCCGGCGAGCTCGGCGATCAGCACCTCGGCCGCGGGGCGGGCTCCGAACAGCGTCGCGCGCAGCTGCGCCTCGCCGGCGACGACCTCGTGCGCAAGCTGCTCGTACTCGGCGAGATCGCGGATGAAGCCGAGGATCGTCGCGCAGTCGTCGGCGCGTGCGATGCGGATGGCGAGGTCCATGCGCGGACTGTACTACCCGCCGAGCTTCGCGAGCATCGCCGTGAAGTCCGGCGGGAGCTCGGACGCCAGCTCGATGCGCTCGCCGGTGATCGGATGGTCGAAGCCCAGGGTCGCGGCGTGCAGCAACATGCGCCGCGAGGCGATCAGCGGACCGGTATAGTCGCGGATATAGACCTCCTCGCCGACCAGCGGATGGCCGCTCTCGCTCAGGTGGATCCGGATCTGGTGGGTCCGGCCGGTCTCGAGCCGTACCCGGCAGAGCGTGGCCTTGCGTAGCGCGCGCTCGACCTCGACGTGGGTGACCGCGCGCTTGCCGCGATTCGGCTCCCTGGTCGAGCCGCGCAGACCATCGCCGCGGTCGGGGATCAACCACGACTCGATCGTGCGCGCCATCACCACGCCGTGCGCGACGCAGCGATATTGCCGCGCCATCTCGTGCGCGCGGAGTTGCGCCGCGAGGCCGACCTCGGCGCGCTTGGACTTCGCGAACATCAACAGCCCGCTGGTCGCGCGATCGATCCGGTGCACGATGTGCAACGCCACGCTCGTCGCCGGCTTGCCCTGGCGCCGCCACGCACCGCGGATCAGGTCCATCGCGGTGCCGGTCTCGCGGTCCTCGTACGGCACGCTGTTGACGCCGGCCGGCTTGTCGATCACCACGATGTGCGGGTCGTCAAAGACCAAGACGCCTTCGCGTTCGGGATCGTGCGGCCGTGGCGCCGCCAACCGCAGCTCGACCGCCTGACCGACGGCCAGGCGATGATCGACCTCGGTCACCCGCGCGCCATCGACGAACACCTTGCCGCTGACCACGTGCCGCTTCGCGACCGACCACGCGACCTTCGCCTGGTCCTTGACGAACGCGGCGACGGTCACGCCGGGCTGCTCGACGGTCCAGGGCACGCGCGGACGATACTCCAACCGGAACACGGGCCTACCGGCAGCCCGACAATCCTTTCCCGCGGCGGTCGAGGTCTACGTAAGATGTCGCGGTGTACGACGTGGTGATCGTGGGGGCCGGCTCGGCCGGATGCGTGCTGGCAAGCCGGCTCTCGGCATCCTCGTCTCGTTCGGTCGCGTTGATCGAAGCTGGCCCGCCCAGCCACGGCTCGCTGCTGGTGCGCGCGCCGCTGCTCTACCAGAAGCTGTGGTACGGCAAGCTGTGCTGGGGCTACCGCACGGTGCCGCAGGCGCACGTCGATCAGCGCGAGATGTACTGGCCGCGCGGCAAGGTGATCGGCGGCTCGAACAGCTTCAACGCGATGGTCTACATCCGTGGCCACCGCGATAACTACGACGAGTGGCGCGACCTCGGCAACGCCGGCTGGGGCTATGACGACGTGCTGCCCTACTTCAAGCGGTCCGAGGACAACGAGCGCGGCGCCTCGGCGTTTCATGCCGCCGGTGGGCCGATGCCGATCCGCGACACGCTCGACCCGCTGCCGGTCTCGCGCGCGTTCGTCGAGGCGGTCACCGCGCGCTGCGGGGTCGCGGCCAACCCCGACTTCAACGGCGCGGACCAGGAGGGCGCCGGCTTCCCGCAGGTGACGATCTTCGGCGGCCTGCGGGTCAGCTCCGCGACCCACTTCCTCGATCCGATCCGCAGCCGCGCCAACCTCACCGTGATCGCGAACGCGCTCGCCTGCAGCCTCGTGCTCGACGGTGACCGCTGCACCGGCGTCAAGCTCCGCATCGGCACGTCCGAGCAGCTGATCGAGGCCCGCGAGGTGATCGTGTGCGGCGGGACGATCGGCTCGCCGCACCTGCTGATGCTGTCGGGCATCGGCGCGGGCGCCGAGCTCCGCGCCGCCGGCGTCGAGCCGCGCCACGAGCTGCCCGGGGTCGGCAAGCACCTCGAGGACCACCTGCTCGCCTATCCGAGCTGGCGTACCCGGCCCGGCGCGAACAAGAAGCTCAGCCGGCTCGGGATGATCGGCTCGGTGGTCCAGCACCTGTTCACCAGCCGCGGCAACCTCGCGCGCGGGCCGGTCGAGGTGCTCGCGTTCGTCAAGCACACGCCCGGCGCGCCGCGCCCCGACGATCAGTTTCACTTCGCGCCGTGGGGGGTCTCGGGCCCGAACAGCGACGTCAAGCGCGCCGATCCGCTCGGCCGGTTCGCCGCGATCATGCCGGGGCTGATCTATCCGCGCAGCCACGGCCAGATCACGCTGCGCGACGCCGACCCGGCCTCGCCGCCGCTGATCGATCCGGCGTACTTCAGCGACGCGGGCGACCTCGAGCACATGGTCGCCGGCGTCAAGCTCGCCCGCGAGATCGCCGCGACCGAGCCGCTCGCGAGCCTGCTCGAGGCCGAGACCTTCCCCGGCCCCGCGGTCGCCTCCGACGCCGAGCTACGGGCGTGGCTACGCAGCTCGGTCAACACGATCTTTCACCCCACCGGCACCTGCAAGATGGGGACGGACCCCTCGGCCGTCGTCGATCCGGAGCTGCGCGTCCACGGCCTGCGTAACCTGCGCGTGGCAGATGCCTCGATCATGCCGCGCATCATCGGCGGCAATACGAACGCGCCGACGATCATGATCGCCGAACGCTGCGCCGGCCTCATGAGTTAGTGGTAAGCACGTGCCATGGAGCGCACGTTGTTTTCCGAGGAGCACGACGCCTTCCGCAAGGCGTTCCGCCAGTTCGCCGAGCGCGAGATCACGCCGCACCAGCAGCGCTGGCGCGACGCCGGTCAGGTCGATCGCGAGGTCTGGCGCAAGGCGGGTGCACAGGGCTTCCTGTGCCCCGCGCTCGAGGAGAAGTACGGCGGCGCTGGCGCCGACTTTCTGGCGTCCACCATCGTGATCGAAGAGCTCGCGCGCCACTACGAGAGCGGCTTCGCGATGGCGCTGCACTCCGACATCGTCGTGCCGTACATCGCCTCGTTCGGCACCGAGGAGCAGAAGCAGCGCTGGCTCCCGGGCTGCGCGTCGGGCGAGTTCGTCACGGCGATCGGGATGACCGAGCCCGGCGCCGGCTCCGACCTCGCCGCGCTCCAGACCACCGCGGTCAAGGACGGCGACGACTACGTGATCAACGGCGCGAAGACGTTCATCTCGAACGGCCAGCTGTGCGACCTCGTGTTGCTCGCCGCGAAGACCGATCCGGATCCCAAGAACGCGCACCGCGGGATCTCGCTGTTCGTCGTCGAGGCGAACCGCAAGGGGTTCGTGAAGGGCAAGCGGCTCCACAAGATGGGCATGCCGTCGCAGGACACCAGCGAGCTGTTCTTCGAGGACTGCCGCGTTCCTGCCGCGAACCTCCTCGGCCAGCTCGGCGCCGGCTTCATGATGATGATGCAGAAGCTCCAGCAAGAGCGCCTGACCGTCGCGATCGCCGCGGTCGCCGGCGCGGAGCAGGTCGTGGAGGACACGCTCGTTTACGTCAAGGAGCGCCACGCGTTCGGCAAGCCGATCGGCAAGTTCCAGAACACCCAGTTCAAGCTCGTCGAGGCGCTCGCGAAGTGTCAGGTCGGGCGCGCATACATCGATCAGGTCGTCGCCGGGCACGTCGCGGGCAAGGAGCTCGTCACCGAGTGCTCGATCGCGAAGTTCTGGACCACCGATATGGCGCAAGAGGTGATCGACGAGTGCCTGCAGCTGTTCGGCGGCTACGGCTACATGCTCGAGTACCCCGTGACGCGCGCGTTCATGGATGCGCGGGTGCAGCGGATCTACGCCGGCACGAACGAGATCATGAAGGTGATCGTCGCGAAGCGCCTGGGCCTATGAACACCGCGGTCATCGACATCGGCACGAACACGCTGCTGCTGTTGATCGTCGACGACCAGCTCCGCCGTGTCGTCGATCTGTGCCGGTTCGGCCGGCTCGGCAAGGGGCTCGATGCGAGCGGCAGGCTCGCCGCCGAGGCGATCGCGACATCGCTCGAGATCTGCCGCGAGTACCGCCGCGTGATGGACGACCACGGGGTCACGGCGCCCGCGGTGATCGCGACGCAGGCCCTGCGCGAGGCGCACAACGCCGCCGAGTTCGTCGCGCCCGCGCAGCACATCCTCGGGGCGACGATCGAGATCATCGCCGGCGCCCGCGAGGCCGAGCTCGCGTTTATCTCGGTCGCGCACGCGTTCCCCGCGCTCGCCGGCACGCCGTACGTCGTCGTCGATGTCGGCGGAGGGTCGACCGAGTTGATCGTCACCGATGGCGCGAAGGTCGTGTCCGCGGTCAGCGTGCCGATCGGTGCGGTCCGGCTGACCGAGCGCCACCTCAAGCATGATCCGCCGACCCGTGACGAGATCCAGGAGCTCGGAGCCGACATCGATCGGCACCTCGCGCCGCTCGCGCTGCCGGTGGGCGTTCCGTTGATCGGCACCGCCGGGACCGCGACGACGATCGCCGCGGTCGCGCTCCGCCTCGCGAGCTACGATCCCGACCGGGTCACCGGGCTGCGGCTCGAGCCCGAGCGCGTCGCCGAGCTGCGCGACACCATGCTCGCCGCCACGACCGCCGAGCGCCGCGCGATGCCCGGCGTCGAGCCGCAGCGCGCCGACGTGATCGCCGCGGGCATCGCGATCTACGCGCGCGCGATCGCGCGCGTTCACGCGCCCGTGATGATCACGTGCGATCGCGGCATCCGCTGGGGCCTAGCGTACGAGCACCGGATGTAGCACCGGCGCGAGCTGGTACAGCATCAGGTAGACGAGCACGCCGGTCACCGAGACGTAGGCCCAGATCGGCCAGGTGAACTGGACGATCTTGCGGTGCGCCCGGAAGTCGCCGCGCAGGGCGCGCCGCAGCGCCACGATCACGAGTGGCACCAGCACGACCGCGAGCACCATGTGCGACAGCAGCATCACCAAGTAGAACGTGCGATCGAAGCCGTCGCCGGGATACTTGTGGGCGCCCGTCGTCGCGAACCGGATCAGGTACGAGACCAGGAAGATGCACGCGACCGTGAACGCCGCGAGCATGCGCTTGCGGTGGAGCGCCTGATCGCCGCGCGCGATCGCCATCCGGCCCGCGACCAGCAGCACGAAGCAGGTCAGGTTGAGCAGCGCGTTGAAGGCGGGGTGGAGCTGCGCGACCGAGAAGGTCATGAGCGGCCCGACACGACCATCATCGCGAACAGGATCGGCATGTACACGATCGAGGTGAGGAACACCTGGCGGGCCCACTTGGTCGAGCCATCGCCGGCGATCGCCTGGATCAGCACCATGGCACCGAGCAGGATCGCGGTCACCAGGTAGGCCGTACCTGCGACCCCGAGCAACGCGGGCAAGATGCTGACCATGACCTGCACGAACAGGTACGCGACGATCGAGAGCCGCGCGGCGCGGGCTCCGTGGGTACCGGGGAGCGTCTTCATGCCGGCTGCTTCGTACTCGCGCTGGCGATACATGCCGATCGCGTGGGTGTGCGGGATCTGCCAGAAGAACAGCACGCCGAACACGGCGAGGCCGGGGATGTCGATGCGACCGGTCGCGGCCGTCCAGCCCATCAACGCCGGCATCGCGCCCGGCACCGCGCCGATGAACGTCGACCAGTGCGAGCGCTGCTTCATCGGCGTGTAGACCCCGACGTAGAGCAACAGCGCGACGAGCCCGAGCGCCGCCGGCACGACGCCGGCGATCAGCAACACCGGCAGCGCGAGCGCGCCTTCGAGCGCACCGAACACGAGCGCGGTGTTCGGCTGGAGGCGCTGCATCGGCAGCGGGCGGGTCTTCGTGCGCGTCATCAAGCAATCGACATCGCGCTCGAGCCACATGTTGAGCGTGTTCGCCGAACCGACGACCAGCGCACAGCCGGCGAGCAACGCGAGCGCCGTGCCGAGCGCGACCGTGCCGGGGGCGAGGGACATCGCACCCGCCGCGGTCAGCAGCGACATGATCATGATGTTCGGCTTGACCAGGGCGACCACGTCCGTGGCCTTGGCCCGCAACACCGCCGTGGTCACGGCGCCACCCGCGCGCTGGGCGCGATCTTCACGTGGTGCTCGAACATCTGACGAGGTTGGGTACCACATCTACGCCGCGGGACACGAGCCTTCGCGATCGCTGCGACAACTCGTCACCGAGCTGCGCGGCTACGACACACTCTATTGAAATCAACTGGTTGTAACGCGGCGCAAGATTGCTCCGACCACGCGATCCGCCTTACAGTACAGCCCTCGCGTGGCGGAGCTCTGGGACGAAACCACTTCGATCGGCACGCTGCGGTCCGACGACCTGACGCGCGACGGCGTCGTGTTTCGGTACAACCACTTTCTGTACCGGACGAGCGGCGCTCACCTCTCGAACGGTGGCATGGGCATGGTCTACGAGCTGCGCCGCCGCGACGACGCGACCGGGGCGATCGAGAACGTCGTGGGCAAGGTGTTTCACGCGAGCTACCTGCACCAGCTCCGCACGGACGAGGTGACCCGCCGCGATCACCACAACAACCTCGCCGCGATGGCCCGGATCGGCGCGCTCGAGCACCCGAACATCCTGCCGACGTACGTGTCGGCGCCGATCGCCGATAACTACCTGTTCGTCACGCCGCGCATGGGCGTCACGTTGCTCGAGGCGATCGCGAAGCACGACCTGACCCCGCGCGCGCGCACCAAGCTGCTCGTGCAGGCGCTCGACGGGCTGTCGACGCTCCACGCCGCGCGCCTGATCCACCGCGACTTCACGCTGCGTAACATCCTCGTCGACGATGGCGCGAGCGTCGCCTACCTGTTCGACTTCGATCTCGCGATGTCGCTCGACGACGTCGCGAACCAGACCTACCGTTCGTACTACAAGGGCCGGATCTTCGGCGCTCCCGGCTGGTCCGTGGCGCCCGAGACGATCGATCAGGCGCTGATGGACAGCAACATCAACACCTCGCTCGATATCTACGCGATCGGCGGCGCGCTGCACGGCCTGTTCACCGAGCAACTGCTCTACGGCCAGGCCGGCGATATGTGGGCGCTGTTGATCCGGATCGCGGAGGGCGTCGTCGTCGGTGGGCGCAGCACGGTGTTCTACCCCGACAGCGTGCCGATGACGCTGCGCGCGGTGATCGAGGGCTGTCTCGAGCGCGATCCGAGCCAGCGGTTTCCCTCGGTCGGCGCGGTCGTCCAGGAGCTGCGCGGCGTACTGCGCGATCTCCCCGACGAGACCAAGCACGAAGCGAAGCGCCGGATGCAGACCTCGGCCGAGGATGCCAAGGCGATCGCGGTCCACGCGGTCAGCACCGCCGCCGATCCGACCATCACGTCCGACATGGTCAAGGCGGCCGAGGCGGCCGTCTACGAGTGGGGCTACGACGTCGAGCGCGCGCTCGGCCGCGTGCGCGGCCATCCGATCTTTCTCGTGGCGCCGCGACCCGAGCTCGTGCACAGCGGCGGGTTCCCCGACGCGAACATCTTCCCGAAGCTGGTCACGGTGATCGACCTGACGCGGATCGCCGATCCACGCTCGTTCGTCGAGAGCTGGCAGCGCTACTTCTGGCCGATCCTCAAGCAGGTGCGCCAGGGCCTGTTGACCTCGCTGCACAAGGTGATCTACGACGCCGCGACCAGCACGCTGCTGTTGTTCAGCGAGTACATCGACGATCCGCGGTTCGGCGAGCGCATCCAGGAGGCCGACCTCCACATCGAGGGCGCGCTCGCGCTCGGCCTCGTCGTGATCCGCCAGGTCGCGGCGCTGCACGAGCACGGCATGGCGCACCACAACATCTCGCCCGGCGCGCTGCTGTTCAAGGGCATCGCCGAGCACCGCCAGGTCGTCCCCGCGATGATCGGGCTGGTCGAGCCGGCGATGGGTGCCGAGGCGATGGCCGGCGATTGTCGCGCGCTGTCCGGCATGATCTTGACGTGGCTGCGGCCCAACCGGATCGCCGCGCTGCACGTCCGGATCAAGCCGATGTTCGAGGCGCTGCGCGCGAGGCTCAACTCGTGGGCGTTCGACGCCACCGCACCGACGCCCTCGATCGATCAGCTCGGCGCGCTGGTCAGCGATGCGCTCGCGCTCGTCGACTTCAACTTCTCGGTGCTGCGCGATTCCGGCGGTGACCTCCAGGAGTACGCGCTGCTGTTGATCAGCCTCCGCCTGTATCACGTGCTGTGGCCGAGCCCGGCGGTGGTGGACCGGCCGACGAAGCCGCAAGTCCCGCGCTGATTAGCCGTTCGATTCCAGGTAGCTACGATTCGTGAAACCGGGACGAGGGATCGTGCGTCTAGACCATGATGACGTATCGCAACGACGTCGACGCGCTCGACGCTCGCAAGACCGCGCTCGAATTCGAAGTCGAACAGAAGACCCGGGAGCGCGACCTCGCCGCGATGCTGCTCCACGAAGCGAAGGCGCGCGCGAAGCTGCCGGTGCTCGACAACATCCGGGTCGCGACGCCGTGCAACGCCGACTGGAACGAGATGATCGGCGACGACCGCGTGCGCCACTGCACGAAGTGCGACAAGGACGTGTTCAACCTGTCGCAGATGACGCGCGAGGACGCCGAGTCGCTGCTGTGCGCGAAGCAAGGCAACCTGTGCGCGCGCTACTTCCAGCGTGCCGACGGCACGATCCTCACGACCGATTGCGCGGTCGGCAAACAACAGCGCCGCCGCCGCCGCGTGATCGCCGCGGGCGCCGCGGTCGCCTCGCTCGCGCTGATCGGTACCGGGATCGCCGCCGCGCTGAAGCACCACGCGCGCGTCGCGCTCGACACGATCGACAGCGTCGAGATCGCACCGGCGCACGAGGCCACGAGCGGACATGTCGAGGTCAACGCGAAGACCGAGGCGCCGCCGCCCGAGTCGCTGCCGCCGCCCCGGCCGGCCCGGCCGATCGAGGAGGCGTTCACGCACACGATGGGTGCGATCGCGATCGGCCCCTCCGAGCTCGACTTGGTACCGCCGCACGAGACCGCCGCGAAGTAACCACGGCTACCATCGCGGGATGGTGGACATCGCACGTCGAGACTTGTTCCGCGCGGGTGCGGTGATGTGGGTGGCGAGCGCGTGCCGCTCGCCGGCCGCCGAGCAAGATGCGCCCTATGTTCCCCCGCCGGCGTGGCCGCCGACCCGGGCGGAGCACGCGGGCTCCGGCCTCGCCGGACTGCCGTCGCCGGAGGTCGTCGAGGCTGACATCACCGAGCTCGCCGGCAAGCTCGCGCGTGGCGAGACCACCTCGGTCGCGCTCGTGCGCGGCTACCACGCGCGGATCGACGCGCTGCACGAACCGCTGCGCGCGGTGCTCGAGGTCAACCCCGAGGCCGAAGCCCTCGCCGCGAGGCTCGACGCGGAGCGCGCGGCCGGTCACGTCCGCGGCCCGCTGCACGGCATCCCGATCCTCGTGAAGGACAACATCGACACCGGCGATACGATGTTGACGACGGCGGGCTCGCTCGCGCTCGCCGATGCTCCCGCGCCGCGCGACGCGTTCGTGATCGCGCGGTTGCGCATGGCCGGCGCGATCATCCTCGGCAAGACCAACCTGTCGGAGTGGGCGAACCTGCGCGGCAACGGCTCGCTGTCCGGCTGGAGCGCGCGCGGCGGCCAGTGCCGCAACCCGTACGCGCTCGATCGCAGCGCATCGGGCTCGAGCAGCGGTTCGGCGGCGGCGGCCGCGGCGAGCCTCGCCGCCGCGACGCTCGGCAGCGAGACCGACGGCTCGATCACCTCGCCGGCGAGCATGACGAGCTGTGTCGGAATCAAGCCCACGATCGGCGTGGTCAGCCGCGGTGGCGTCATCCCGATCTCGTTCAGCCAGGACACGGTCGGGCCGATCGCGCGGACGGTGCGCGACGCCGCGCTCGTGTTGAACGCGATCGCCGGGTTCGATCCCGAGGATCCGGTGACGTTCGGCGCGCCGCTCGAGGACTACACGAAGCACCTCGACGCCAAGGCGCTCGCGGGCGCGCGGATCGGCGTGCCGCGCAACGGCTGGTTCGGGATCTCGCGCACGATCGATTCGTTCGTGACCGCCGCGATCGGCAGGCTCGCGGAGCTCGGCGCGGTGATCGTCGATGACGTCGCGCTCGAGCAGCCGCCCCAGCTCGCCGGCCTCGAGCTCGCGGTGATGTTGTCGGAGCTCAAGCCCGGCCTCGCCGCGTACCTCGCGCGCCGCGGTGATCCGAAGTTCCGCTCGTTGCTCGACGTGATCGCGTTCGACCTCGCGCACAGCTCGCGCGAGCTTCGCTACTTCGGCCAGGAGCTGTTCGAACAGGCCCAGGCCCGGCCCGGCCTCGCCGCGAGCGACTATGCCGGTGCGCGCGCGCAGTGCCTCGAGCTCGCGCGCGGTCTGCTCGACGGTGCGCTCCAACATCACCAGCTCGACGCGCTCGTGGTCGGCACCGGCAGCCTGCCGTGGCTGATCGATCCGCTGTGCGGCGATACGTTCCCCGCCGCACCGAACGCGCCGACGCTGCCCGCGGTCGCGGGCTACCCGCACGTCACCGTGCCGGCCGGTGAGTTTCACGGCTTGCCGATCGGCCTCTCGTTCATCGGCACCGCGTTCAGCGAGGCGAAGCTGCTCGGCTTCGCGTACGCGTTCGAACAGGCGACGAAGCATCGCAAGCCGCCGCGCTACCTCGCGACCGCCGAGCTCTGAGACCATTTCCGTGATCGTGGCCGTGATCGCGGCCGTGATCGTGGCCGTGATCGTGGCCCCGATCGTGATCGGCTCCGTGATCGTGGCCGTGATCGTGATCGGCCCCGTGATCGTGGCCGTGCACGGGAACGGGAAGGCTACCGTGATCGTGATCGCCCCCCTTGACGATCAGGGATGGTGCGCTTGCACCCACCGGGCACCTCCCTGGTGCAAGCGGCATCTGTCACCCATGTGCCCGGTCAGAAATGCCACCCATGTACCCGGGCAGGAACGCCACCCATGTACCCGGTCTGCACCCTCGCGGCGGTTGGTGCGTGACTCTCGTCCACGGGTCAGATCACGATCACGGTAGCGTTCCCGTTCCCGTGCACGGCCACGATCACGGGGGCGATCACGTCGACGATCACGGTCCCGGCCACGGTCACGGCCACGCGAACGAGCTCGGCGCGCTCACGGCAGCAGGTAGCGCGCGACCAGCTCGAACCGGAGGTAGCCGAAGCCTTGCTTCAGGTCATCGGCGAGCGACGCGCCGAGGCTGAAGGTGTCGAGGTCGTAGAACCCACCGATCGCGACCGGGATGTAGTCCTTGAACAGGAACGCGTTCGCCGTGTTCGCGATCCGGAGGTTCGCGAGGTTCACGCTCGCGAACGTGTAGAGCTTGGGCGAAGCCTGATAGCCGAGCCCGATCGGCAGCGCGATCGCCGTGGTCCCGCGGTCGCTCAGGCCGATCTGGATCTGGTACGCGAGCACGGGCAGGGCGAACGCGAGCTTCGACAGGCTGGCGCTCGTGTTCGGCGTGCCCGGCAAGCCGGAGAAGATCGAGACCGTCGGCGTCGCGTGATAGCGGACCCAGGCGCCGAGCTGGAGCGAGGCCGCGGTCTGCGAGCTCGTCACCATCGTCGCCGAGTCGACGGTGTCGTAGAAGTCGATCCCGATCGCCGCGGCGGCCGCGAAGTCGAGCTTGCCGCGCACGAGCGAGTACGCGCCGTGCAGCGTGGCCGGTCCCTCGAGCTTGCCGGGGCTCAGGCCGAGCGTGTAGTCGAGGCCGAGCTCGGTGTTGTCGTCGAGGCCGTAGGCAACGCCCAGCGCCAGACCCGCGGAGGTCGACGAGCTCGCCATGCCGGTCGCGTCGGTGAGCGAGAGGGTGCTGATCGGTAGCCCGGCGTGCAGATCGAGCTGGCCCTTCGGCGTCGTGAGGGCGCGGTCCTGCAAGGTCGGCCCATGCGGCGACGCGACGGCGACCACGACGGGAGCGGCGGTGCTGGGATCGGCGGCATCGTCAGGCTCGGCAGGCTCGTCAGACGACGCCACCGTGCGCGGTGGAGGTTGCGTCGCGAGCGGATCGTCGATCGCGATGTCTTGCTCGATCGTCCGCGGCTGCTTCGGCGGTTCCTCGGGCTTGGCGGCCCGTGGTGGGGTGTCGTGATGACTCGGCTCGGCGATCGCCTTGGATCTGACGGCGGGTCGCTTCGCGACAGGTGCCGCGTCGTCGTCGTCGTCGTCGTTCGGCTTCGGCTTCGGCCTGTTCTTCCTCTTCGACTTCGCTTTGGCTTTGACCGCGACCGATTTCGGCTTCGGCTTCGCGGCAGGCGCCGCGTCGCGGTCGTCGCGGTCGTCGCGGTCCGCGTGGTCCGCGTGGTCCGCGTGGTCCGCGTGGTCCGCGCGGGGCTTCGCAGCGGGCTTGTCGTTGTTGTTGTGGTCGTCGTCGTCGCCGTCGTCGAAGAACTTCGGCGCTGCATCAGCGTCCGCCGCCGGCGGCTGCTCCGGTGCGGCGGAGTCCTCGTCCTCCGCCGAGTGCTTCGCAGCCTTCTTGTGGTGTCGCGTGGTCCTCGGTGCGGCGTCGGGGGCCGCGTCATCGTCCACCGCCTCCCGGTGACGCTGCTCCGGCCGCTCGTCGTCACGATCGTCGTGGCTCGGTTTCTCGTGCGGCTTTGGCGCGTCCTGGTCGTCGTCGTGCGGCGCGCGCGCGACCCGCTTCTTCGACTTCTTCTTATGGTGGTGCTTGTGGTGACGGGGGGCATCCGCGGTCGTCGACTCGTCGTCCGGGTGCTGTGCGCCGCCGCACGCCGGCGCGAAGCACGCGAGGCATGCGAGGCACGCGACGAGGAGCCGGCGTGCGCTCACTTGAAGTCGACCACCATGTCGTCGGCTGGCACGACCTGCTTGGTCAGCGCGTGGCCGTGGATCGTGACGGTGATCTCGTGGGGCTCGTCGCCGCGCGGGACCTTGAACATGATCGGGGTCTTGCCCCTGGGGTGGCCGTCCATCGAGATCGGTTGAAACGCGGGGAACGAACGGACTTGAACGCTCACGAGATCCGCGTCCTGTGGCCGGACCACGCGTGGTCCCGAGCCGATCTTCACCATCACCACGACCACGATCGCCGCGACGACGACACCCCCTGCGATGAACCAGCGTGCGAGGTGTTTTGGCGGCACGGCCCACGACCATACACCACGGTCTGGCGCTATGGTCCGCGCATGACTCGACCCATTCGCCGTGTCGCCGTGCTTGGAGCGGGCGTCATGGGCAGCGGCATCGCCGCGCATTGCGCGAACGCCGGGATCCCCGTCGTTCTCCTCGATATCGTGCCACCGGACGGCAAAGGCGGCCGCAACGCGTTCGCGCAGGGCGCGCTCGCGAAGCTCAAGAAGGCCAGGCCCGCGGCGTTCATGCACCCGCGCAACGAGCTGCTGATCTCGATCGGCAACTTCGATGACGACCTCGCGCTGGTCAAGGACTGCGACCTGATCGTCGAGGCCGTCGTCGAGCGGCTCGACATCAAGCGCGCGCTGTTCGAGAAGCTCGAGAAGCTGGTCGCGCCCGAGACCATCATCGCGTCGAACACCTCGGGCCTGCGGATCGCGGATCTCCTGGTCGGTCGCAGCGAGGACTTCAAGCGCCACTTCATGGTGACGCACTTCTTCAATCCGCCGCGCTACATGAAGCTGCTCGAGCTGGTCGCCGGGCCCCAGACCACGCCCGAGGCCAAGGCCGCGGCGGAGAAGTTCGCGCAGGACCTCGGCAAGGGGATCGTGTGGGCGAAGGACACGCCGAACTTCATCGGCAACCGGATCGGGTTGCACTCGATGATGACGACGATCCACCTGATGCTCGCCAAGGGCCTCGCCCCCGAGGACGTCGATGCCATCACCGGCATCCCGATGGCGCACCCGAAGAGCGCGACGTTCCGCACCGCGGATGTCGTCGGGCTCGACACGGTCGGCCACGTCGCCGCGAATTGCTTCGCGACGCTCACGACCGACGAAGACCGCGCGACGTTCGAGACGCCCGCGTTCATCACGACGATGATCGAGAAGGGCCAGCTCGGCGACAAGACCAAGGGCGGGTTCTACAAGAAGACCAAGGAAGGCCTGCAGACGCTCGATCCGAAGACCGGCGCGTACCGGCCCAACGGCGGCGACGCCGAGATCAAGAAGGCAACCAAGGCGCTCGGCAAGATCGAGGATCCGAAGGAGCGCGTCCGCAAGCTCGTCGCGACCCCCGGCATCGTCGGCGAGTTCGCGTGGACCGTGCTCGCGAAGTCGCTCGCGTACGCGGCGCGCCGGATCCCGGAGATCGTCGAGCACGATCCGATCGTCGCGATCGACAACGCGATGAAGTGGGGCTACGGCTGGGACCTCGGTCCGTTCGAGACCTGGGACGCACTGGTCGAGGCCACGTCGGGCGATGCCAGGGCGGTCGAGTTCAAGGCGATCGCCGAGCGGATGAAGCAGACCGTCGCGCTGCCGGCGTGGTTCGACAAGATGCTCGCCGCGCACGCGACCGGGTTCTACCGCGACGGCGAGGTGTGGGATCCGATCAAGGGCGACTACGCCAAGCGCGAGACCGACCCGCGCGAGGTCACGTGGGAGGTGCTGCGCAGGGGCGCCGCGCCGGTGCTCAAGAACGCCGGTGCCGAGGCGTGGGACGTCGGCGACGGCGTGCTCGGCCTGACGCTCAAGACCAAGGCGAACTCGATCGACTCCGACGTGATCAAGATGATCCACGACGCGGTCGCGCGCGCCGAGCGCGACTTCCGCGCGATGGTGATCTGGAACCAGGGCGAGTTCTTCTGCGTGGGCGCGAACCTGTTCGCGGTCGTGATGGCCGCCGGCCAGAAGCAGTGGGACCAGCTGCGCGAGATGATCAAGGGCTACCAGTACGCGACCCAGCGCATGAAGTACTCGCGCGTGCCGGTGGTCGCGGCGCCGTACAACATGACGCTCGGCGGTGGCCTCGAGCTGTGCATGGGCTCGACGGCGGTGCAAGTAGCGGCCGAGACCTACTCGGGCCTCGTCGAGGTCGGCGTCGGCCTGATCCCGGGCGGCGGCGGCACGCTCAACATGCTGTGGCGCGCACTCGAGAGCGTCCCCGAGGGCGTCGAGATCGACACGTACGCGTTCGTGACCCAGACGTTCAAGAACATCGCGCTCGCGAAGGTCGCGACCTCGGCCGAGGAGGGCAAGGCGTTCGGCTTCTTCCGCAACAGCGACGGCGTGTCGTTCGACCGCGCGCGCCAGCTCTGGGAGGCCAAGCAGCGCGCGATCGGGCTCGCGAACGCGGGCCACCATCCACCGGCGCCGCGTGCGTACAAGCTGCCCGGCGAGAACGGCATCGCGACGCTGCAGATGCTCGTCAACACGCTGCACGCCGGCAAGTACGCGAGCGAGCACGACGTCAAGATCGCGATGAAGCTCGCGAACGTGCTGTGCGGCGGCGTCTCGGGTCACACCCACGCGGTCACCGAGGACGAGATCCTCGACCTCGAGCGCGAGGCGTTCCTGTCGCTGTGCGGCGAGCCGCTCAGCCAGGCGCGCATGCAGTACATGCTCCAGAACAACAAGCCCCTGCGTAACTGAGGTGAATTGAGCCATGGAAGACATCGTCATTGCAGAAGCTGTTCGCTCCGCCGTCGGCCGCGCCCACAAGGGCGCGCTCGCGACGAAGCGCCCCGACGAGCTCGCCACGGACGTGATCCGCGGGTTGCTCGAGCGTGTGCCGCAGTTCCGCGGCAAGATCGACGACGTGATCCTCGGTTGCGCGATGCCCGAGGGCGAGCAGGGCCTCAACGTCGCGCGCTTGATCGCGCTCAACGCCGACCTCGGCATCGAGACCCCGGGTCAGACGATCAACCGGTTCTGCTCGAGCGGCCTCCAGGCGATCGCGTCGGCGGCCGGTGCGATCGCGATCGGCACCGCGGACGTCGTGCTCGCCGGCGGCGTCGAGTCGATGACCTACGTGCCGATGACGGGCTTCCACCTGTCGGCGTCGCCGGAGCTGATGGACCATATGCCCGGCGCGAACACGCCGATGGGGATCACCGCCGAGAACGTCGCGAACCGGTTCGGCATCACGCGCCAGATGCAGGACGAGTTCGCGCTGCGGTCGCAGCAGAAGGCCGCGGCCGCGCAACAGAAGCATGCCTTCAAGGACGAGATCGTGCCGGTCCGTGCGATCTCGTTCAAGGACGGCAAGCGGGTCTACACCGACCTCCTCGTCGACGAGCTGCCGCGCCACGACACCACGCTCGAAGGCCTCGGCAAGCTCCCGCCCGCGTTCGCGCAGGGCGGCAGCGTGACCGCCGGCAACTCGTCGCCGCTCTCCGACGGCGCGGCGGCGTGCATCGTGACCCGCCCGAGCATGTGCGAGCAGCTCGGCGTCAAGCCGCTCGCGCTGTTCCGCGGCTTCGCGGTCGCTGGTGTCGATCCCGAGATCATGGGCATCGGCCCGATCCCGGCGGTCAGGAAGCTGCTCGCGAAGCACCACCTGCAGGTCTCCGATATCGAGCTGTTCGAGCTCAACGAGGCGTTCGCCGCGCAGTCGGTGTATTGCCAGAGGGAGCTCGGCATCTCCGACGACCGGATCAACGTCAACGGTGGCGCGATCGCGCTCGGTCACCCGCTCGGCTGCACCGGCGCCAAGCTCACGGCCTCGGCGCTCTACGAGCTGCGCCGCCGCGGCGGTCGCTACGCGGTGGTCACGATGTGCATCGGCGGCGGCCAGGGCGCGGCCGGGCTGTTCGAGAACCTGGCGTAAGATATCCGGGTGCTGCGTTTTGTCCTGATCGTCGTCGCGGGCGTCTCGATATCGGCCGGTTGCAAAGGCAAGCCGAAGCACCGGCCACCGCCTGCGAACCTCGGCACCGTCGATCCGAACAGCAAGGCGACCAAGAGCACCGGCGGTGCCGCGCCGGATCTCGACCTCCCGCACGGCACCGGCAAGCCGCCGGTCAAGACCACCGAGCCGCTGTCGCTCAAGAAGCTGCTCGAGCTGCAGTCGCGGACCTGGAACGGCTTCGAGGTCCAGCCGCACGCCATCAACCCCGACAAGGGCATGGAGGTCCAGCACATCACCAAGGACAAGCCGAAGATCACGGCGACGATCACGATCGCGCCGTGCTCGGAGCAATCGGTGCTCGGGCCGTGCAAGCCGATCGAGCTGCCGCTCTGGCAGGCCGACGCGGCGCACCTCAAGATGATGATCCCCGACGAGCTCCGCGACAGCGCGAAGTTCGAGGTCGGCATCGTGAAGTTTCACGCCACCGATCTCGTCTACACGTTCCAGCTCGGCCAGACCACCGGCGTCGTGAGCAAGGGCTCGAACGCCGGCATGTCGTACGTCGCGTTCACCTACGCGTATATCGTGTACTTCAACGACGGCGTGAATCAGATCCGCGTCGTCGCCGAGTACAAGGACGCGGCGATGGCCAACGTCGTAGAGATGCAGAAGGTCGTCGCGCGCGAAGACCTCGAGAACACGGCGAAGGGCTTCTTCGACGCGTTCACGGCGCTGTGGTGACTAGCCTGTTCCTGACTGGTCGTGGCCGTGATCGTGGCCGTGATCGGGCCCGTGATCGTGGCCGACGTCACTCGGGACGGGCCCCTAGCTGCGCTTGAGCTCGATCTTGCGCGGCTTCGCGTCGGCCTTTTTCGGGATCGACAGCCTCAGCACGCCGTTGGCGAGCTGCGCGTCGATCCGCTCGCCATCGGCGATGTCCGGCAGCTGGAAGCTGCGCGTGAACGAGCCGAACTGGCGCTCGTAGAGCGCGTAGGTCTCGCCCTCCTTGCGCTCCTCGGCGTCGCGATGGCCGGCGACCGAGAGCACGCCGTGGTGGACGTTGATGTCGAGATCCTTCTCGGCGACGCCGGGCAGGTCGGCCTGGATCACGAACGCCTCGGTGGTCTCCTTGACCTCGAAGGTCGGGGCGAACGCGGAGACCTGACGGCTACCGAAGAACGGGTCCCAGCCGAGGAGCTCGCGGGCGAGCGAGTACGGGTCACGAGTAGCTTGCTTGGGGGTGGGGTTGCTACGAAGTGCGAGGGACATGGAGATCCTCCTGTAAAGGGAAGAATTGGTTTGGAAGACTCCTCTCTTGTAACCACGGTCGCGCCGCACGCAACGGCTTGACGTGGCGGCTCGCGGTGGTTACCTGGCTAGGTCGCGATCGCGACCCGGACGTAAGCCCGGGGCTTGCCGTCTTCGCCGGAGATGTGACCCGCCGCGCCGAGCCCATCGGTGTTCTCGTAGAGCCGGAGCTGCGAGCTCACCCGATCGCCCGCGAAGCTCGGCTTGCGGTACGCGATGTCGACGGCGCGGGTCCGGAGCTTGCCCCTGCGGCCGGCGGCGGCGAGGCGGCGATTGACGGCGTCGAGGAACATCCGGATATAGACCAGCGAGTTGACGTGCTGGTTGGAGTCGGTCTGGTCGAGCGTGAAGTCGTACGGCGTGGTATCGGGCCCGAGCAGATCGAGCCAGCGGCCGCCGCCCGGCGCCTCCTGCGCGCTCGACGGCGGGGGAGGGTGGTGAAGCGCTGTGGGGACCTCGGGATAACCGTCGACCGTGAGGCGCGTGACCTTGCGCTGATCGGGCGGCGCGTGCGGGCGCGTGAACGTGTGCTCCGCGAACAGCCGGCCGGCGAACGCGAGTGGACCGGGCCGAGCGTTGGGCGAGATCCGCCCCGAGGCACCGCGCACCTCGGTCCACACGTTCATGAACAGCCGCGTGACCGCACCGGCGTCATCGCGATCGTGCGCGAGCTCGAAGCCGGCACGGACCTCGATGGGCCGATTGACGTGGATCGGCTGGTCCTCGCTGACCAGCGTCATCCGCGTGAGGATCGGGATCACGCCGGTCTTGAGCGCGTTGTGTGCACCCGGGTGATCGGTCAGCACGTCGCGCCACAGCCCGCTCATCGTCGGCGGTAGCGCGATCGGCGTCAGCCGGCCGTCTTGCGTCAGATCTTCGTAGCGCAGCGCCGTGGTGGTCAGCGTCGACTGGCCCGGCGCGAACTCCGGCATCGGTGGTGCGGGGAACATCGCGAACCAGCATAGGCCATGTAAGGTGCGCCGTATGGTGCCGGGAAGGGCGTTCGCGCCGTTACCGATCGACGACGTCCTGCCGCAGCTCGTCGCGGCGGCGCAGCAGCATCGCGCGTGCGTGCTGGTCGCGCCGCCGGGCGCCGGCAAGACCACGCGGGTCCCCGGTGCGCTGCTCGACGTGGTGGTGGGCTCGATCGTCGTGTTGCAACCGCGGCGGCTGGCGGCGCGGTTGGCGGCCGCGCGGATCGCGAGCGAGCGCGGCGTGCCGCTCGGTGGCGAGGTCGGCTATCAGGTCCGCTTCGATCGCAAGATCTCGGCGGCGACCCGGATCGAGCTCGTCACCGAGGGCGTGCTGACGCGCCGGTTGCTGAGCGATCCGGAGCTGCGCGGTGTCGGCTGCGTCGTGATCGACGAGTTTCACGAGCGCCACCTCGATGGCGACCTCGCGCTCGCGATGGTCGCGCGGTTGCGCGAACGCCGGCCCGAGCTCGTGCTGATCGTGATGTCGGCGACGCTCGATGCCGAGCCCGTGGCACGGTTCCTCGGCGGCGTGCCGATCGTGCGCAGCGAAGGCCGCACGTTTCCTCTCACGATCGAACATCTAGCTCAGCCCGATGACCGCCACCTCGGCAAGCAGGTGTCCGCCGCGGTGCGCCGGCTCGCACAGGAGCAGCTCGACGGGGACGTGCTGGTGTTCCTGCCCGGCACCGGCGAGATCCGGCGCTGCGCCGAGGACCTCGAGGATGCGGCGCGCACGTTCGATCTCGCGGTGCTGCCGCTCCATGGTGATCTCACCGCCGACGAGCAAGACGCCGCGGTGCGGCCGCTGGCCTCACCCGGGCGGCGCAAGGTGATCCTCGCGACCAACGTCGCGGAGACCTCGGTGACGATCGATGGCGTCACGGCGGTGATCGACAGCGGGCTCGCGCGCGTCGCGCGGTTCTCGCCGTGGTCGGGGATCCCGAGCCTCGAGGTCGAGCCGGTCAGCCGCGCGAGCTGCGCGCAACGTGCCGGCCGCGCGGGCCGCACGCGACCGGGGCGGGTGCTGCGGCTGTATACCAAGCACGACCACGACACGCGGCGCGCGTTCGAGGTGCCCGAGGTCGCGCGCGCCGATCTGGCGGGCGCCGCGCTCGAGCTCTATGGCGCCGGGATCGCGGGGCTCGGTGCGCTGCGCTGGTTCGAGCCGCCGCCCGACGCGGCGGCCCGTGCGGCCGGCGACGTGCTCGTGCGGCTCGGCGCGATCACGAGGCAAGCACGGCCTCACGGAGCGGCGCCGCCCGAGCCATCGCCGCCCGAGGGCGGAAGCGCGAGCCCGGCGCCGCCTGACGAGCTCTCGACGATCACCGAGCTCGGCCGGAGGATCCTGCGCTTTCCGGTCCATCCGCGGGTCGGCCGGATGCTGTGCGAGTGCGAGGCACGTGGGGTCGCGCGCGAGGGCTGCGTGATCGCCGGTCTGCTCGGCGTACGCGAGCTGCGGTTGCAGCGCCGCGGTCCCGGTGCGACCGCGCAGCTGTCGTCCCCTTCGGATCTGATCGACGACCTCGACGCGTTCCTCGACGCGCGTGCCGGCGGGCTGCGCGCCGATCGCCTGCGCCGCGATCAGCTCGATATCGGTACCGCGTTCGCGGTGGATCGCGCGGCGAAGCAGCTCGAGCGCCTCGTCGACACCCGGACCCGCGCGCCCCAGGGCGACACCGCGGTCGATCGCGAGCTCCAGATCGCGATCCTCACCGCGTACCCCGATCGCGTCGGGCGCCGCCGGGCGCCGCGCTCGAACGAGATCCTGTTCGCCGGCGGCGGCAGCGGCACGCTCGCGCCGAGCTCTGCGGTGCTCGACCCCGAGCTGCTGGTCACCGTCGATGTCGCGGAGACCGGCCTGCGCGGCCAGAGCTCGCGGGTCCAGATCCGCCGAGCGAGCGGGATCGAGGCGAGCTGGTTACTCGACCTCTACCTCGATCGGATCGCGGAGCGCGACGAGCTGGTGTGGAACGCCGAGCGCCAGCGCGTCGAGCGGGTCCAGCAGATGACCTACGACGGCCTCGTGATCGACGAGCAGCGCGACCTCGAGGGCGCGCGCCGGGCCGGCGCTGCCGCCGCCGCGCTGCTCGCGAAGCAGGCGCTCGCCGCCGGCCTCGAGCGCTTCGTCGACCCGGAAGCGCTGGCCGCGTGGCGCGCGCGGATCGCGTTCGTCGCGCGCTGCGCGCCGGAGTCCGGCCTGGTCGCGCCGACCGACGACGCCCTCGCCGGCGTGATCGCGCACGCGGCCGAGGGCTGCATCTCGTTCGCCGAGCTGCGCGACGCGAACCTCCTCGCGTTGCTCGACGCCGGCCTCGGCGACCAGCGCGCGCTCGTCCAGCGCATGGCGCCGACCCACCTCTCGCTGCCCCGCCGGGGCCGCGTGCCGATCCACTACGAGCTCGATCAACCCCCCTGGCTCGCCTCGCGCATGCAGGACTTCTTCGGCCTCGCACGCGCTCCGACGGTCGGCGACGGCCGGGTGCCGCTCGTGCTCCACCTGCTCGCGCCGAACCAGCGACCGGTACAGGTCACGACCGATCTGCCGGGGTTCTGGATCAGGCACTACCCCGCGCTGCGCAAGCAGCTCGCGCGCCGCTATCCCCGCCATCCGTGGCCCGAGGACCCGACGCAGCTCGTGCGCGAGGACTGAACCTCCCTGTCGCGCGCTCTAGAACCGAAAGAACCGCGCGCCCACCGAGACGACCACGCCGATCTCGCCATCGAGGTCCGACAGATCCGCGAGCCACACCGCGCCGCGCAGCTCGAACCGGTCGACCTCGATCGCCGCGCCGAGCGAGCTCGCGAGCCGGATCCGCGCGCTGTCGTCGGTCAGGCCGAGC
This sequence comes from Kofleriaceae bacterium, assembly GCA_039922635.1. Classification (GTDB taxonomy): domain Bacteria; phylum Myxococcota_A; class Polyangia; order Haliangiales; family Haliangiaceae; genus JABFXX01. The sequence continues at coordinate 6,726 of JBDTEH010000325.1, read as the reverse complement.
ACGTCGACATCGACCCGGCGGAAGATCAGCCCGACCTCGCCCTCGAGGTAGCCGCGCACGCTGCCGTCGGTCAGCCGGTAGCGGGCACCGCCGAGCAGCGGGATCTCGGACAGCCGTGCGCTCGCGCCGGGCGCGATGTCGCCGATCGGCCGATCAGCGTGGACGGTCGCCCCGAGCCGCGCGGTGACCTCGACGAGGTCGGTGACCGGCACGTGCAACCAGATCGAGCCACCGCCGCCGTAGCCGGTGGCGTGGAGCCAGGGCGACAGCGGGATCGACAGCGTCGCATCGACGCCGATCGTCTTGATCGGTACGGGCTCGGGGCCCGCCACGGCGACGCGCGCGCAGGCGAGCATCGCGACCAGGAGCTTCACTGCAGGATCGGAGCGTCGGTCGTCACGCCGGCGCCGTACCAGCGCTGGATGCCGGCCTGGAGTAGCTGCCCGGCGCCGGTGTTCTGGTCGATCGTGATCATCTTGCCCGCGCCGGCGCCCGCGTCGATGAACCCGTAGAACGTACCGGCCCAGTAGCCGAGGCCGAAAATGTGAGAGAACCCGGTGCCCGTACCGAGCGGCGTGGCCTTCCACGTCACCGGATCGATCTTCGCGAGGTAATCGGTCGCCGTGGTGCCGACGTTGACCGTCGCGTAGATGCCGAGGCCGCGCACGCCGACCAGGTCGCCCGACGAGATCACCTTGCCCTGCGCGACGGTCCCGTAGCTGCCGAGCGTGGTCGCGGTGCCGGTGACCGGATCGATCTGGTAGACGTCGCCGTGGTCGTTCGCCGAGACCAGGATATCGGCGCTCGCCGGATCGTCGAGGTCGGTCGGCACGTACGACAGGCTGGTGAAGCCGGTCGCGCTCTGCGACAGGTCCTTGATCAGCGTGACCGCACCGTTCGTCGCATCGATCGCATACAGCTTGTCGAGCGTGATCCCGACCATGTGGTCGTCTTTGTCGATCGCGAGGTCGGTCAGGCTCTGAGCGCCGAGCCCGGTCATCGTACCGATCAGCTGAGGCGTGAACGTCTGCGTATCGATGCGGTACAGCGCCGTACCGCTGTGCGCGTACACCCGCGATGTGTCATCGGTATTCGGCGGCGCGTCGTGTGGGGTCGCCATCGGCGGCGCATCCGCCATGTCCACCGTGGTGCCGGGATCCCGGGAGGGTGACCCGCAGGCGGTACAGGCAACCAGGACTGCGCACGTGGACCAGCTCGGAATCCGCACCGCGCGGAATGTACAGTGTCCACCGGAGCGGCGACATGGGAATCTGAAGGTGTCGGCCCCGGTTCTCGGGTCGGCCGTTTTTCGATGTCCGCCGACCCCAACGATCGCACCGCCACGCTCCAGCCCCGGCCGGACTCGGAGCGCCGCGCCGATCCGGAGGGCGGTCACGGTCACGAGCTACCGCTGCCGGACGGTGAGCTGCCGATCGACGACGACCCGGATCGCTACGAGCAGATCTGCGAGCACGCGCGCGGCGGCCTCGGCCGGATCGTCCGCGCCTTCGATCGCCGGCTCGGCCGCACGGTCGCCGTCAAGGAGTTGCTCCGCCGCGACGAGTGGCACGAAGCGCGGTTCGTGCGCGAGGCGTTGATCACCGCGCGGCTCGAACACCCGGGCATCGTGCCGGTCCACGAGGCCGGTCGCTGGCCGAACGGCGACCCGTTCTACGTGATGAAGCTGGTCGAGGGCCGCACGCTCAAGGAGCTGATGGCCAGCCATCGCACGCCGCGCGAGCGGCTCGGCCTGCTGCCGCACCTGATCGCTGTGGCGGACGCCGTCGGCTACGCCCACTCCGAGGGCGTCATCCACCGCGACGTCAAGCCTTCGAACGTGATCGTCGGCTCGTTCGGCGAGACGATCGTGGTCGATTGGGGCCTCGCGCGCGATATCAAGCACGACCTCGCGGAGCCGCTGCCCGAGCCGATGGCCGAGGGCTCGGGCGTCTCGACGATCAGCGGCAAGGTCGTCGGTACGCCGGCGTACATGGCGCCCGAGCAAGCGCGCGGCGAGCTGGTCGACGCGCGCGCGGACGTCTACGCGATCGGCGCGGTGCTCTACGAGCTGCTGGCCGGCAAGGCGCCGCACGCCGACGAGACGCCGCAGGCGATGCTCGACCGCGTGATCGCGGGGCCGCCCCCGCCGATCGATAGCATCGTCCCGACGGTGCCACCCGAGCTCGCCGACATCATCGGCAAGGCGATGGCGCGGCTCTCCGAGGAGCGCTACGCGAACGCGACGCTCCTGGCCGAGGACCTGCGCGCGTTTCAGACCGGCAAGCTGGTCTCGGCGCACGCCTACACGCCATGGCAGCTCGTCCGCAAGAAGCTCGCGCAGCATCGCGGCGTCGTCGCGGTCGCGCTCGCGAGTGCGGTCGCGCTCGGTGCCGTCGGCGTCGAATCGTTCCACTCGGTCGTCGCGGAACGCGATATCGCACGGGGCGAGCGTGGCCGCGCCGACTCCGCGCGCGAGCTCGCAGAGGCCAAGCGCCGCGAGCTCGTGCTGGTGCAGGCCGAGACCTCGCTGCGCAAGGATCCGACCGCCGCGCTCGCGTGGCTGAAGCAATATCCGATGGCGTCCGCGGATCTCGACAAGGTCGTCGATGTCATCGACGAAGCCGTGGCGCTGGGCGCGGCGCGGTTCGTGTTTCGCCCGGGCGACTGGGTGTTCGACGCGACGTTCACTCCCGACGGCAAGGGCGTGGTCGCGGCGGCGCGCGACGGCAACGTCCGCAGCTACGATCTTGCCACGGGCACGATGACGATCCTCGGCAAGATGCCCTCGGATCCCGAGGCGCTCGCGATGTCCCCGGATGGCGGCTCGGTCGTGGTCGGCGGTATGCAGGGCGAGATCATCGCGTACCCGCTCCACGGCGGCAGCGCGAAGCTGTTGACCAAGCGCGGCAAGATGGTCACGTCGCTCGTGTTCGATCCGAGCGGCAAGCAGCTGATCGTCGATCGCGAGGGTCGCGCGGAGTTGCTCGATCTCCGCGGCAACCTGACGAGGATCGGTCCGAGCTCGGCGCGACGCATCGTGGTCGCCGAGCGCGATCCCACCCGGCGCGCGGCGCTGGTCGCGCCGAACCAGGTCGCGGTCGGCAGCGGCGATCCCGATCGCGTGATCGCCCAGACCGATCGCCAGATCACGTGGCTGGGGCTCTCGCCCGACGGTGAGGTCGTCCTGATCGCGGATGGCCAGAGCGTGTATGCGGTGCCGTACAAAGGCGGCACGCTCGCCAAGCTCGTCGATTTTTCCGGCGAGATCTTCGGCGTCGCGTGGTCGCACGATCTCGCGCAGGCGGTCGTCGTCGGCAAGCGCGCCGAGGTCCCGCTGATCGCGTTCCCGAGCCACACCGTGCGGATCCTGCGCGGCCACAGCGACTCGGTGTACAGCGCGGTGTTCACGCGCGACGGCAGCACGCTGTTGACGGCGAGCGATGACTCGACCGCGCGGATCTGGAACCTCGCCGATGGCTCGTCGCAAGTGCTGCGCGGCCACGACGACGACGTCTACCGGATCCACCTGTCGCCCGACGAGAAGCTCGCGGTGACCGCGTCGCTCGATGGCACCTTGCGCGTGTGGTCGCTCGAGACCAGCGCTGCGAAGGTGATGCACGAAGGCCCACCGATCGACGCGCTCACGGTCGAAGGCGACCAGGCGCTCGTGCGTACCGCGACCTCGCTCGCGCGCTGGAACCTGGTGACCGGCGCGCGCGAACCGTTGCTGTCGTGGCAGCAAGGGCTCGGCGTCGGCGTGCCCTCGCCGGATGGCCAGCGGCTGCTCGCGTTCGGGCCGAAGTGGACGCTCGAGCTGCGCGGTCGCGATGGCAAGCCACCGCTCGTGCTCGCCGGTCACCGCGGCGTGATCAGCCACGTCGAGTGGAGCCGCGACGGCTCGGCGGCGTACTCGTCGTCGTACGACGGCACCCTGCGCAAGTGGGACCTCGCGACCGGCACCAGCACGCTGCTCGTCAACGGCACCGACCCGGTGATCGGCTTCACGGTCGCGGCCGATCAGCGCGTCGCGGCACAGGTCGGCGACGCGGCGGTGATGATCTATCCCGATGGGCGCACCGAGACCGCCGGGACCGGGGCCGCGTGGTGCGCGCGCAAGGCCCAGTTCGACAAGGTGCGCGACCGCCTGCTGATCCAGCGCTGCGACAACGGCTTCGAGATCTATGACGGCACGCAGCTCGTCGCGCTGCCGACCGACGGCCACCCGATCGCGCGGATCGCGGTGTCTCCGGATGGCGAGCGCATCGCGGGTGCGATGAGCGATCGCACGATCCGGATCTGGGACGTCCATGGTGCGCTGGTCAAGGTGCTCCGCGGCCACACCGACCTCGTGCTCGATGTCGCGTTCTCGCCCGATGGCACCGAGCTCGCCTCCGCGAGCAACGACAACACGGTGCGGATCTGGGAGATCGCGACCAAGCGCCATCGTGTGATCCGCGGCCACGCCGGCGCGGTCACCAGCGTGGTGTGGCGGGGCATGGATCACCTCGTGACCACGTCGCTCGACGGCACGCTACGGGTCTGGCAGGTCCCCAAGACCGATCCACCGACCCTGAACGAGGTCTATCGCCGCCTCGAAGCCGCGACGACCGCGCAGATCGACGCGCAAAACCGCGCGACGACCGTCGGCGGCTAGCCTACTCCCAGCCGCCTTCGACGTTGACGTAGACCCCATCGCGGTTCTCCCAGCGACGCTCGCGCCAGTGATGACCGACGCGCTCGCGCTCGTAGTGGCCCGGGGCCCAGTTCCACTGGCCGTCGCCCCAACTCCACTGGCCGCGGATCCACACGAAGCCGCGACGCGCGTCCCAGCGCTCCTGGCGCAGCACGGGCGGCGCCATGCTCGGGCCATCGACCATCCAGCTGCCGTCGGTGCGGACGTAGACGCCGTCCCGGACTTCCCAGCGGGGTTCGCGCCAGCGATAGCCGTGGCGATCGGCTTCGTAGCGGCCGGGAGCCCACGCATATGCGCCGTTGCGCCACTCGTAGTTGCCACCGACCCAGACATAACCGCGGCGGTTTTCATGGCGCTCGAAGCGTGCCGCGGGCGGTGCCGCGCGGGGGCCTTCGTGGCGCCCTTCGTGGCGCTCCTCGTGGCGCACTTCGTGCCGGTCTTCGTGCCGGTCTTCGTGCCGGTCTTCACGCCGCTCTTGGTGCTTGTCGTCGTGCCGATGGTCCGGCTCCGCGAAGGCGGGCGCAGCGATCGCCAGGCCGAGAAGGGTAGTGACCACGAGTCGAGTCGTTTTTGTCATGTCTAGATGCTCCGGGACGGTTGCCACGATCATAGGCCGATCGCCCCGTACTCCCGAATCCGCTACAGGAAACTTCACGTTCGGTGTGGGCGGGTGTGGCTAAACCTGCGGGCTCGCCAGCTCCGCATCGATCGCCGCCTCGCCGTCGCGGAACGTCGGGAATTTTAGCTCGAGCTCGAGCTCGCGCTTGAGCTTGGCGTTGCGGATCTTGCGGTTGCGGTGGGCGCGGGGGCTACCCGGTTCGAACATCGACCGCGAGCCAGGCAGCGGCAGGCCGAGCCGGTCGCACAACCAGGTCGCATATGCGCGCTGTGTGGTCGGCTCGTCATCGGCGACGAGGTAGACCGACTTGGTCGCGGCCCGGGCCTCGGCCGCGGCGACGATCCGGACGACGTCGTCGACATAGATCCGCGAGATCGCGTGCTGGCCGTCGTCGAGCAGCTTGTAGTCGCCCTTGTGGAGCCGGTTGCGCACGCCGCGTCCGGGGCCGTACACCGGTGCGAGCCGCAGCGTGACCAGCCGCAGCCGATCGAACGTGCAGGCCCGGAGCGCGTCCTCATCGGAGCTCACGTACTTCATGCTCGGGTCGTCGTGCACGATCGGCGTGTCTTCGTCGATCCAGACGTCGTCATCGGGACCTGCGCCGTACAGACCGCTCGAGCTGAAGTAGATGAAGCACGCGCAGCCGGCGCCGTACGCCGCCTGCAGCGCGGCGCGCAGCACCTGGCCCGGCGGCAGGTTCGTGACCGGAGGGATCGAGTACACGACCGTCGCGCCCTGCAGGCTCGCGAGCGCGACCGGCAGCTGCTTGGGGGTGCTGGCGTCGAGGTACTTCACTTCGGCGCCGAGCGCGCCCAGCGGTGCGAGCTTGCCCGTCGATCGCGCACACACCCGCACCGTCCGGCCCTCCGCGAGCGCCGCCCGCGCGATCCGCGAGCCGACGTAGCCACAACCCAGGACAATGAGAGGCGTCACCCCCGGATCATGCACGGCTGCTCGCGCATCAACCACCTCCGTGAATGGCCGATCCACCAGGGGTGCAAGACGACCAGACGCTCGGCCCCGAGCGTCAGCCCGTCCACCTGTGGGTGTGGGCGAGCGCCAAAACTTCCGACCGGATTCACGCATGGCGCGGCTCGAGGTCTGGCTACGCCCGGCGCAGAAGCTCGAGTCGATGGGCCGACTTGCCGCGCGATCCGCACGGAGATCCGCACACCGATCCAGGTCGTCGAAGAAGGTGTCCGGTTCTTGCAGGCAGCGATGGAGGACGTGATGGCGGTCGTGGGTAAGCATCGAGACAACACGCAGAGCATGCCGGCGGGGACCAACTCCGTGGTCGAGCTCGCGGTCACGGATACCGGTTGCGGCATTCCGGCCGAGATCCGAGATCGAGTGTTCGATCATCGCAGCGGCCAAGGGACGGCGCATCAAGAAGGAGTGGCGGCATGACCGAGGA
>JBDTEH010000324.1:0-30331 GCA_039922635.1 Kofleriaceae bacterium | reverse complement strand
GTAGCCGAGGTGATCTTGGTCGGGCGCCGCGCCGCTGGCGAGCGAGTCCGCGATCCGGGCCTCCACGGTGTGGGTCGCGACGTCGATCCGCTGCATCGTCAGGATCACGTCGCCGAGCTCGCTGATGCCGATCAGCAGGACCTCCTGGGCGCCGAGCCTCGCGCCGATCTTGGCGATGCACTCCGCACCGCCCATGCAGCGCACGATCGCCTGCTCGAGGTGATCGCCGAACACGGCACGCGCCTGATCGGGACCGAGCAGCTGGAGCGAGGTCTGCGTGCCGAGCGCCGCGACGACCTTGTTCGCGATCCCTGGCAGCGCGCTCGAGCTCGCGCGGTACTCGAGCACGACGACCTTGCGCTTCGGATCCGGATCCGCGTGCGCGACACCGACGGCCGCGCACACGACCAAGCACCCGGCGAACAGCGCGACGAGCTTCACCGGGCTCCGAACAACGCGCCGATCGAGATCGGTTGATACATGTCGAGCATCGGCGCCTGGCCGTCGGGAGGTGCGTCGCACTGCCAGTTTGGGAACAGCGTGCCGCTCGGCTGTCCGACCGTGAGGTTGCACTGGGTGCGGACCCGGTTCGCGACCGAGCTAGACGCCATGTCGAGCAGCAGCCAGTCGGCGGTCTGCGCCGACAGGCATGGCAGGATCACCGTCGGCGGGGGGTTTGGGGGGGAGGGGCCGCTTGACTCGACCAGCGCGGAGATGAAGAAGGTGTTCGTCGTGATCAACGAGACGTACTGGCCGCCGGGCAGGGTGACGAGATCGAGAGGTTGCATGCCGAGCGTGCGCAGCACCTGAGCGTGTTGGCGCGCATCGTCCTCGAGCGACACCATGGTCTCGCGTGGCTCGGGGACGTCGACCTCGGTCGGCGTGCCGCCGTCGAGCGGGATCGATAGCACGATCAGATTCGCGCCCGTGGTGACGTAGCTGATACCGATTCCGCTGGTCGCCGTGCAGCTCGCGACCGCCGCGGCGGTGCACGCGACCACGCCGACCGAGTTCTGGCACACCGGCGTCGACGGCTTCGAGCCGGCGGCCCACACGCGCTCGTTCGCCACCGCGAGCACCGCGGCGCGCGGCAGCGCCGCGACGTCGGTGAACTTGAGATTATCGACGCGCGACACCTTGTTCGTGCACGGCAGCGTCGCGAACAGCATCGGCTGATCGGGCGAGGCGGCGATCGCCGAGATCGCCTGACCGGTGGCGACCGGGACCGCGCTCGGATCGGGCGCATCGACATCGATCGTTAGCAACATCGACGACCCACTGCACGGATCGACCGGACCCGCCGGCGGCGCGACCCGGCCCACGAGCCCATAGGCGACGAGCCGGTTGTCGAGCGTCGGGCCGACCGTCACCTTGTCGACCGACGCACTGCCACCGGTCGTGACCGTGCCCGTATCGATGTCGACGATCGAGATGCCGGCCGAGTGCGCGACCGCGATCCGGTGCGAGCCGGGAATCGGCGCCGCGTCCTTGATCATCCCGGGGATCGCGATCGGACTACCGGTCACCATGTTCGTCGCGGTGTCGACGATCTGGAGCTGGTTCGTGGACGCGACCACGAGCCGATCGCCGCCGACGGAGATCGCGACCTGTGGCGCCGTGAACCCGGCGAGCTCGCCCTGGAACTTCGTGCTGCGGGGATCGAGCGTCGGGTCGAACGTGTACAGCTTCGTGCCCGAGCTCGCGTAGATGAACGGCCGGCGCACCGGGATCGTGAGCTTCGTATCCTTGTCGCCGACGATGTCGATCACGTTCGGCGCTTCGCCGACGCCGACGAGCCGATTCGAGACGTCGTGGAACAGGACGTCGACCTGCACGTTGTTCGCGATGGGAAGTGGGCCTGACGAGAACGTCCTCCCGGTAAGGATGCTCGTGCTGCTATTGGTTCCGATGTCGGGCGAGCTCGCGACGACGGTGACCGTGGTCATGCCCGTCGGCGCGAGGTCCGCGTTGTCGGGCAGCGATAGCTGCAGGTCGAGCGAACCCGACGTCGTACAGGCCGGAGCCGTAGCGATGACGCAGCCAAGGGCGGCGACCCAGATCCTCATCCGCGTCTCGCGACCCTATCAGACCGACACCCTGAAGCACAACCTATCGGATCGGTTCGACTTATCATGAAGTGCGCAGATCACCAGTTGGCCGAAAGTGATCGTTGTACCTCGGGCAACCCGCGATAGGATGCAAGCGTTGCTGCCCGCGCTCGAGAACGGTCAGACCGGCCCCATCGGGCGGGTCGATGGGTTGCCCCAGGTGTTCGGGCGCTACCTGTTGGTCCAGCGTCTGTCACGCGGCGGGATGGGCGAGATCTTCCTCGCGAAGCACGGCCTCTCCGGGTTCGAGAAGCTCGCCGTCATCAAGAAGGTGCTGCCTCACCTCGCCGCGGATGCCCAGTTCATCTCGCGGTTCGTCGACGAGGCGCAGGTCGCGATCAAGCTCCAGCACGTCAACATCGCGCAGGTGTTCGAGGTCGGCCGGGTCGGCGACGAGTACTTCCTCGCGCTCGAGTTCGTCGAGGGTCGTGACCTCCGCCGCACGCTCGCGTTGCTCGCCCAGCGCAAGAGCCGGCTGCCGGTCGATCTCGCGCTGTTCGTCGGCCGCGAGCTCGCGAACGGGCTCGCGTATGCACACCGCCGGACCAGCAACGACGGCGCGTCCCTCAACCTCGTCCACTGCGATATCTCGCCGCCGAACGTGCTGGTCTCGTTCGAGGGCGAGACCAAGGTGATCGACTTCGGCATCGCGAAGAGCGCGATCCGCGGCACCGCGACCGACCCGAAGATGGGCTTCGGCAAGTTCGGTTACATGGCGCCCGAGCAGCTGATCCGCGGCGGCGTCGTCGATCACCGCACCGATCTCTACGCGGCTGGCGTCGTGCTGTTCGAGTTGCTCACCGGCAAGCGCCTCTACGAGGCCGGCCCCGAGCCCGACTATCGCGCACTCGCGAAGAAGGTCGCCAAGGGCGAGCACATGCTGCCGTCCGATGTCGACAAGGTGCTCGCGCCCTACGACGACCTGGTCGCGACCGCGCTGCGACCGAAGTCGGAGGACCGCTATCAATCGGCGGCCGAGCTGCGCGATTCGATCCAGCAGTGCCTGGTCAGCGTGAACCCGACGATCTCCACGGACCAGCTCGGCAGCTACATGCGGGAGCTATTCTCCGAGGAGATGACCGCGCAGCGCGAGCTGCACGAACGGGTCGCGAAGGCGCATCTCGAGGACTTCCACGATCAGCTGACGACCCAGACCGGCACGACCGTGAGCTTCGCGTTCGCGAACATGCCGCTACCGGCGCCGCCGGATTTGGTGCCGGTGCCGCCGGCCGTATCGCGTACCCCGACGCCACAGCCACCGCGGCTGCGCGCGCCGACCGCGCCGACCGACATGCTGCCGCAGCAGCCGGCGCAACCACCGCCGCCACCGACCGCGGCGATCCCGACCCAGGAGCTCGATCTCGCGGATGGGACCGGTGCCGCGGAGTTGTTGCCCGACGCATACGTCCAAGCGATCCAGCCGAGCCACAAGCGCGTCGTCGCGATCGCGATCGGCGCGGCCGCGCTGGTGATCGGCGTCGTCGTGTTCGCGATGACCCGCGGCGATCACGAGTCGGTCGCGGCCGCGGCCGCGAAGGCCGAACCGGCGAGGACACACGTGACGGTCGAGTCGCTGCCGGATCCGCCGAAGCCGAGCACGACCGTGCCGACGACGAGCGCGACCGCTCCGGGGGGCGATTCCGAGCCCCGTCCCGTGCCCGAGGTCAAGCCCGAGCCGCCGGTCGTCGGGGCGAACCGCCCGCAGGGCAAGACCGTCAAGCCGACGCGGGTCCAGGTCCACCGGCCCTCCCACAAGCAGACCGAGCCGCCCAGGGTCGGCGTGACCCGCGACGCCGTCGCCGCGAAGATGACGGCGCTCAAGCGCGAATACGATGCGTACAAGTCCAACAACGGCGGGCGCCTCGACGGCGAATGGGGGGACCTTGCGATGTTCGTGCAGTACCACCTGAACGACTCGACGCTCGACGAGGTCGCGCATCGCATCGACGTGTTCCGCGCGCGGATGCGGGAATGACCGTGCGCGAATAATTTCGCACCGGAAACCTGCGCGAAACATCGGGTGCGCTAGATCTGGTCCATGAAGAAGGTGGAGGCGATCATCAAGCCCTTCAAGCTCGACGAGGTCAAAGAGCGCCTCGCCGAGATTGGCGTGCACGGCATGACCGTCACCGAGGTCAAGGGCTTCGGCCGCACGGGCGGCAAGAAAGAGGTCTACCGGGGCTCCGCCTATGTCGTGGACTTCGTGCCGAAGGTGAAGATCGAGATCATCGTCCCGAACGACAACGTGCAGCAGGTCGTGACCGTCATCACCGAGGCCGCACGCACCGGCAAGATCGGCGACGGCAAGATCTTCATCTTGCCGGTCGACGAGGTCATCCGCATCCGCACCGGCGAGACCGGCGAGGACGCGATTTAGCGCCAGCCGGGCCTGCTCGATGAAGGGGGATGTGGTCTCGAACTGGCTCGACTTGTAACTCGGCTTCGCCCCTGGCAGAATCTGAAAGGTGAGGGGCTTGAGGGGGTGTGCTGAGCACCGTCCTCTCGCCTTCCGGCCGCAGAGTTACCCGCGTGGAATTCAAGAAGCCTGGTCCCGCTGTAACCACGCCGTTCGCGGCCTGGACGACGTTGATCGGATTCGGCGCTCGCGCGCGCGTCCCGAGCGTGCTGCGCGGCCCCGCGTATCGCGCGTTTGCTCGCGCGGTCGGCGCAGACCTCGGCGAGACCGAGCTCGAGCTCCGAGCGTACGACACGTTCGGTGACTTCTTCGCCCGCAAGTTGCGCCCCGGCTTGCGGCCACTCGACGCCAACGAATCCGCGGTGATCTCGCCGTGCGACGGTGTGGTGGCAGCCCGTGGCATCGCGGAGCACGGCGAGATGCTCCAGGCCAAGGGCTTGAATTATCGGCTCGAGGATCTCGTCGTCGATCCGACGATGGCGGCACGGCTCACCGGAGGTCCTTACGCGACGATCTACTTGTCGCCGCGCGACTATCACCGCGTCCACGCCCCGATCGATGCACGCCTGGTCGCCTACGACTACGTGCCCGGCGAGCTGTGGCCGGTGAACCCGAAGGTCGCGGCGCGGCGCGCAAATCTCCTGTCGCGCAACGAGCGCGTCGTGATCTGGCTCGAGTCTCCACGGCTCGGCATCGTCGCGGTCGTGATGGTCGCCGCGACGGGCGTCGGCAACATTCGTCTGGCGTATGCCGAGGACTCGGTGTCGTGGCGCCAGGCCGGCGAGCTGCGCCGGATCGAGCTCGACGAACCGGTCCGGCGTGGCGACGAGCTCGGTGCGTTCCGGCTCGGCTCGACGGTCGTGATGTGCTTCGAACCCGGCGCGGTCGAGCTCGAAGGCGAGGTCGGGCAGGCCATGCGTTTCGGCGAGCGGCTCGGGGTGGCCGACTGATGGCCAAGCGCGACGAAGATTCGCAGGCCGACATGGAGCTCGGCATGACGACCGCGGAGCGCCGACGCAAGCGCCGCCGCGGCGGAGGGCTCCGCGTGCCGAGCGATAACGTGCCGCGCTCGCGTGCGCCGACCATACCGCCCGCGCCGCGCCCCGAGGATCCCTCGCTCGCGATGTCGATCGCCTACAGCTTCTCGAACGACGGCTCGAGCCCCGTCCGGATGATCGACGACGTCGATTCGGGCCCGATCGCTCCCGAGGCCGCGCCGACGATGATCGATCCGCCGGCCGCGGACGCGCCGCCCGCTGATGCGACCGCCGAAGCGGTGGACTTCGACATGAAGACCCGCGAGATGGCGGCGGTCGATCTCGAGGCGCTCGGGCTCGCCGACGCCAATCCGGCGACGACGCTGCGGATGGAGCGGATGAGCCTGCCCAACCCCAAAGCGGAAGCAGCGGGACTTGCCGTCAAGACCCCGGCCCGGGCGACCTCGGAGGTCGAGATCGATGTCAGCGGTGACGGCGACAGCCTCGATACCGCGGAGCAAGTGGCGGTGAAGTCGGGGCTCGCGACCGGCAGCGACGAGCGCATTCCGCGCGCGAACCGCAACGACGACGCGGGCATCTCGGTCACGTTCTCCTCGGCGACGGGCGCCCCGGCCATTGCCACGAAGCCGACCCGCGAGCGCCTCCAAACGGTCGCATTGTCCGACGCGGATCTCGACGAGCTGCGGATCTCTCGCGCCGACTCGACGCCGGTGCCGGTCACGCCCAAGCCGACCACGAGGCCGCCGCCGATCGCCGCGGCGCGCACGAGCAGCGGCGCGATCCCGCTCGACCGAGTGGACGCCGGCAAGACCCAGCAGCTGCAAGCGGTCGATATCGAGGTGCTGTCGAGCGATTCGCAGCCGGTCGCCGCGCCGGCGCCGGCCGTGCCTGCCACTGCGGCCACTGCGGCCACCGCGGATCTGGCGAGCGCGTCGCAGAGCGAGCCGATGTCGGTGCCCGAGATCGATATCAACGAGCTCGCCGATCGCGCGGAGAGCTCCGGCGAGATCGACGTCTCGCTCGACGATAGCCAGGAGATCGCGAAGGGTCCGGCGGGCGACGTGCCCCGGCCGCCCGTGCTGCCGCGTGCGCAGACCACGCCGCCTCCCAGCCAGGTCGGCGATATCACCAAGCCGAAGATCGTGCTGCCCTCGGCCACACCGCCGGCACCGCCACCGATGCCTGCGGCGAAGGCGCCGCCGGCACCGCCGAAGGCCGCGTCGAAGCCACCGGTCGCGCCCGCCCAGGGCGCCGTCACCGGGAAGGAGCCCGGTAAGGCCGGGCGCATCAAGCCGTGGTTCGTCGACCTGTTCGACGAGGACTACCTGCGCACGCTGCCGTTTCTGACCCCGCAGGCGACCCAATCCGAGGCCGAATTCGTGATCGAGGCGATGAACCTCGCGCCGGGTGCGCAGGTGCTCGACGTCGGCTGTGGCTACGGCCGCCACGCGATGGAGCTCGCCGCACGCGGCTTCCATGTCGTCGGCTTGGATCTGTCGACGCCCCTGCTCGTACGCGGCGGGGAAGAAGCGCATCGCCGCGGGCTGACGATCAACTTCATCCGCGGCGACATGCGCGAGCTCGACTTCGAGAACCAGTTCGACGCCGCGTATTCGCTGTTCTCGACGTTCGGCTACTTCGACGACGAGACCAACAAGAAGACCCTGCAGAACATCGCGCGCGCGCTCAAGCCAAACGGCAAGGTCCTGATCGAGATCCTCAACCGGGACTACGTGATCGCAGATCTTCCGACCCGCGTGTGGTGGGAAGGCGACGGCTGCGTCGTGCTCGAGGAAGTCGAGCTCAACTACTTCTCGTCGCGGATCCAGGTGAATCGCTCGGTCGTGTTCGACGACGGCCGCCAGCTCGAGCAAGAGATCTCGGTGCGGGCATATTCGCTGCATGAGGTCGGTAAGCTCATGCATGCGGCAGGGTTCCGCGTCCTCGAGGTCTCGGGTGGTTATCAGATGCGGGGCCGATTCTTCGGCAACCAGTCGCGCCACATCATTGTCCTAGCTGAACGCAAAGAGACTCCCGCCAGCTAAGTCGCGCTAACTACCTGTTGCCAAATAGGCAGCGGAATAAGCGCGCACATCGGCGTGTCTCTTTTTGCGTGCGACGTGTGGCCGGTTCGACGCCCAAAACATTTGAGCGCTTCGAGCGTCTACATCTCTGGGAGAAACGATGCCGGTAGCTGTCAAAGTTGCGCTGGTTGTACCTACACGTCAGTCGCGCGAGGAGAAGCGCAAGACGCGGGTGGCGCGCGTCAGCGCGAAGCGCCCCAAACACGCCGACGCCGACGCCGACGCCGACGCTGACACCGACGCCGACGCCGACGACCAGGACGCCGACGTCGAGACCGAAGCGGTCACGCCCGTTCCGGCCGGAGCCAAGGCCCAGCGTCCCGATAACGGGACGTACTTGTCGATGTACTTCCGCGACATGGCCGTGCTGGACGTGCTGCGGCCCGAGGAGGAGTTCACCTCGGCTCGCGAGATCGAGGCGCTCGAGATCATGCTGTGGGAGACGGTGCTGTCGCACGCCCCGGTGGTCGCGCGCGTGCTCGACGCGGTCGCGACGGTGCCGGACTACACGATGCCGGTCGAGGTCAAGGCGCTCCGCCGGGCGTGCGCCGGCAAGGAACCAATTGACGTGAAGTCGATCACGCGGGCCTCGGCACGGGCTGCGCGCAAGCTGCGCTCGACGGACACCGATCACCTGTTCATCGATGCGGCGCTCGGCGCGATCGATCGGATGTCGCTCGGTATCGGCGTGCGCGGCGACGATCTCGGCTCGCTCGGCAAGGCGCGCCAGGTCGACGAGTGGCTGCGCCGCGTCCGTGGCGCGAATCGCGCGACCATGGATGCGCGCAACGACTTCGTGAAGGCGAACCTCCGGCTCGTCGTCTCGATCGCGCGCCGCTTCAACCACGGCCGGATGGCGCTCGCGGATCTGATCCAGGAGGGCAACCTCGGCCTGCTCAAGGCCGTCGAGCGCTACGACTACCGCCGCGGGTTTCGGTTCTCGACCTACGCATCGTGGTGGATCCGCCACGCGATCAGCCGCGCGCTGGCCGACAAGGGCCGCGAGGTCCGCTTGCCGGTCCACATGATCGATGCGCAGCACCGACTGACCAAGGCGCGCCGGCAGCTCACCGGCGAGCTCGGACGCCAGCCGACCTCGGAGGAGCTCGCAAAGGCGACGAACATCCCGCTCGACAAGGTCGAGAAGATGCGGACCTGGCTCCTCGAGCAATCGATCTCGATCGACAAGCCGGTCGGCGATGACGAAGGTCGCGTGCTCGGCGAGGTGCTCGAGGATCCCGACCGCGAAGAGGTTTCACCCACCGGCGACCTCGAGTGGGAGGCGCTCACGACCGAGGTCCGCGACCTGCTCCACGAGCTCCGCCCGATCGAGGCTGATATCCTCAGGCAGCGGTTCGGGCTCGGCACCGAGCAGGAGCTGACGCTCAAGGAGATCGGTGACAAGTACAACCTTTCCCGTGAGCGGATTCGCCAGCTCCAGGAGCAGGCCCTGGGCAAGATGCGCCGCGCATTGGCACGCCGCGACCTGATGTAGTAGCGTCGGTGTACGATGCGCCTGCCGGTCACGCCCTCTCTCACCCTTTTGGCGCTGGCGTTGTCGTTCGCTGCCGCGTGCGGTTCGAGCGACACCAAGCTGAAAGTCACCGGCCTCGAGCCGGACAAGGGTGACGTCGAAGGCGGCACCTACGTCCGCGTCAAGGGCAACCGGTTCATCGCGGATGGCGCCCGTAACGCGAAGGTCTACTTCGGTTCGCGCCAAGGCACGGTCGTGCGGTTCGCGAGCGATAGCGAGCTGATCGTCGAGGCGCCCGGCGGCAAGCCCAACGAGACCGTCGACGTGCTGATCATCTTCGAGCCCGGCGGCGAGCTCAAGATCCCGAAGGGGTTCACGTTCGTCGAGAAGAACTACACGCGGTCGACGGTGAACGACCTCGACACGACGAAAGCGCACTAGCTCGGTCTGTTCGGGTCCGGCGGGCTCGAAGTAGCTTCGAGTCAGGATCCGGGACGGCGCTCGGCTACGACAGGAAGTTCAGTCGGAACAGCTGCTGGCCGAGCAGCACATAGGAGTCGTGGCCGACGGCTCGCTCGCCGTTGACCTTCACGAACGTGCCGTTCGAGCTGCCGAGGTCGGCGAGGAGCACGCGGCCATCGCGCAGCGTGACGCGAGCGTGGAGCCCCGACACGTAGCCATCGTCGGGGAAGTTGATCTCACCGCGCTCGCGGCCGAGCGTGACGCTCTCGCCGAGCAGCGGAAATACCGCGCCGGTGACCTCGCGTCCGATGATCACCGTGAGCTTGCCCCAGTAGCCGGGGTTCGGGCTGCCCATCAGCTCGGTGCCATCGGCGGTCGGCTCGGGCGTCGGGATCACCTCGTAGCGCAGCAGCTCTTGCCCGATGCGAATGATCTGGCCGGACTGGAGCTCTTCCTCGCCGGTCATCTTGACGAACACGCCATTCAAGCTGTCGAGGTCGCGCACCACGGCTTCGCGCCCGCGAATGTCGAGCATCGCGTGCACCGGCGACAGGTACCCGTCGTTCTCGAACACCGGACCGAAGCTGCGGCCGAGCTTGTTCTCGCCGGGGCGCAGGTCGTGCGTCCCGCCCTCGGAGCCGTCCGGGCGGATCAGCGTCATCGACAAGCGTGCGCGTTGTGGCTGCGGCGCGGGCGCGGGCGCCTGGAGCACGGCCCCACCAGCCGGCTGCGGCATCACGTTCGGAGCCGAGCCCTCGTCCATGCGGAAGCCGCACGTGCCGCAGAACCGAAACGACGGCGGCACGTCGCTGCCGCACGACGGACACCGCCGCATCCCGGTGGCGGCCGCGGGGGGCTGGGGCTGCGGTGGAGCGAACCCAGGCGAGAATCCGGGGACTCCGGGCGGAGGTCCCATCGGCTGAGGGCCCATGCCAGGGCCGGGGCCCATCGGCGGGCCTGCCATCGGGCCTGGCCCCATCGGGCCTGGGCCGATCGGACCTGGGCCCATCGGGCCTGGGCCCATCGGGTTACCACCCGCGCCGAGCGGGCCCGACGGCGGCATTCCGGGCATGCCGCGGTTGGGCTGCGGCATCTGGGCCGACGCCCCACGCTGCAATGGCGCGCCCGGTGTGGCCTGTTGCGACGGATCGGCCATCATCGTCTTCATCATCGCCACGTCGCCACCCGGTGCCTTCGGCACGGTGAGCTCTGCTCCACAGCCGAGGCAGAACTTGTAGTGGTCTTGGTTCTCTTTGCCGCAACGATTGCAGACGGTCATATGGCCCCTTCGGGTGGCTCCTCAGACGATTTCGACGCGCAGTAGCTGCTGACCCAGGAACACGTAGTCGCCGTGCTTGAGCACGTGCTCGCCGGAGACCCGGACGAACGTGCCGTTGCGTGACCCCAGATCGGTAACCGATAGCATGCCCTGCACGAGCTGGATCTGCGCGTGCCGCCCCGAGATGAACGGGTCGTCGGGAAAGTTGATGTCGTTGTTCTCGCGACCGATCGAGACCGCCTCGGTGTCGACGCGGAACGCCCACCCCGGTGTGCCGCCACGTAGCTGCTGCGCGATCTCGATCGTCGCGTGACGGATCATGCTCGCGGAGTAGTACGTGCCCTCGGCATCGGGGACATCGTCTGCGACCGCCGCTGGCGCGATCGTCAGGACCTGCTCGCCGACCAGGATCGTCGTGCCGGGGCTGATCTGCACCGTGCCGCTGATCCGGACGAACACCCCATTGAGCGAGCCCTCGTCGCGCACCACGAGCTGGTTGTTCGAGTAGCGGAAGTTCGCGTGCGTCGGCGACAGGAACGTGTCGTCGGGGAACGAGATCGGGCAATCGCCGCGCCCCGCGAGGTGATCGGTACCGGCGAGCGTGAACGACAAGCCGTCTTCGCCGTCCCCGCGGATCAACGTGAGCTTCGCGCGCGCGGCCTGCATCGCGCCGCCGAAGAACAGCGTCGAGCGCCCGGGCTTCTGGGCGCTCGGATCGGTGCGCGGCCCGACCCGGGTCTCGACCTCGAAGTCATGTTGGCCGCGGGACGCGGACGCCGACACCTTGTTGCCGCAGGACGGACAGAACTTGAAGTTCGGCGGGATCGTCGAGCCGCACTTGCCGCACGCGGCGCCGGAGTCGGTGTCTGCGGCCGTTCCGTTCGTGGCCGGAACGGGTGGCTGTACGGACGCGCGTTTCTGGCGCGGATCGAGTGCGACGGGCTGCCCGCAACGCGCACATTGCGGCACTCCGATCGGAGTCAACGCGCTGCACGCGTCGCAGACCAATCCTACGTCCATCTCGCTGGGATCCTACCTGGTTACGAATCACCCCGTCAAAGAACGCAGGGCGGTAGATCGGCTAGTTCTGGATCTGGCCGAGCCGGCCCAGTGATCGGGTCGCCGCGTCCCGGACCTGCGGTACGTCGTCTTTGGCCAGCCGATCGAGCGCCTGGGTCGCTTTGGGACCTCCGACCCTGCCCAGGCCGATCGCGGTGGCCTCGCGGACGAAGCTCGACGGATCACCGGCGGCCTTCACCAGCGCGGCGAGATCCGCCGCCGGGAGCTGCGGGCCAAGCTCCCCGAGCGCGAGGGCCGCGACCCGGCGATCCTCCCACGCCGGGGACGCTAGCGTCTTCACCAGGGTGGCGACGAGCCCGGTCGGGGCGGTACCACGGCGGTGGGCGATCACGGCGACGGACATCATCGCCGACGCGCGGACCTGCGCCGCCGGGTCTACGAGCGCCTTGGCGACCGCTGCATCGGCCGGCTTGCCGGTGGTATCGAGCTTGGCCTCGACGGAGACCGCGAGGGCCCGGACCTTGGGATCGTCATCCGCGAGGTGCGCGCCGACGCCTGCCTCGATCGCCTTGCCGATCGAATCGAGCGCGGCGGACGTCCTCGCGTCGGGCCGGCTCGATGGCCCGAGCGCGCCGAGCGCGAGGTGATCGGGTGCCGCATCGAGATCGGCGAGCACCGACACCACGACGTCGCGATGTTGGGCGAGCGCCTCGGTCAACCCGGCCGCGATCTCGGTGGCGTGATCGGCGACCAGCTTCGGTGCCGCCGGCGAGGACGCCAACGGCCCGGGGAGGTCCGCGATCGCGTCCTCGGGGAAGTACTTGCCCGAGTGCATCGGATAGTTGCCGAGGTCGGCCAGCGGCACCGGTCCACCAGTCCCGTGGGCCGCACCGCTGGTCCGCGCGATCGCCCACACCAGCTCGTCCGCGCCCTGGCCGGCGCGCGCGAAGTACGCGCGGACGAGCGGTCCGAGCGCCTTGGGCTCGGCGAGCTGGCCGAGCGCCCACGCCGCGAGGCGCTGAGCTTCGGCGCGATTGTCGTCGAGCGCGGCGAGCAGGGCAGGGACCCCGGTCGCGTAGTTGCGCGCCCCGATCGCGTACGCGCACGCCGCGCGGGTCAGGTCCTTCTGCGTCGTGTCCTTCAGGGTCGCGACGAGCGCGGGCCCGACGCGTGGGTCGTCGATCTGCGCGAGCCCCAGGCACGCGAGCACCCGCACCGAATCGAGCCGATCCGCGAGCGCCTTGATCAGCGGCGCGGTCGCGCGGCGATCGCCGGAGCGGCCGAGCGTGAACGCCGCGGCTTCGCGCATCGCGCGCTCGGCTCCCGCGCCGGACGGATCCATCAACGGCAGGACCTCCGCGATCACGCTGGCGTCGCCGAGCCTGCCCGCGGCGACGAGCGCGTCGACGCGGACCTCGCGGTCGAGCGTCTCCTGGAGCGTGCCGATCCGGCGCTGGTCCTTGCTCGGCTCCTGGCGCGCCATGTGAACCAGCGCGGGCGCGGCGCCCTTGTTACCGAGGTGGCCGAGCACCTGGACCGCGATGCGCTGCTGGTTGACGTCCTTGTCGTCGCGCAGGGCCTCGAGCAACGGGCGCAGGCCGTGCGCTCCGACCCGATCGAGCTCCGCGCGTGCGGCCTGCTTGATCTCGGCGTTGCCGTGGTGGATGCGCTCGACCAGCAGCGGCACGTAGCGCAGGTACAGCCGGACCAGCACGCGGCGATACACCGGCTTGTGCGCCATCATGAACGACAGCGGTGACAGCACCTTCTCGAGCTCGCCGAGCGTGCCGGTCATCTCCTCGAGATCGATCGCCTGCTCGCCGGCGCGCGCGATCACCTCTTCGTTGGTGTCGTTGCGCAGCACGTTGCGGAGCAACTCGCTCGCCTTGATCGGCGTGCCGGTCTGGATGTACAGCTGGGCGAGCGCGAACGCGGCCTTGGAGTTGTGCGGATCGAGCAGCACGGTCTTCTCGTAGGCGGCGATCGCCTCGGGTAGGCGCTGCATCTCGACGTAGCGCTCGCCGAGCCCCTCGTACGCGGTCGGGTCGTTGGGCGACTTCGCGAGCGCCTTCTGCTGCCACTCGATCGCCTCGTCGTCCTTGCGTGCCTCGGTCTTGATCTCGCTGATCTGCTTGTAGACCTCGCGCTCGCGCGACGGCACGTTCTTCGCGAGCTTGAGCAGCAACGCGACCGCCTCGTCGTACTTGCGCGCGTTGCGATACGCCTTGACGAGATCGAGCGTGGTGTCCTGATCGTCGGGCACCAGCTGGACGAGCTTCTCGAGCGTCTTCTGGGGCTCGCCGTCCATCGCCTTGCCGGGCCGGCTGTAGTACTCGACCAGGAAGTAGCCGGCGTCGAGCGTGGCCTGCGCGTACACCCCGTTCTGTGCGGGCTTCGCGAACGCGATCGACCACTGATTCTTGGTCGAGAGCTCGGGTTGATTTGGCTTGGTCAACACCGTGACGATGTGGCGGCGCGTGTCGCGGCGCGCGAGCCGATCCGTGGGCTTGGTGCCGAGCAGCGCGAGCGCCTTCTGCCAGTCCTCGAGCGCCTTCGTGTACTGTTTCTCGGCCTCGAACAGCCCGGCTCGGCCCTTGTAGAACTCGACGTTCTTCGGATCGAGCTCGATCGCCTTGTCGTAGTTCTTCTGCGCCTCGGTCTGGTACGACGGGCCGTGCTCGGCGAGCACCTCGCCGAGCTTCGCGTACGCGGCCGGCTTCTTGGTCGCGGTGATCCGCTGCCAGGTCGCGACGGCTTTGATCTTGTCGCCCTTCTGAAAGTACTGCTCGCCGAGCGTCACGAGGTGGCTCATGTCTTCGGGCTCGAGCTTCGCGAGCCGCTCGTACTCGACGATCGCGAGGTCATCCTTGCCGTACCGGCTGTAGGCCTCGGCGATCGAGTCGAGCACGCCGGGGTCCTGCGGGAACCGGCCCTCGAGCCGGGTCAGCGTGTCGAGCGCCTTTTTCTCCTGACCACGGCGCCAGTAGCGATCCGCGAGCTCGAGCTGGAACCGCGCTTCGCCCGGCGCGGCGCGCACCACCGCCTCGTACTGCGCGAGCGCTTCGTCATCGCGGCCGGAGTTCTCGAGCAGCGTGATCAACCGGCGCTGGGTCTCGAGCTCGAAGGCCGACTTCGCGACCGCCTTCTTGAGCGCGGCGATCGCCTTGTCCTGCGCGCCGGTCTCCTCGTAGAGCTTGCCGAGCGTGCTCCACTCGAAGTGGCCGCGCGTGGCCTCGGGCCACTCCTTCTCGTACTGGACGAGCAGCGCGGGCAGCGCCTGCTTGCGGCGATAGATGTCGATGATCCGGCCGGTGAGCTCGACCTCGAGGTAGTAGCCCTTGGGAGCGAGCTTGATCGCGCGACGGTACTCCGCGACCGCTGCGTCGTCCTTGCCCATGCCCTCGAGCGCCTGGCCGCGGCGGGCGACCACCTCGACGTGACGCG
Organism: Kofleriaceae bacterium; assembly: GCA_039922635.1. Lineage (GTDB taxonomy): Bacteria > Myxococcota_A > Polyangia > Haliangiales > Haliangiaceae > JABFXX01. Next base: position 15,046 of record JBDTEH010000324.1, on the reverse strand, counting down.
CGGGGTCGCTACCGAGCAGCTTCTCGGCGCTGGCGTAGCTGTCGAGCGCGACCTCGCGCTTGCCGGCGGCGAGCATCGCGTCACCGCGCTCGATCCACAGCTGGGCGTTGTGCGGATCGAGATCGAGGAACAGCTTGAAGTACGCGTTCGCTCCGTCGTTGTCGCCGGTCGCCAGCGCGAGGTCGGCGAGCGCGCGAAGCGCCCGCTTCTTCATGTCGTTCTGCGAGGCATGCGCGAGCGCCTTGGCGTACGCGGCGCGCGCATCCGGGTTATGCCCGGCGGCCTTGTCGAGCTCGCCGATCGCGATCCAGCTCTCGGCGTCGTCGTCCTTGGCGGCGACCGCCTTGGTCCACAGCTCGCGGGCGCGCTCGTCATCGCCGGTCGTCTGCATCAGCCGGCCGAGCACGACCAGGGCCGACCAATCGCCGGCCTGGGTGTCGAGTTGCTTCTGATACTCGCCCTTGAGCAGATCGACGGTGCGATACCGGCGATACATCTCGAGCAGCTTCGCGAGCGCGGAGGCGTCGTGCGGGTGCTTCGCGAGGATCGCCTTGTAGCGCGCGATCACGGCCTTATCGAACGGATCGCGCGTCACCCCCCAGTCGGCCGGCTGACCAAACGCGAGCGGTGTCGCGACCACCGGCGCCGCGGTGGCGAGCGCGCAGGCGAGCAGAAACGGGAGGCGCCTCATCTCTCCGAAAGCATAACCTACGCGGGCGGGTCAGCCAGGTCGGCGGTGACGGTCAGGCTCGAATGCGCGACAGCAACGAACCGAGATAGCTACGGCGGCTCTCGATACAGAAGTCACGCACCAGGCGGGCCTGGCTCTTGGCCATCGCGATGAACTTCACGCCGAGGCCCGAGGCGATCCGATCGTCCTTGCGATAACAGATCTGACCGGACGCCCAGATCGATTCGGCCGTGCCCGGCAGGTCGATCTCGAGCCCGACCACGAGGCCCGGCGGCGGCGCGAGCACCGAGACCGAGGACATGTTGAGGCCGGTATCCGAGAGGTTGGACGCCAGCGCGCGGATCGGCCGATCGTGGACGTAAGAGGTCACCATCGCTTCGAACGGAATCCGGTAGCCAAGTCGTCGCTCGTGCATGAAACATCCCTTGGTAGGCAGGTGTAGGATAAAAGCGTACCCAGGCTTGTGGCTGCGCCCAAGTTTTCGGAAAACCTAACCGTGCCGCTGTCGCCATTCCCGTTCGACCACCTTCCCCGGGTCGCCCGCGCCGAGCTCGCGTGGACGAACGCGGTCGCGCGCTGGCTCGTGGTGCGGCCGCTGGGCCGGCGCGTCGCGGTGCTGGTCGGGGGCGACACGACGGTCGGGATCGCGGTCGGAGCGCTCGGCGATCGCCACGCGGCCGCGTGCGAGCTGCGTGTGCGCGGCCAGGCGATCGAGGTCCGCGGTGCGAGCGCGTTCGTGCGCGGGTTCGCGCAACGCGTGCTCGGTGGGCCGGACGAGCTGGCCGCGCCGCGTCCGCTGACCGACGTCGAGCAAGCACTCTGGGTCTTGTTGGTCGCGGCCGCCGTGGAAGATCTCGGGATCGATGGCGAGGTCTGGGCCACGCCACCCGGCTGGAGCGTCCCGGCCGATCGCGCGGGTCGAGGATCGCGGTCGGTGCGGCTCGATGCCCGGTTCGGCGGGGTGCCATGCACGATCGAGCTGCGAGTTCCATCCGGGCTCGAGCTCGCCACACCGCCGCCGCGCCCGCTGCCGGCGTGGGTCGACCACGTGGTCGATGCGCCGATCGTCGTCGGTCGTTGCGCGCTCGCGTGCGAGGATCTGGCACGGCTCGCCCGCCGCACCGTGATCACGCTCGACCGCGCGCTCGGCGCCGCCGAGCTGGTCGTGCTGTCGGGTGCGATCGGGCTACACGGCGATCCGTCCGATCCCCTCGTCGGGCGGGTCGCGACCGAGTATGTTCCGCGCCCGATGGCACTGCCGGATGATGCGCGCGTCGAGCTGACCGTGGGGTTAGGCTCGGCGCGGTTGTCGCTTCGCCAGATCCTGGGACTTGCGGTCGGCGAGGTGGTGCCGCTCGGGCGCCCGCTCGCCGGTCCGTTCGACATTCACGCTCGCGGCACGCTGATCGGGCAGGGCGAGCTGGTAGACGTTGACGGCGAGCTGGGCGTGCGCGTCGTTAGCCTCGCACAGGAGTAAAGCCATGCCGGTCTACGAGTATCAGTGCAAGAAGTGCGGTCGTGAGTTCGAGTACCAGCAGCGCATGAGCGATGCCGACAAGACCGTGTGCGAAGCGTGCGGCGCCGAGGCACTCGAGCGGATGATCTCGCGTACCGCGTTCTCGCTCAAGGGCGGCGGTTGGTACAAGGACCTGTACGCGTCGGCCAAGCCCGAGACCAGCGCGAGCAACGCCGCGGCGAGCGACCACAAGCCGGCGGCGCAAGAGGGGGCCGCGAGCACGACCCCGGCCGCGACGCCGGGCGGGACATCGAGCGGCGGCACGCCGAGTGGCGGCGGTGGATCGTCGAGTGGCGGCGGCGGCGGATCGTCGAGTGGCGGCGGTGGCGGATCGTCGAGTGGTTCGGGCGGCTCGACGAGCAAGACGGCGGCCTCGTCGTGAGCGGCCAGACCATCGATGGCACCGCGATCGCCGCGAAGCTGCGCGGTGAGGTCGCGACCGCGGCGGCCGCGCTGCGCTCGGTCCAGCACATCACCCCGACGCTCGCGGTGGTGCTGGTCGGCGACGACCCCGCGTCCGCGGTGTACGTCAAGTCCAAGACCAAGGCCGCGCGCGAGGCGAACGTCGACGTCCGCGATCACAAGTTGCCGGTGACGACGACCCAGGCCGAGCTGATGGAGCTCGTCGCCGTGCTCAACGCCGACCCGCTCGTCGATGGCATCCTGGTCCAGCTACCGCTCCCGCCGCACCTCGACAGCGATCAGGTGATCCGTGCGCTCGATCCCGCGAAGGACGTCGACGGCCTCCATCCGATCAACCTCGGGTACCTCGCCCAGGGGCGTCCCGTGTTCGTGCCGTGCACGCCGAAGGGATGCATGCGGCTGCTCCGCGAGGTCGGCGTCGATCCGGCGGGCCTGCGCGCGGTCGTGCTCGGCCGCAGCGTGCTCGTCGGCAAGCCGATCGCGCTGCTGCTGCAGAACGCGAACGCGACCGTCACGATGTGCCACTCGAAGACTCGCGATCTCGCCGACGAGGTTCGCCGCGCCGACATCGTCGTCGCCGCGATCGGCCGGCCCGAGATGGTGCAGGGCGACTGGATCAAGGTGGGCGCGACCGTGCTCGACGTCGGGATCAACCGGACGGCCGAGGGTAAGCTCGTCGGCGATGTCCAGTTCACCGGCGCGGTGCAGCGCGCGCACGCGATCACGCCGGTGCCGCGCGGGGTCGGTCCGATGACGATCGCGTGCCTGCTCGAGAACACCGTCGAAGCTGCGCGGCGCCGCCGCGGCTAACGGCCGCGTTCGGTTCGGTTCGGTTCGGCTCGGTTCGGTTCGGCTCGGCGTCGCGCTACGCGCGGTCGTCGCCGCGGTCCGAGCCTTCGACGGGACCGACCGAGACCGGCTTGCCGAGTGCGCGTACGAGCACGACCTGAAGGTCGGCGAACGGCGGAGGGTTCTGCAGCAGCTCGTCGGTGCCGGCGGCGACCGCTTGTTCGCGATACGACGCGTTCGAGGTGATCGCGATCGCCGGGACCGGCGGGTGCAAGCGCTTCGCGTGGCGAATGATCTCGAGCCCGCCCTCGAGATCGAAGTCGACATCGACGATCACCACGTCGATCTCGCTCGTCAACACGCTCTCGGCGACGTTCCGATCGACGGCTTGCGTGATCTCGGCGGTGCTGAAGATCGACTTGATGTTGCGGGCGAGCGTGGTGCGATCCTGGCGATCTCCCGACAGCAGCAGCACCTGAACCCCATTAAAGCCCGCCGCGAGGCGATCGATCAGCGCACCGAGCTGCGGCGTGATGTCCTGGAACTCGATGCCGATGCCCGGCGGGCCCGACGCGTTGTCGTCGAGCGCGCGGCGCCAGGCGACGGTGCCGTTGACCGAGGTCACGCCGACGTTCGGGACCGAAAAGTCGAGCGTCATCGCTGCGCCGGTCGGCACGTCAGCTTCGGTCTCGAGGAACAGCCCGCCGCGCGACAGGTTGATCGAATACGCCACGAGAAACGACGAGGCCGTGCGGAACTCGACCTGGACCGTGTACGGCATGCGTGGATGCTCGCGTTCCGACACCTGCTGCGAGTATCGCTTCCCGCGACTCCAGAGAGCAACCGATCGGCACGCTCGTGGTACGTGCACGCTAACAAAATGATGTGCAGGCGCGCGCGCGCCTGCGCGGCGGCTAGAGCAGGCGGTCGAGCAGGCGTTCGAGGTGATCGAGGCTGAGATAGCGGACCTCGATGCGGCCGGCCTTGCCGGGCTCGTCCTCGGTGATCACCACCGGGCCACCGAGCGTGCGGGTCAGGCGCTCCTCGAGATCGCGGACCGAAGCGGTCTTCGGGACGGCCGCGTGGCGTGGCTTGGCCTTGGCCGGCGAGCGTTGCTTCTTGACCAGCGCCTCGGTCGCGCGCACCGAGAGGCCTTTCGCCACGACGACCCGCGCGGCTTGTTCGATCGCGACGGCCTCGTCGAGGCCGAGCAGCGCGCGCGCGTGGCCCATGCCGAGGCGCTGGTCCTCGACGAGCTGGCGCACCGGGAGCGGGAGCTTCAACAGCCGGATCGAGTTCGCGACCGTGCTGCGATCCTTGCCAATCCTCTCGGCGACCTGCTCGTGCGACATCGAGAACTCGTCGACCAGCCGCTGGAACGCGGTGGCCTCTTCGAGTGGCCCGAGGTCGGCGCGTTGCAGGTTGTCGACGAGTGCGCGCTCGAACGCACCCTTGGTATCGACCTCCTGGACGACGACCGGCACCTCGTGGAGGCCCGCGCGCTGCGCCGCGCGCCAGCGCCGCTCGCCGGCGATCAAGAAGTAACCCTCGGCGTTCGGCCGTGGCCGCACGACGAGCGGGGCGATCACGCCGTGGGTGCGGATCGAGTCGACGAGCTCGGCGAGCTGCGCCTCGTCGAACTTGCGGCGCGGCTGCTCGGGGCTCGGATAGAGCTGCTCGATGCCGGCGAGGAAGTAAATGCGCTTGCCCTCCGGCACGGCGCGCGCGGCCAGCGGAGACGCGACGGTCGGCAACAGGGCGCCCAGCCCGCGGCCGAGGCCGCGCTTCTTGGGATCGTTCGTGGGCATCATGCTTCGCGCCCCGCGGCGTGTGACAGCTTGGGCGCGGTGCGCGCGATGAACTCGTCGGCGACCGCGAGATAGCTCTTGGTGCCGGGGCAGCGCAGGTCGTAGAGCATCACCGGCTTGCCGTGGCTCGGGGCCTCGGAGAGCCGGACGTTGCGCGGCACGGTGGTCTCGAGCACCGAGTTCCCGAAGAACTTCGAGACCTCGTCGCGGACCTGGTTGGCGAGGTTCATGCGGCCATCGAACATCGTGAACAACACGCCGTCGATCTCGAGGTGCGGGTTGTACGCCGCCCTGACCTTCTCGATCGTGGCGGTCAGCGCCGAGAGGCCCTCGAGCGCGAAGTACTCGGCCTGCATCGGCACGACGACCCCGTCGGCGGCGACCAGCGCGTTGAGCGTGAGGATGCCCAGCGAGGGCGGGCAATCGATCACGATGTAGTCGTAGTTCGGGACGATCGGCGCGAGCGCGTTCGCGAGGAAGCGCTCGCGCTGGTCCGCGCCGATCAGCTCGATCTCGGCGCCGACCAGGTCGGTCGTCGCCGGGGCGACGAACAGCGTCGGGATGTCGGTCGGGCGGATCACGTCCTCGAGCGTGACCTCGCCGACGAGCGCGTCGTAGACCGTGATCTCGACCTTGTCGCGTGGATAGCCGACTCCCGAGGAGGCGTTGCCCTGCGGATCGAAGTCGACGAGCAACACGCGGAACCCGCGCGAGGCGACCCCGGCGGCGAGGTTGATCGCCGTGGTCGTCTTGCCGACGCCCCCCTTTTGGTTCGCGACAGCGACGATGCGGGAGAAGGGACGGGACATGACTGCTCGTATCACCCAACTATGACGCTGCAAAAATTTGGACCCGGGATCGCTCGTCGCGTACTTTGTACGCAGATGTAGGACATGTGGGCATGTCCTCGAAGGAGCGCTAATGTCATCAGGAATTCCGCGGGTCTACACGTCGTTTGCCGAGTTCGAGCGCGAGGAACTTCGCCGGTTGGATTCGCTCCACACGTCCGTCGACGATCTGGTCGAAGAGCGGTTCGCGGAGGACGGCGACTTCGGCCAGAGCGATGCGCCGCGCCGCCGCGGCCGCCCACGCAAGAACCCGCGCTAGTCGGCGGCCCTGCCGCCGCGCCAGGCGAGGAGATCGTCAGCGCGGCAGCCCGGGGATTCCCGAGGCGCCCGCCTTGATCACCATCGACGACGCCGCCAGCTCTTCCTTGGTCAGCGGCAGGTAGCTGCCACCGAGGTGCGCCGACAGGAACGCCTCCGCGATCCCGAAGAACGCGATGTTGTTCTCGGGCCGCGCGAAGCCGTGGCCCTCGTCGGGAAACAACGCATAGGTCACCGGCAGGCCGTGGCTCTCCATCGCGGCGACGATCTGCTCGGATTCGGCTTGGTTGACGCGCGGATCGTTCGCACCCTGGCCGATCAGCAGCGGCTTGGTGATCGCGGCCGCGTGGGTGAGCGGCGAGGCCTCGGTCAGGAGTCGCTTGCCGTCGGGTGTCGTCGGATCGCCCATCCGGGTGTGAAACATCGAGACGAGCGGCGCCCAGTACGGCGGGATCGTCGACAGCAGCGTGATCAGGTTCGAGGGACCTACCAGATCGACGCCGCAGTCGAACACGTCCGGCGTCATGCTGAGGCCCGCGAGCGTCGCGTAACCGCCGTAGCTGCCGCCGACGATGCACACCTTGTCGGCGATGCCGTGCTGCTTGGCCCACGCGACCGCGTCGAGCAGGTCGTCCTGCATGTGCTTGCCCCACTGCAGATTCCCCGCGTTGAGGAACTTCTTGCCGAACCCGGCCGAGCCGCGGAAGTTCACCGACAGCACCGCGTAGCCGCGATTCGCGAACAGCTGGGTCAGCGGGCTGTAGCCCCATTGGTCACGCGCCCACGGCCCGCCATGGACAAGCAGGACCATCGGACCGACCTTGGTGGTGACCTTCGCCTCGCCTTCAGCGGGGCTACGCGCCGGGCCTTCGCCCGACGTGGAGCTCGCGCGGGTCAGGTAGCTGACGAGCGTGAGCCCGTCGCGCGCGGGAATCTCGACCGGCGTCATCGTCGCCATCGTGTACTTCGAGAGCTCGGGCCGCGCCGACAGCAGGAACGTGCCCTTGTGGCTCCGGTGATCCCACAGCCAGTAGTCCGCTGGCTTCTGCTCCGACGACGTCGTCACGATCCACAGCTTGTCGTTCTGGGTGCGCGACGTGATGCCGATGTCACCGGGCGCGAGCTTCGCGATGCCCGCGAGGTCCGCGGCGATCGACTTGTCAACCACCTGCCAGCGCGTCCGCAGGTAGTCGAACGCGACCGCCTGTAGCTTGCCGGTGTGCGGATCGAGGATCGTGTCGCTGACCTCGGCCTTCGGATCGGTCGCGATCGGGGTCTGCTTCTTGGTCGCGATGTCGACCGCGACGACGGCACCGGTATCGCTCGCGCGCGCGTCCGTCATATAGGCCGTCTTGCCGCCCGGCGCGACGCCGAGTACGGCGGTGGTCGTGGCATCCTCGAATGGCACCTTGTCGAACAGCTTCCAGGTCAGCTTGCCGTCGGCCGGCGGCTTCTTGACGATGTCGGTGACGTAGATCTCCGCGCTGCCATCGGGCAGGGCCTTGGTCGCGAACCGCGGACGGAGCTGGGCGTCGAGCACGAAGCCTGCGAAGCCCTGATCGTTGAGCGCGACCAGCGTCCGTGCGCCAGTCTCGAGATCGATCGCGTACTCGTCGAACACCTTCGGATCTCGGTCGTTACTCGCGACCGCGATCTTCGTCGGTGCCGAATCGGAGAGACCCTCGATCGTCGCGCGCGCCTTGGGATAGGGCGTGAGGTCCGTGGTCTTGCCGTTCGCGAGATCGACGCGGAACACGTGGAAGTTCTCGTCGCCAGCGTGGTCCTGCAGGTAGAGCAGATCCTTGTTGGTGTAGCTCCACGAGTACATCCGGATCGGCCGCTTGGTCTCGGCCGTGACGGCCTTGGCCTGGTCGAGCTTGCCGAGCGGCGCGACCCAGACGTTCATCACTCCGTCCTTCGGCGCGAGCCACGCGAGCTGCTTGCCATCGGGGCTGATCTGCACGCTCGTGCGGTCGGGGTTGCCGAACAGCACGCTGCGCGGGATCAAGGCGGGATCCGGATGGCCGACCGCGGGCGGTGGTGGCGCGGGCTCGGGAGGCGTCATCGCGACCGCGGGCGGGGCCTCGGTCGCGGTCGGAGGTGGAACTACAGGTGCTGGAGTGCTCGAGCCACAGGCGACGAGCGCGATCAAGAAGACCTGTTTCATCACCGCGGCGTAGCACGGCTCAGCTGTCGAGGTCGTAGTCCTTGAGCTTCTTGTAGAGCGTCGAGCGATCGATCTCGAGGATCGCCGCGGCCTGCGCCTTGTTGCCGTTGGTCGCGGCGAGCGCCGCGAGGATGCCCTCCTTCTCGAGGTCGCGCAGCGAGCGCGCGACCGGCGGGCGCGGGCCGGTGCGGTGCGTGGCGGCGACGGGCACGACGCCGAGCGGCGGGTCGATCACGGGGAGCGGCGCCGCCACGGGCGCCGGCACGGGCAGCGGCGCGGGCGCCGGCACGGGGAGCGGCGTTGGCGCCGGCGTCGACACCGGGTGCGAGATCGCCGAACCGAGCGGCGGCGTCGGCGGTGACGTGCGCGCGCGGAGCGAGGGCAGGGCGGTGCCGAGCAGCTGTGGCGGCAGGTCCGCGGCCTGGATCAGCTCGCGGTCGCCGAGTACGATCGCGCGCTCGACCGCGTTGCGCAGCTCGCGCACGTTGCCGGGCCAGGGATAGCGCTGCATGATCGCCATCGCGTCGGCCGCGAAGCCGGTGATCCGGCGGCCGGCCTGATGGCGGAACCGCGCGAGGAAGTGATCGGCCAGGAGCGGTACGTCGTCGAGCCGCTCGCGCAGCGGCGGTACCTCGACGTGGATCACCGAGAGCCGATAGAACAGATCTTCGCGGAACGAGCCGCGCCGGACCATCTCGGCGAGGTCGCGGTTGGTCGCCGCGATGACGCGAACGTCGACCTCGATCGACTTCTGGCCGCCAACGCGCTCGAACCGGCGCTCCTCGAGCACGCGCAGGAACTTGGTCTGCAGGCCGAGCGGCAGCTCGCCGACCTCGTCGAGGAACAGCGTGCCGCGATCGGCCATCTCGAACCGGCCGGCTTTCTTCTCGGTCGCGCCGGTGAACGCGCCCTTCTCGTGACCGAACAGCTCGCTCTCGATCAGCGACTCGGTCAGCGCCGCGCAGTTGACCGCGACGTACGGTCCCTTCGCCCGCCGCGACGCGCGGTGGATCGCGCGCGCGACCATCTCCTTGCCGGAGCCGGACTCGCCGCCGAGCAAGATCGTCGCGTCGCTCGGGCCGACCCGCTTGACGAACTCGAGCACGCCCGCGGCGGCGGCAGAGCGCCCGATCAGCTCGCGGTGGCCGTTCGGGCCTTCGAGCTGTTCCTCGAGCGCGTCGGCGCGCTTGGCGAGTTGCTCGCGGGTGTCGGCGCCGACCCACGCGGCGCTCGTGAGCTGCGCGATGCAGCTCGCGGCCTGAGCGTCGGCCTCTTGCCACGCGGCGCCCTTGCGATCGATCCACAGCACCGCGACGATCTCTTCGCCGCCGCCGTAGACCGGCGCCGCGATCAAGGCGCGGCGCCCGTCCTCGGGACCGGTCTCGGCGGTGACGACGTCGCCGCGTAGCACCTTTTCGATCAGGTCCTGCGGGATCTGGAGCTGCGCCGACTCGCCCGGGCCGACCGACGCGGCGACGGGGGCGGGCCGCCGTCCGGCGGACAGCACGAACACGCGATGGGCCTCGAGCGCGGTCCGGGCGGTGTCGCTCGCTGCGCGCGCGACCGCATCACGACCCGCGGCGGCTTCGCCGCGCAACCGGCCGCCGAGCTGCGCGAGCGCGGCGAGCAAGCGGCGGGCGCGATCGTCACGTCCGGTCAACGCGAACAGCGCGGTGCTCGACACCTCCATCGTGACGTGGCTCGACGCCTTGGTGACCGCGACGCCATCGACCGGCAGGAACGCCATCTTGGTCGCGCCGAGGACGATCTCGTCGCCGGCCTCGAGCCGGTGCACGCTCGGCGGCGCGCCGTTGATCAGGGTGCGCGGCTTGCCGCTGTCGTCGATCCAGGCGAGCACGCCGTCGCGGAGCTCGATCAGCCCGTGCGAGCGCGACACGGTCGGATCGGTGAGCTGGACGAGGTTGCCCTCGCCGCGGCCGACGCCTCCGCCGCGCAGCGGGAGCTCGAACTCGCGCCCCGCATCCGGACCCTCGATCACGACGAGGCGCGCCAGAGACATGTATCTATCCTACCGCCGGTGCTACGGTTTCGCGCATGAAGCGGTTCGCGATCGTGCTCGGGCTGGCGGCGGCGTGCGGCGGTGGCCAGCAGCCATCGACCGGCACCGGCACCGGCAGTGGCAGCGAGGTCTACGCGAAGAAGATCTCGCTCGGCTGGGGGTTCCAGGCCGATGGTGCGACGACCAGCGTGTTCCTCCAGGTCACCGACGAGACCGGCCGGCAGATCAGCCATCCGATCACGAGCGTCAGCGGCGAGTGCCATCCGATCTCGCCGGCCGCGGACATGAAGGCGATCACCGGGTGCGCGTGCACCGGGTTCGAGCTCCACGCGGTGGTCCAGGGCGATGACGTCGTGATCCTGAAGCTGCCGAGCACGACGACCGACCCGATGGCGCGCGAGGAGGTCACGCGGATCAAGCTGCCTCCGGGGGCCGCGATCGAGGCCGGGACCTAAGCTCCTGGAACCGCTGTGATCGAAGCGTGATCGAAGATCGTCTCCGCGAGCGCTACCGGGATGGGCTTGGCCGCGGCGACCTGATAGAATTACCGGCGATGAAGTTGGTGTGGCTCTCCCTGCTGCTCGCCGGCGCGTGCGTCGTCGATCACTCCAACGATTCGGATCCCCCGCCGAGCACGCAACCGCGGACGTGCGTCGCCGACATCACGCTCGATGGCTCGACCGGCAACGCGCAGGGCACGCTCGCGGGACCGTTCACGCTCGATCGTACCGGCGTGACCTTGTGCCTCCACCTCGACGCGACCCAGAACCAGGTCGCCGCGCACTTCGCCGCCGAGACCGAGAAGCAGGCGGGCAACGCGTCGCCGTTCGCGACCGTGCTCGAGGATCTGGACGGTACCGTGCTGCAGGACAGCTGGGACGTCTCGATCGGCAACACTGACCCTCAGACCTTCGCGAACCTCGAGTGGAACGCACCGCTCCACGTCGTGACCGATGCGCAGCTGTGGCTGCACGCGCGCGACCAGAGCACGAAGACGACGATCTCGGTGTCGTTGTTCGAACCGCTCGAGTAGCTAGAGCGACTTCAAGTACTCGATCACCGCGGGGGCATCGGCGCCGAGGTCGGAGAGGAACGGGTGGCCCGCGAGCAGCGCCGGGTCGTCACGATATTGCTCGGGGCCACTCGGCGCGGCGGCGATCGTCGCGACGCCGACGGTCGAGAGGTCGTAGGGCGCGGCGAGATCGACGGTCTGCGCGACCCGCATGGCCGGCGGTGTCGCGAGCACCGCGAGGCTCGGCCATTGCCCGACATGGCCAAACGGCGCGCGCATCCACACGTTGGTCAGCACCGGCGGCACGTAGCCACCGGTACGGCGGAACTTGGTATAGCCGAGCGTGATCGCCGGATCGTTCGCGGCGCGCTCGAAGCTCTCGGTCGCCGCCATCGCGCGCGCCGGATCGGTGCCGAGATCTTCGAGCAGCACGACCTGTTCGGTGTAGTCGATCACGCGGCCGGTGCGGTCGTAGCGACCATGGCAGGGCGCGCAGTCGTCCTCGAACAACTGCTTGCCCTGGTCGGCGAGCTTGCGATCGATCGGGCGCGGGAACGCCGGCCGCGGCGCCGGCTGGCGCAGGTAGGCACCGAGGCTCGCGCCCTGGAACGGATGGCGCTGCAACCACTCGACGCGCACGCCGGCGGCGACATCGGCCTCGACCGCGAGCAGGTCCATCGGACCTTCACCGGAGCCATCCCACGACAACGTCGTGCGCACGGGGAACCCGATCACGTCGGGCACCTTGGCCCAGCCGACCTGGGGCGCGTACTGGATCGCGAACCCGGGCGAAGCAGCGGCGCCGGAGGAGCTCGCGTGATGCGTGAGCTCGCCGAGCACGCCGACGAACGACTCGATCGTCGCGACCCGGCCGGGGAGGCCGTCCGCGGTGCGCGCGCGCAGCTCGGCGCGCTCGGCCGCGCGATGGCGGAGCGCCTCGAGCGTCGCGGCGACGATCGGGGTCGCGTACGCCTCGGGCCACGTGAGCTTGGCCGCAGCGGCGACCTCGCGCGCGAGCCGCGTCAGCTTCTCGATCGTGAACGCCGGCTGGGTCGTGATCTGCGCGAACGCGGCGTCGTACGCGTGGATCCTGATGCGCTTGTTCGCGAGCCCGATCACCGTCGCTTCGCCGCCGGGCCACCGCAGCTGCTCGGCGTGGCACAGCGCGCAGCTCGTGACCACGAACGCGACCCGCGTGATCGGGTCGATCGTGAGGTGCATGCCGATCGGCAAGCCCGCGCGAAGGTCCGCGTCGGTGGCGTGCGGATCGGGGGCGCGCGCGATGAACCCGTACTTCGCGGAGAGCTCGCCGAAGTCGTGCCCGAACGTCTCGGGGAACGCGCGGAACAGCGCGAGGTACACCGGGTACGGCATCCCGGTGCGATACGGATCGCCGACGCCGTGCTTCACGAAGATCGCCTCGCCGGCCGCACGCGAGACCTGATCGATCGCGTACTCTGCCGGATCCGACATCGGCAGCGCTGGGCTCGTGCTCATGGGAGTCGGGCTCGGGCTCGGGCTCGGGCCTACTGCACGGGCCCCACACCCCACGAGCATCGCGACGATGACCCATGCGCGCATCAACGCCTCCTCTCCACGATGATGCGAAGCCTGCCATCGCCCGCGTGGTCGAGGTAGGTCCGCACGCGCGGAGCATTACACGGCTATCGCCGCACGTGCTCGAGCCCGCTGGGATCCGGAGCCACGACGCCGCCACCGCCAATGGAGTCGGGCGCGGGAAGCGGCTCGGGCTAGCGCGCAGGGCGGAGCATCTCGATGTGAGGGATGCGGTCGATGACGAGCTCGTCGGAGACCGGGACGAAGCCGAAGTCGGCGTAGAACCGCGCCAGGTAGCTCTGCGCGATGATGCGCACCGCCACGGAGCCATGCTGCGCTTCGACACGAGCGAGGCCTTCGGCGACGAGCGCCCTGCCGACGCCGGTGCGACGGACGTGCGGCGCCGTCACGATCCGTCCGAGGCTCGCCTCGGCGTGTTTGGTCCCGGGGCCAAAGGACCGGAGATAGGCGAGCACCGAGCCATCCGGAGCTGGCCACCACAGGTGCCAGGCACGCTGGTCGTCGCCATCGACATCGAGACAGATGCGCTCGTGCTCGACGACAAACACGCGCTGTCGGAGCGAGAGGATCGTGTAGAGATCGTCGCGCGTGAGCTCGCCCCAGGCCTGGTAGCGCCACTCTGGGTGCATCGTCATCGCAGTCGAAGGATAGGCGAGTCTGTGCGGGTTTTCGCGCGACGACCCGTCGGAGGCCCGAGATCTATTTGTCGCGCGGCGGGAAACGGCGACGTAACCGGTGTGAGCACGGGAACGTTTTGTCGAGCGTGGGCACGCCGGTGCCGTTCAGTGCGAAGGCTGGATAGCAATCAAGGGAACACGAGCTCGAGATGCGAAGGGAGTCGCCACGCTGCAGACAGGTGGTGACATCGGGACCCCAGACCCGGCGAAGAAGTGCGGCCCAATCAAGGCGGCGTGCCAGCGTGATCGCGGTGGGTGTGGTGATCGGATCTTCGACGGGCGCCGTGGTGGGCGTCGCTCATCGCCGAGACCACAGCCCAGTCCAGCTGCGCGGCCCTCGCTCGCGCCGCGGCCTCGCTCACCGTGGCACCGCCGACGCCGAGCACACGCGAGATCTCGCGATGGCTCCGCTTCAGCTCCTTCAGTCGAAGAATCTCTCGTGTCTTGCGCATGGACAGTCGCTCCGTAGCCATCAAGCCTCCAAGGAGGCGCGCGGCTGCAGGCCCGTCCAGCGTCGTCCGCTCGACCTCCGATCACCGAAGGTCGAGCAATGGTCTGATCCCCGAGGTCAGGCGATCGCCATCACCGGTTTCGGTGATCGGGATGCCCGGTTTCGGCGATCGCCATCACCGGTTTCGGTGATCGTCATGCGCCGGTTTCGGTGATCGCCACCCGCCGGTTTCGGCGATCGGGATGGTCCGAATTCCGCAACTGATTGCACGAGTGGTGTTGCGCCTGAGGGTCGACCATCGAGCATCACAGGCCTTGCGAAGAGACGATCGATCCGCACTGTGGCGCGGTCACGTTCGTGCAGCGCTTCGGTTCGTTGCTCAACCTCAATTGCCACGCGCATGCGCTCCTCCCCGACGGCGCATTCGTCGCCGCGGCCGACGGCGCGGTCGCATTTCATGCGCTGCCTCCGCCGTGCGACGCCGAGGTCGGCCGGTTGCTCGCGCAGATCGCGCGCGCAATCCACGCGCGCGTCGAGCGCCTCGCGGAAGACGACGACGGCGACGAACCATCCGACGCGCTCGCCCACGACCAAGCCGCCGCGCTGTCCGATCCGGCGCTCGCGCGATTCTCATCGGTCTCGTCCGCGACGCGGCGCACCGCACTCGTCGAAGGCTACTCCCTCCATGCTGACCGCGAGATCGATGTCGACGATCGCGACGCGCTCGAGCGCCTGTGCCGTTATGGCGCGCGCTCGCCGATCGCCAATAGCCGGCTGTCGCTCGACGGCCGCGGGCGCGTCGTCATCG
>JBDTEH010000323.1:0-3106 GCA_039922635.1 Kofleriaceae bacterium | reverse complement strand
CGTATCCCCACGCCTCTTCGAGCAGGACGTCGCGCGAAACGACCTCGCCGGGCCGCTTCGCGAACACCTTCAGGATCGCGAACGCGCGGCTCGGCAGCTCGATGCGCTTGCCGGCGCGGGTCGCGACGTGGCCGACCAGATCGATCGAGAGCTCGCCGAAAGCCAGGCCGACCGGCTCCTGGATCTCGCCGTGCGACCGCCGCAGCACCGAGGTGACCCGCGCGAGGAGCTCCATCAACGAGAACGGCTTGGTGACGTAATCGTCCGCGCCGAGCTCGAGGCCGCGCACGCGATCGAGCTCCGCGGCGCGGGCCGAGAGCATGATCACCGGCGTGCTGCGCGCGCTGCCGCGAGCCGCGCGGATCCGGCGCAGCACCTCGAAGCCGTCGAGGTCCGGAAGCATGACGTCGAGCACGACGAGATCGTACTTGCCGGAGCCGGCCTCGTCGGCGCCCTCACCGCCGCGGCCCACGGCGCGGACCTCGTAGCCCTTCGCGGTCAGCGTGTCCTCGAGCCCCATACGGATCGACGGATCGTCCTCGACGACGAGGATCCGGGTCACGGCGTCACCTCCGGTGGCATCGGCGAGATCGGGGCCCGCGGCAACCGGATCGTGAACGTGGCGCCGCGGCCGACCTCCGACACGACCGCGACGGTGCCGCCCAGCGCCTCGATGTGGCGCTTGACGAGCGCGAGCCCGAGCCCCGTGCCCTCGACATTCGAGCGATACGCTTCGGGTGCGCGATAGAACTCGCGGAAGATCCGCGCTTGCTCGGCGGGCGGGATCCCGGGGCCATGGTCGCGCACCGCGATCGACGCGCCGGTCGCATCGGCATCGATCCGCACCTCGATCGGCTTGCCGATGCCGCCGTACTTCGCGGCGTTCGCGAGCAGGTTGAGGACCGCGCCCACGACGACATCGCCGTCGACCTCGACTTCCGTGGTCATCGCTGCGGGAGACACGTCGATCGCGATCGGATTGCGGCCGGCCTGCGGCGACGCGAGCGCCTCGAACGTCGACACCGCGAGCTGGCCGAGCTGCGCGAGCTCGACCGAGGTCTGGGTGTAGCGCCGCGTCCCGCGCTCGATCTGCGCGTAATCGAGCAGGTTCGCGATCAGCAGGCCGAGGCGCTGGCTCTCCTGCACGATCACGCCGTGGTAGCGGTGCATCTTCTCGGCATCCCCCTGCGCGACGCCCTGCTGGAGCATCTCCGCGAACATCCGGATCGAGGTCAGCGGGGTCTTGAGCTCGTGCGACACCGTCGACACGAAGTCGCTCTTGAGCTGCGCGAGCTCGCGGGCGCGCGCGGCGCCGCGGATCATCGCGAGCAGGCCGACGCCGAGCATCAGCGCGAGCGCCGACGTGAACACGATGTGGGTGCGCTCGCGGTGGCGCACGACCTCGTCGAGAGGATCGGGCGCGACGACGGGGTTGACCAGCCAGAGCTGGAGATGCGGCTGCTGCTCGCCCAGGGGGAGCTGATCGAGCTTGCGTAGCTCCGCGCCGGGCGAGGCGCCGGTCGCGAGCACCAGCGGGCGTGCCTCGCGCGCGACGTCGTCCGAGGGATCGTGGCCGGCCGCCGCCGCGAGCATGCGGCCATCGACCGCCAGGCCGATCACCGAGCCATCGGCGCGGCGCCGGTAGATCAGCGTGCGGCCCGGTTGCTTCACCGCCGGCTTGCCGCGCCACGCCGTGGTCGCGGTGGTCACGAGCTCGTCCTTGTCGTCGGCGAGCCCGGCCGCGGCACGAGCCCGGGCGCGCAGGGTCTCGACCTCCACATCGAGGGCCTGCAGTTGAGCCTTGACCCCAGCCGGGACCCCAGCTGGGTCCCCAGCCGGGGCCCCAGCCGGGACCGCCCCGGCGAGCTCGGCGCGGACGCGCGTGACGACGCCGATGCCGACGATCGGATCGATCTCGTAGGCCCCGGCGAGGACCGCCTGCGCGACCGCGAGCAGCCGGCTCGCACGCGCCGCACCGGCGGCCTCGGCGCGCAGCATCGCCGTGACGAGCACGACCGGCACGCGCTCGGGCGAGGCCCCACCCTTCGGAAAGCTGCGCGTCCCGAACCGCCGGTCGAGCTCGTCGAGGAGCGCGAGCGAGCGCTGCGGATCGCCGAGCCGCGCGACGACGCGCGCGAGCCCCAGCAGCGCGTCGGGGCCGGTATCGTCGAACGCGACCAGCGCCGCGTAGCCACGCCTGGCCTCCGCGAGCGCCGCGACGCACGCGCCGTCGTTGCACGCCTCCGCGCGCTGGGCCGCGCGCAACCGGGCCGCCCGATCCTGGCGGCGCGACAGCTCGCGCACGTAGTCCTCGATCCGTCCGCTGGGCGACGCGGGCCGGTCGAGCGCGGGGTCCGGCACGACCAGCGGCAACGCGGTCTTCGGCACGCGGATGTGGCCGTCCGCGGCGAGCCAGAACCAGTAGCGCGCGAGCCCGGGCAAGGGGCTGGATTGGCCCGCCGTCGCGGCACGGTCGGCGTCGTCGAGCGCCGCCACGATCGCCCGGTCGATCCGCCCCACGATCGCGACCGCCGCGCCGCGCTGGCGATCGAGCTGCGCGGCCACCGCACCCTTTTGATCGCGGTACGACACGGCACCGAGGTACGCGATGCCACCGGCCGGCACGAGGAGTGCCAAGACCGAGAGCACGTAAACCCAGGCACGTCGCGATCTCACGCACGGTGAGGATAGCGCGTGCGTTGCGGTGGTGGGACGACCCCGCTATCGTGCGCCCCGGCATGGCCAAGGCCCTCATCATCGTGCCCACCTACAACGAGCGCGAGAACGTGCCCGGTATCGCCGAGCGGTTCTTGGCGGCCATCCCGGGGGTCGAGCTGCTGTTCGTCGATGACAACTCGCCCGACGGCACCGGCCAGCTCCTCGACGACATCGCGGCTCGCAGTGGCACCGGCGCACAGGGCGGTCCTCGCGTCCACGTGATGCACCGCGCCGGCAAGCTCGGGCTCGGCACGGCCTACGTCGAGGGCTTCAAGTGGGCGCTCGAGCGTGGCTTCGAGTTCATCTTCGAGATGGACGCCGATGGCAGCCACGATCCGAAGTACCTGCCGATCATGCTCGAGCTCGCCCAGGACGGTGCCGACGTCGT
>JBDTEH010000322.1:0-8460 GCA_039922635.1 Kofleriaceae bacterium | reverse complement strand
GGTGAGAAGCGGTTTCCCGGCGCCGCGGATGCACGCGGTCCCGTGGCTGCCCGTGGCGCCGCGTGCACGCGACGCCGGGTCCCGCACCCGCGCGACCGACCGCGCCGCGAGCGGGCCGTCGATATTTCCATCTCGCCGCGTGCTCGCGACGCCCAGTCGGCCAGGCGCGCCAGCACAGCCACGTTTCGCGGTAGCTTCGCGGCGTGGCCGACCAATTGACGTATGCGCTCGACGGCTCGACGGCCGTCGTCACGATGGACGACGGCAAGGCGAACGCGCTGTCGAACGAGATGATCGATCACCTGCTCGCGGCGCTGGCTCGCGCCGAGGGCGAGGCCAAGGCCATGGTGCTCGCCGGGCGGCCCGATCGGTTCTGCGCCGGCTTCGATCTCAAGGTGATGATGAGCGGGCCTGCGAACGCGACCGCGCTGTTGACCCGGGGCTCGGAGCTGTTGCTCCGGCTGTACGCCGCGAAGGTGCCGCTCGTGATCGCGTGCACCGGCCACGCGCTCGCCGGCGGTGCGCTCGTCGTGCTGACCGGCGATCTGCGGATCGCCGCGGCCGGCGCGTTCAAGATCGGCCTCAACGAGGTTCAGATCGGCCTGCCGGTGCCGGTGCTCGCGATGGAGCTCGCGCGCGATCGGATCGTCAAGCCCGAGCTCGATCGCGCGACCCTGATGGCGACGATCTACAACCCCGAACAGGCCCAGCTCGCCGGCTATGTCGACGCGGTGGTCGCGCCCGGCGAGGTGATCGCGACCGCGATCGGCCAGGCCGCGAAGCTCGGCGCGCTCGCGCAACAGGCGTTTCGCGCGACCAAGCAGCGGCTGCGCGGTGCGACGATCAAGTACATCCGCGCCACGATGGCCGAGGACATGGCCACGCTGCTGACGCCGCAACCGTAGGGTGCTACGACTGCGCGGTGCGTCTCGCGCATTGCTCCGATCTGCACCTGCTGTCGCACGATGGCGCCGGCTGGCTCGCGCTCGCGAACAAGCGCTGGATCGGCGCGGCGAACCTCCTGACCAACCGCAGCCGCCACTACCACATCGCCGCGTTCGAGCAGATGATCGCGGACTTCGAGGCCGCGAAGATCGACCACGTGCTGTGCACCGGCGATGTCACGAACCTCGCGCTGCCCCAGGAGTTCGCGTTCGCGCGCGGCCTGTTCGAGCGGATCGGGCTGGGCCCGCATGACGTCACCGTGATCCCCGGCAACCACGACGCGTACGTCGCCGAGGGCGTCGGCCTGTTCGGATCGATCTTCGAGCCGTATCACCGCACCGACGAGGGCTGGGAGTGGCCGCTCGACGACAACGAGCCCGACGCGGCGTGGCCGATCGTCCGCGTGCGGGGCGAGCTCGCGGTGGTCGGCGTGACGACCTCGCGCGCAACGCCGTGGTTCACCGCGTACGGCCGGGTCGGCGACGCGCAGCTCGCGCGCCTCGCGCAGGTGCTCGCGGATCCGCGGCTCGCGGGCAAGGTCCGCGTCGTCGCGATCCACCACCCGCCGGCCGGCAAGGCCGCGCGCAACCGGATCCGCGGCCTGCGCGACCACGAGGCGTTCGCGCGCGTGATCGCCGAGGTCGGGGCCGATCTGATCGTGCACGGTCACGAGCACCGCGACATGACCGAAATGCTCGCAGGGCCCGCGGGAGCGGTGCCGGTGCGCGGCGTCGCGAGCGGAACCTACGAGCATGACAAGCCCCATCGCACCGCGCGCTACCGGGTGTTCGAAATCGAACGTGGCGCAATCACCTCAGATCACGTGCGAGTGTGGCAACGCGACAACGGCATTTTCGCGGCAGAGCCCGGTACCCCGCAGCAATCTAACTATGGAACTTGACAATGGTTTGCGTCGTGATTTAACTCCGCCATTGCGATGACCGAAGACCTGACCGACGCCGACTCCATCGAGCGCGCAGACGAACAATACGTGATGCGGCCGTGGCCGCACCCTGCCGGGGAGCCCGTGATCGTCGCGAAGGCGAAGGGCTGCACGATCACCGACGTCCACGGCAAGGAGTACCTCGACCTCACGGCGGGGTACTTCGTCAACAACGCCGGTCACTGCCATCCGCGGATCATCGAGGCCGCGACCAAGCAGCTCCACACCGTGCTGCAGGTGTCCGGCAAGCACGGCACCGTGTCCGTCGTGAAGCTCGCGAAGCGGCTGATCGAGCTGGGCCCCAAGTCGCTGAACAAGGTGTTCTTCTCGACCGGCGGCTCGGAGTCGAACGAGTTCGCGCTCAAGCTCGCGCGCCAGTACGAGAAGAAGACCGACATCGCGTACCTCGAGAACGGCTATCACGGCCTCACGATCGGCGCGCTCGAGGTCACCGCGAGCGAGAAGTATCGCGAGAGCGCCGGCAAGCCGATGGGGCCGGAGAACTACCCGATCCCGAACGCGTACTGCTATCGCTGCAAGTTCGGGCCGGCCTCGACCTGCCAGACCCAGTGCCTCGACGGACTCGAGGCCAAGCTCGACGCTCGCCCGAAGACCGCGGCGATCATCGCCGAGATCATCCAGGCGGTCGGCGGTCTCGCGCCGCCGCAGAAGTGGTGGGACCGCGTCGAGCGCGCTCGCAAGGCGCGCGGGATCCTGTTGATCGCCGACGAAGTCCAGACCGGCCTCGGTCGGACCGGCAAGATGTTCGCGGTCGAACACTACGGCCTTTCGCCCGAGATCATGACCGGCGGCAAGGGTCTGTCGGGCGGCGTCGGCTCGCTCGCCGCGACGATCGCATCGGATGCCGTGTGCAAGAGCTTCTTCGGCGGCACCACGCCGACCAACGGCGGCAACGCGGTCTCGGCGGCCGCCGGGCTCGCGTTGATCGAGACCCTCGAAGCCGAGAAGTTGATCGACCACTGCGCGACCATGGGCCGCTACTTCACCGAGGCCGCGTGGGCGCTGCGCGATCCGTGGATCGGCGATGTTCGGTTCACGGGCCTGCTCGGCGGCATCGAGCTGGTGTCGAACCGCGACACCAAGGAAGTGCTGCCCAAGGCCGCGATGGGCAAGGTCAAGGACGCGCTCCACGCGGCCGGCATGCTGATCACGGTCTCGGGGCTCTATGGCAACGTGTTGCGCCTGCAGCCGCCGCTGTCGGTGACGCCGGCCCAGATCGATCAGTTCCTTGCCGCGTTGCGCACGGTGCTCGATTCCGTCCGAACGGGCACCTGATCCGTACTAGAGTCCCCGCGCGTCATGAACCTGTTCGCCTTCCGCAAGCAACTCGATCGGCTGCTCCATCCGATCGTCGCGTCGCTCGCGAAGCTGCCGATCCACGCGAACGCGTGGACCGCGCTGGGCGCCGTGATCGGCCTCGTCGGCGGCGTGGTGTTCTTCAAGGGCTGGTGGTGGCCGGGGTTCGCGCTGTTGCTCGTGCGCGGCCTGGTCGACCACATCGATGGCTACAAGGCGCGCAACTTCAACCAGCGCTCGACGTTCGGCGCGGTGATGGACGATGTCTGCGACCGCTGGGTGCTCGGCATCATGTACGCGGGTGGCTGCCTCAACCTGTCGTACGACTATCCGCACATCTTGATCGTGCTCGGCTTCGGGATCACCGGCGCGCTCACGAACGTGATCATCAAGCTCTCGATCTACGCCGAGAGCCAGCAGGACGTGTGGCGCGAGAAGGGCAAGATCGGCCATCCGATCGACGTCGTCGGGTTGTTCGGCTCGGCGGAGTTCTTGATCTACTACGGCGCCGGTGTGTTCTTCACCGCGCTGCTCCACGATCCCCGTCCGCTGCTCGCCGGGTGCTGGGCGGTCGCGATCATGAGCCACGTGTCGTTGCTCCAACGCGTGCGGTTCGCGTGGAAGCGCTATCGGTTCGTCGATCCAGGGCTCGCGACGGTCGATGACGTCGAGCCCGAAGCTGAAGCCTCGTGACGGCGCTCGCCGGCGAGACGCTCGCGGGACCTGGCGCTGCGCCCGCGCGGCGCGTCGTGTCGCCGTGGAACCCGGCGAACGCGGTCACCGCGTCGCGGTTCTTCACGCTGCCGGTGTTCCTGTGGGCGGTGCACCACGGCTATCACCAGTGGGCGACGCTGATCATGCTCGCGTGCGGCCTGCTCGACAAGCTCGACGGGCTGGTCGCGCGGATCTTCAACTGCAAGAGCGCGTTCGGCGAGCTGTTCGATGCGATCGCCGACGCGGCTTGTTACGGCTTCGGCCTGATCGTCGTCGCGGCGTACGGCTGGGCGCCGGTGCTGCCCGTCGTCGGCGTGCTCACGCTCGGCGCCGTCAACACCGTGATGCGCGCGATCTACCTCAAGCGGGCAGGGCGCGCCACGAACTACAAGTCCTACGCGATGGAGCGGCTGGTCGCGTACACCGGCTACCTGATCGGCTTCGCGACCGCCCGGTTCGAGGTCACGTTCTTCTACTGGCTGTTCTTGCCGGTGATGGCGGCGATCCTCGTGTACGACACCAAGCGGATGCTGATCGATCCGATTCCACCCGCGCTCGCCCTGGCGCCCACCCTGGCGCCCGCCGAGGCCACTCGATGACGAACCCGATGTCCGACTACGCGTTCGCGGTGTTCATCACGATCATCACCGGCGGGGTGTCGTTCGTGTGGTTCTGCCTCGACCTGCGCAACCTGGTGCTCGCCCGCACGCTCGACGGCTCGGACCCCAGCGTGCGCGATCGCCGGTTCGGCTACTCGATGGGGCTCGTGATCGCGACGATCGGCGTGGTCGGCTCCGCGAAGTTCTGGCTGTAGCGGCGGCTGCTACTGGCCGCCGTCCTCGGGATCGCCGCCCTTCTTGACCGGCCCGCGCGAGCCCGGCGCCGGGGCCGCTTCGCTCGCGGGCGCCGGGGCGACCGGCGTAGCCTCGGCCGGCGCCGCCACGGGCTGGGGGTCGCTCGGCGTGGTCGCGGCGGGCACGGGCTTCTTCGCTTGGGCGGCCTGCTGCTTCTTCGCGCAGCCGGTGATCGCGAGCGAGCCAAGGACGATTGCGAGGGTGAGGAGGCGCATCTGCACTATTGTAGCGGCGATGACGCGCACGATCCGGATCTCGATCGCGCTGGTTTCGGCCGCGCTGGTTTCGGCCACGCTGGTCTCGGCCACGCTGGTCTCGGCGATCGCGCTCGGTGGCCCCGCCCCCAAGGCACCGGTCAAGGCGACCGCGACTGCCGCGGAGCAGCAGCAGATCAACGCGCTGCAGAAGCAGATGTACGAGCTCGAGGGCAAGGGCGCGTATGTCCCGGCGATCAAGGTCGCGAAGCAGCTCGTCGCGCTCGAGACCAAGATCCTCGGAGGCGATGCCCAGCAGGTCCGCATGCACGAGCAGGGGCTCGCGGGGATGTACTCGGCGAGCGGCGATTACGCCGGGGCGCTCGCGATCGACAAGCAGGTGCTCGCGTCCGCCGAGCGCGCGGCCGGACCTGACTCGCGGGACGTCCAGACCGCGTTGATGGGCGTGTCGGGGATGCTGTGGGCGCAGAACCGCCTCGACGAAGCCGAGCCCTACGTCCAGCGCGCGCTCGCGCTCACCAAGCAGCTCGATGGCGAGAAGTCGATCATGTACGCGAGTCAGCTCACGACGTACGCGGCGCTGCTCCAGATGCACAACGAGTACTCGTCCGCGGAGCGCTTGTACGAGCAAGCGCTCGCGATCCAGGAGGCGCTGGCGAAGTCCAACCGCGACCTCTCGCTGCTCGGGCCGATCCAGCAGCTCGCGAGCATCTACTGGCAGACCAACCAGCCGGCCAAGGCGAAGGCGCTGTACGACCGCGAGATCGCGATCGTGTCGGCCGCGCCCGGCGTCAACGTCCAGACCCACGCGTCGACGCTGTGGTCGATCGCGATGAGCTATCACTACGGCGGCCGCGACGACCTCGCCAAGCCGCTGTTCGATCGATCGATCGCGCTGTACCAGCAAGAGGTCGCGCGGCTCGACAAGGACAAGCCCGACGATCCGATGCTGCCGGTGATGCTCGGTCAGCTCGGCTACAACTACCGCCAGATCGACGACCTCGCGGACGCGGCGAAGGTGTTCCAGCGCGTGATCGCGATCGACGACAAGGCGCGTGGCTACTCCGCCTACGAGGGCGTCCTGGCCGAGATCGTGCGCGCGAACGGCCACCCGAGGCAGGCGCTGGCGCTGTACGACAAGGCGGAGCAGCAGATGGCCAAGCTATCGCCGCTGTCGGCGCGCGCGTACGACACGACGATCGCCGACGTGCTGCGCGAGCTCGGCGACTACAAGCGCGCCGAGCAGCAGCTGCTCGACTACCGGGCGTACGCGGAGAAGACGTTCGGCAAGCGCCACCCGATGTACGGCATGGTCGAGCACTCGCTCGCGAGCCTCTACATGGCCAGCGGCGAGACCGCGAAGGCCGAGCAGACCCTCGCGACCTCGCTCGAGCTCGCCGAGAAGGAGCTCGTCAACGTGCTGCGCACCGGCACTGAGAGCGACCACGCGATCTATTTCTCGAAGAACAACTACCAGCTCGACCTCGCGGTCAACTTCGGGTTGACCTACGCGCCGCACAGCGCGGTCGCGGCACGGCTGGGGCTGACGACGCTGTTGCGCCGCAAGGGCCGGGTGCTCGACGCCGCCGCGGCGAGCATGGCGACGATCCGCGCGAAGCTGTCGCCCGCCGACAAGCGGCTGCTCGACGATCTCGCGAGCGCGCGGGCGCAGCTCGCCAAGCTGACGGTCGCGGGACCCGCGGCGACCGGACCCGATGATTACGCGAAGTCCGTCGCGTCGCTCGAGGACCAGATCCAGAAGCTCGAGATCGAGGTCGGCAAGAAGAGCGCGGCGTATCGCGCGACCAGCCTGCCGATCGAGCTCGCGCCGATCCAGAAGCTGTTGCCCAGGGGCGCCAAGCTGGTCGAGCTCGTCAACTTTCAGCCGTACGATCCGAAGTCGCCGTATCGGATCAATCCGATCCTGCCGCCGCGGCGCTACGCGGCCTACGTGCTCGCCGGCAAGGGCGATCCTGCGATGATCGATCTCGGGCCGGCATCGGCGATCGACGGCGCGGTGGAGAGGTTTCGCAAGGCGGTCTCGGACCCCAGGGACACCAAGGTCGGCGAGCTCGGCAACGCGCTGTACAAGCTGACGATCGGCAAGCTCGCGCCGGCGCTCGGCGCCACGACCAACGTGCTGCTCGCGCCCGACGGCACGCTCAACGTCGTGCCGTTCTCCGCGCTGGTCGACGACCACGGCAAGCTGCTGCTCGACACGTTCACGTTCACGTACCTGACGTCGGGACGCGATCTGCTCCGCCTGGCGATCAAGAGCAAGCCGCAGGGCGGCGGCGTGATCTTCGCGGATCCGGCGTTCGACGCGACCCAGGCAGCGCCGGGTGCGGCGCCCGCCGCCAAGATGTCGCGCGGCGCGCGCTCGGCGGATCTGTCGGGCCTGATGTGGCCGCAGCTGCCGGGCACGGGGCAGGAGGCCGACGAGGTCGAGAAGACGTTCACCGGGCTGACCGAGTACCGCGGTGCGAAGGCGACCGAGGGCGCGCTCAAGGCGCTCCACGGGCCGAAGATCTTGCACCTCGCGACCCATGGCTTCTTCTTGAACGACGAGCCGGCCAGGGCGTCACGGGGTGCCGCGCAGGCGGCGACGGCGGTCGCGATGGGGATGCTCGGCCAGAGCGCCGCTCCGCAAACCGGCGCCGAAAATCCGCTGCTCCGCTCGGGGCTCGCGCTCGCCGGTGCGAACAAGCTGTCGTCGGGGAACGAGGACGGCATCCTGACCTCGATGGAGGCGTCGGGCCTGGATCTGTGGGGCACCAAGCTCGTCGTGCTATCGGCGTGCGACACCGGCAACGGCAAGGTCATCAACGGCGAGGGCGTCTACGGCCTGCGCCGTGCGCTCGTGATCGCCGGCGCGGAGAGCCTCGTGATGTCGCTGTGGCAGGTCGACGATCTCGCGACGCGCGATCTGATGGCCGGCTACTACCGGAGACTCAAGGCGGGCGAGCCGCGCAGCACCGCGCTGCGCGATGTCCAGCGCGAGATCGCGGGCGAGGCCAAGTACAAGCACCCGTACTACTGGGCCG
Organism: Kofleriaceae bacterium; assembly: GCA_039922635.1. Classification (GTDB taxonomy): domain Bacteria; phylum Myxococcota_A; class Polyangia; order Haliangiales; family Haliangiaceae; genus JABFXX01. The sequence goes on along the minus strand of JBDTEH010000322.1, from coordinate 428 downwards.
CGTTCGTCGCCGAAGGGGACAACTCGCCGATCCGCTAGAGCGCCGACCGCTTTGAACCCATGGTGATCACGACCGGAAATCGCTGTCGGTCCGGACCGCCAACCGATCGGGGAGCTGTCCTCGACGTCAGCGCGGCGCTCGATCGCCGACGTGGTCGCGATCGGAGGCGCCGCGCGCCTTTCGTTCAGGTTTCGATGGTCAGAGTGCAACAGGTCCGTCCCCGCCGGGCCTGCCGGGACTGCCGGGCCTGCCGGGACTGCCGGGCCTGCCGGGACTGCCGGGACTGCCGGGCCTGCCGGGCCTGCCGGGCCTGCCGGGACTGGACTGGACTGATCGATGTTCAGTCCCCGCCGGGACTGAGCGGCAGGTCAAACACGAGCCGGTCCGGCGCGGTTCCGCGGATGGCGAGCACACCGTCGTGCAGCAAT
>JBDTEH010000321.1:0-43612 GCA_039922635.1 Kofleriaceae bacterium | reverse complement strand
GACATCCTCAGCGAGGTGCCGATCAGCTTCGTGAAGGCCGCGCTCGGCGGGGAAGTCGAGATCTACACGATCGAGGATCAGGTCACCGGCTCCACGACCGTCGAGCTCAAGCCCGGCACCCAGCCCGGGGACGTGATCGTGCGCCGCGGCGCCGGCATCCCGCGGATCGGCCACGGTGGCCGCGGTGATCACGTGATCCAGTGGAAGGTCGAGATCCCCAGGAAGCTGTCGCAGAAGCAGCAAGACCTGCTGCGCGAGCTCGCCACCGACCTCGGCGAGGACGTCAAGGCCGAGAAGCGCGGCCTGTTCGGTCGCAAGAAGTAGCTCGCTCGTCGTCGGACGTCGGGCGCTCGACGCCTATCGGGGGATGTACAGCTTGATCTCGACGCGCCGGTTCGCGAGCCGGCCCTTGGCGGTGTTGTTGTCGGCGACGGGATCCTCGGCGCCGACGCCGTCGACGACGATGCGGCCCTGAGCGACACCGGCGGCGACGAGGGCCTGGCGGACGGCCTCGGCCCGGCCGTGCGCGAGCTGCGTCGCGATCGAGGCGACATCGGGCGGCGGTTGGCCAGGCTCGGGAGTCGCGAACGCCTTGGCCTCGCGATCGTCGGTGTGACCGACCAGCACGACCCGGATCGACGGATGGTCGGCCATGACCTTCGCGATGCTCAAGATCGACTTGTGTGCCGAGTCGCGTACCGCCGTCTCGCCATCGGCATAGATCAGCCCTTCGATCGTTCCCTTCAACGCCTCGACGTCGGGCGGAACGGTGTCGGGGCAGCCGTCGTCGTCCTCGAAGCCGTTGTAGGTCTCGGGCTGCATCGGGCACTTGTCCGCGATGTCGAGCACGTGATCGCCGTCGTTGTCGATGTCGGGGCAGCCGTCGGCGTCCTCGAAGCCGTCGAAGTCCTCGGGCCGGTCGGGACACTTGTCCTTCGCATCGGGGATGCCGTCGCCATCGCGGTCCGGCGGCGGTGCGTTGACCGGCACCTCGGGCGCGGTGCTGGCGTGGTTCTCGCCGAGATGGATGTCGATGCCGATGTTGATCTCGGCCTCGTAGCCGACCAGCGGCGGGTTTTCGCCGGGGACGATCGCGAACCGCGCATCGGCACGGAACGCGAACCCCTTGTCGGTGTTGATCCGGATCCCGGCGCCGGCGTAGCCCTCGCCGATCACGCCGGAGTTGAGCGACATCCGCTTCGACGACAGCGCGATCGGTGCACCGCCTCCGACGACGACGAACGGCTGCACGCGGCGGCCGGGCATCAGCTCGAAGCGGACCTGGACCCGTGGATCGAGCCAGTAGATGTCGGCCGCGATCGCATTCATCGGCGTCGTCGTCTTGGTCGGTGAAAACGCGAGCTCGAGCTCGGGAAACAGCCAGGGCAACCCGAACTGCTTCGCGACGCGCGCCCCGAACGCGACGCCGTTCTCGAGCATCGGGTGCGCCGGCTCGCCGTCGATGTAGCCGAGCGCGGAGTGCTGGCTGAAGATGCGCGGACCCAGGAACGCACCGACCTGAGTCGGATCGGCGGCCGCGACCGTGGGCGCGAGCAGGACGAGTAACGCGGCGGAGCCCCGATGCATCGCCGCTATCATAACGGTAACTCCGCGCGGTTACACGCCGTGGTGTCGCTCGCGCGAGCCTAGCGATGATCGCGGACGACCGGCGGCGGGGGCCCGCCGCGATCCCAGCGGCCCTCGGTCCAGGTCCAGCGGTTGCCCTGGAGCTCCCAGCGACCGGCGATCCACACCTGGTTCGCGCGCTGGCGCTCCCAGTGGCCGGCGACCCATGCCCACTGGCCGTGGCTCCAATCCCAGCGTCCGCTGATCCACACGAAGCCCGCGCGCGGGCCTTGGTTCTCGACGCGCACCGGCGGCGGAGCCGCGTTCGGATAGGTCGAGGACTCGGTCACGGTGACGCCGCCGCTGGTCTCGCCATGCGTGACGGTCGTGGTGTTCGTGGGCGTCGGGCCGACGGTGACGCCGCCCTGTGCGATCGGCGAGGAGGAGGTCGCGGCGCTCCACGTGCCGTCGATCCAGTCCCAGCGATTGCCGTGGTGCTCCCAGTGGCCGTCGTTCCACGCATAGCCACCGCGCTCGCGCTCCCAGTGACCGGCGGTCCACGTCCATTGGCCTTGTTGCCATGTCCAGCGTCCCTTGACGAACACGAACCCCGGCCGTGACGCGAAGGTCTCGACGCGGGGAGGTGGCGGATCCTGGTAAACCACGGCCGTCGAATCGACGCCCATCGTGGCCTGGCCGTGCGCCACGCACGCCGTCATGGAGATCGCGATCGCGAGACTGAATAGCTTCTTCATAAGGCTCCTGTCAGATCCAAGGAATGTCCCAGATCGGGCGGCGTTTGGGGCAGGATGCGACCGTGAAACGCGCACTGATCCTCGGGGCCCTGGTCGCTTGTGGTGTCGGTTGTGGGGATGGCAACAAAGCCAGGGCGAACGACGCGAGCGTCGACTCGCCCAGCTTCGATGCGCCGTTCGATGCGCCGATCGACGCGCCGATGGTGCCGGTGTTCCGCAATCCGGTCGCGCTCCCCGACGATCAGCTCGCGAGCCAGGCGCTCGGCATCCTCGGTGCGCTGCCCAGCGCGACGACCGCCAGCTGCAACACCTGCCACGGCATGACCAAGCAGCACCTACGGTACTGGCGCGCGCTCGCCGATACGTCGCGGACCACATGCCTCACCGATCTCCAGGTCCAGACCCAGGCTTCGGCGCTACAGATGATCAACTGCCTGCGCTCGATGCCCGCGGTCACGACCTCGTCGTTCGATCCTGTCCACCTCGGCATCTACGCGACCGCGGCGCGGCTGCCGTGGTTCGACTACACGTTCTGGAAGGCCTACGGGCCGGACGCACCCGCGCAGAAGGCGGCGTTCCTCGAGCAAGCCGCGATGCCGCACGGCAGCGACATCGCGCCGCTCACCCAACCGCAGTTCGATCTCGTCGCCGAGTGGATCGCGCGCGGCCAGCCGCTGCTCGATCAGCTGATGCCGCCCGATGGCGCACCGACGACGTGCACGCCCGGGATCTCCGCCGATGTCGCCGCCCACACCGCGCAGCTCGCGACCATCGGGTGGCGCGCGGTCAACCGCGACGACGGCATGGCGATGTTCGATTGCGGCGCCGCCACCGATCCGCGGATGTGCCTGACCCACGAACCGCTGGCGTCGACGATGACGTACGGCGCGGGCTGGGATGTCGCGGGTCGCGGCAACCTGCGCATCCTCGACGACGTCACCTACGTCTCGGCGTACTGGAGCCGCAGCTCGCCGGACGGTCGCTTCATCGGCCACGGCGTGCGCACGACCGGCCAGTCGAACATCACGGACCTCGCGCGGGGCGCCACCCACATCCCGGTCGCCGCGCTCTACGATCCGGCGTTCTTCCCCGACGGCAGCGGCTTCGTGTTCCAGGGCGGCACGACGAACACGTGCCCGATCAGCGTGTTGACCTCGAACCCGGCGAGCATCGCGATGACCGAGCCGGGCTGCACGAGGTTCAACCAGATCGGCTTGTACCAACACGTCGGCAAGGCGTTGAACGGCGGCGACTACTTCACGATCGACAGCGAGTTCGTGTCCGACGACGGCGGCCACTCGACGACGTTGGGCGATCCCGCCGCGCGGTTCGGCTCGAACGCGAGCGCGGACTTCAACCCGTTCGTGATGACCGGCAACGCGTACGTCGCGGGGACCCAGGTCGAGGTCGCGCAGCCCTACGAGGGCGACTCCGTGCTGTCGCCGTCGGCGACGCTCGAGCTGACGCGTACGGCGACCACGAACGACGTCCAGATCGGCTACGTGCTCCACAAGGTCGTCGCGGTCGGCACGACCGGCTCGTACGCGATCACCACGCCCGAGATCGCGCGCTACTGCATCACCGGCGGCAAGGTCGCGTTCTCGTACGACGAGCGCTGGATCGTCTACCACCACTACATCTCGAACACCGACGCCGATGCCCACGAGCTCGGCTTCGCGAACGCGGCAGACCCGGGGTTCGCGGCGTACAAGCTGCAGGGCGCCGCGAACCTGTACCTGATGGACCTCGCGACCGGCGTACCGGTGCGGATCACGAACATGGCGCCGGGCCAGTACGCGCTGATGCCGCACTTTCGCAGCGACGGCTGGATCTACGCGAACGTGCGTGATGGCGCTGCCGGCCACGAGTACTTCGTCGCGAGCGACGCCGCGCTGATCGCCGAGCAGCCCTAACGCTCGAACTTGAACCGCCACAGGCCGAGCAGCGCGAAGCCGAGCGCGAACGCGGTGAGTGCGATCAGCTGAGGCGCGATCTCTGCGACCCCGGTGCCCTGCCGCACGAGCACCGCGTAGTAGCCGTCGAGCGCCCACGACTGCGGCACCGCCGTGCCGATCTGCTTCATGAACGCGGGCATGAACATGCGCGGGAACATGCAGCCGCCGAGCAGCCCCATCACCAGGATCACGACGGGCACGGTGCTGCCGATCTGGCGCTCGGTGCCGCCGAACGACGACACCAGCAGGCCGAACGTCACGGCGCACAGCGACAGCGCGGCCGAGACCAGCGCGAGCGCCGCGACGCTGCCCGCGATCTTCATGCCGAACACGCCGGCGCCGAGCCCGAACAGGAACGCGAGCTGGACCATCGCGATCAGGAAGTACGGTACGAGCTTGCCGACCAGCGCCTCCCAGCGCGGCACCGGCGCGGCGAGCAGGCGCTTCCACACCCCGGTGTGGCGCTCGTGCGCGAACGTGATCGCGACCGCCATCGAGATGAAGAACGCGAACAGCACCGCGTTGCCGGGCACCGTGACCTGGAACGCCGAGACGTCCGCGAGGGGGTGCGCGACGCCGGGCGGCGTTTTCGGGATCACGAGCGGTGGCAGGTCACGCGGCGCGACCGGCGATAGCGCGCGCGTGACCGCGCCGATCACGGCGCCCTCGATCGGACCGCGCACCTGGATCGGCGCGCCCTCGTCGATCGAGAGCTCGATCAGCTTGCCGTGGGTGGGGTCGAAGTCGGCCGGGACGATCAGGCCGGCGGCGAGGTCGTCGTGGGCCACCGCGTGGCGCAGCGCCTCGGGCGACGGAAACGCCTTCGCGACGAAGCCGGGCGTGGCATCGAGCTGGGTCTCGATCGCCGCCGCGCGCGCGTCGTTGGCCTCGTGCCAGATCCCGATCGGGCGCGGCTGGCCCTTGTCGGGACCGAACTTGAACATCGAGCCGAACACGACCATGAACACGACCGGCAGCGCGAACAGCGAGATCAACCGCCCGCGGTCGCGCATCAACAGCCACACCTCCTTGAGGATCGAGGCGCCGATCACGCGACGTCTCGCAGGCCGCGGCCGGTCAGCGCGAGGAACGCGGTCTCGAGCGTCGCCTGCCGCGATTCGATCCGCGCGATCGTCACGCCAGTCGCCTCGATCGCCGCGAGCACCGGCGCGAGGCCGGCGGTCGGCTCGACGCGGATCACGTTGCCCTCGCGGGTGACGGTGCCATGCGCGCTCGCCGCGGCGGCGGCACGCTCGCGATCGCCGGTGACCTCGAGCGTGACGCCCTTGCCGGCGTACTTCGCGACCAGCTCGGCGACCGTGCCGAGCGCGACGATCGCGCCGCCGTCCATGATCGCGACGCGGTCGCACAACGCCTCGACCTCCTCCATGTAGTGACTGGTGTAGATCACGGTGATCCCGGTCGCGTTCAGCGTGCGCACGGTCTCGAAGATATGGTTGCGGCTCTGCGGATCGACACCGACCGTGGGCTCGTCGAGGATCAACATCTCGGGCTTGTGGACCAGGCCGGCGGCGATGTTGAGGCGGCGCTGCATGCCGCCGGAGTAGGTCTTGACGGTGTCCTTGGCACGGTCGGCGAGCCCGACGACGCCGAGCGCCCACGCGACGTGTTCGGCGGCGCGCTTGCCGTGGATGCCGTAGAGCGCCGCGAAGAACGTCAGGTTCTGCAACGCCGAGAGGTCCTCGTAGAGCGCGAGGTCCTGCGGCACGAGCCCGAGCTTGGCCTTCGCGATGCGCGGCTGCTTCGCGAGCTCGACGCCGCCGATCCTGACCGTGCCGCGGGTCGGCGTGACGACGCCGCTGGCCATCGAGATCGTCGTGGTCTTGCCGGCGCCGTTGGGGCCGAGCAGGCCGAGGATCTCGCCCCGAGTGACGGTGAGATCGAGCGCCTTCACCGCGGTGCGCTCGCCATAGTCTTTTCCGAGCCCCGAGAGCTCGAGCATCGCCGTCATGGTTCCAGCACCACCTTGCCGAACGCCTCGCGTTGTTCGAGGATCCGGTGCGCCTCGCCGGCACGGGCGAGCGGGAGGATCGCGTGGACGACCGGCGACAACCTGCCGGCCGCGATGTGGCGCAGGACCTCGAGCAGGTCGGCCTTGCTCCCCATCGTCGAGCCGAGCACCTCGACCTGGCGAAAAAAGATGTGGCGCAGATCGAGGTTCGGGTGAAAGCCCGCGGTCGCGCCACACGTGACGACGCGGCCGCCGGGGCGCGTGGCGCGGATGCTGCCGGCGAACACCTCGCCGCCGACGTGCTCGATCACCGCGTCGACGCCGGCCTTGCCGGTGAGCCGCTTGCACTCGGCGACGAAGTCCTGGGTCGTGTAGTCGATCACCTCGTCGGCGCCGAGCAGCTTGGCGCGCGCGCGCTTGTCGGCGGTGCTCGCGGTCGCGATCACGCGCGCGCCGTGGAGCTTGAGGATCTGGATCGCGGCGACGCCGATGCCGGAGCCGGCGCCTTGCACGAGCACGGTGTCACCGGGCTTGGCCTGCGCCTTGTGCACGACCATCTGCCACGCGGTCAGGAACGGCAGGATCGCCGCCGCGGCCTCGGGGAACGTCAACCGCTCGGGATACGGCGCGAGGTTGACCTCGGGGACGACGATATACTCGCCATAGCCACCCTGCGTGTTCTCGCCGAGGATCTTGTACCAGCGGCACAGGTTGTCGTGGCCGCCCAGGCATTGCGCGCAGCGCATGCACGACACGCCGGGCTGGACGACGACCTTGGCGCCGACGTTCAGCGTGCCGGGACCGCCGCTGCGTGGCCCGATCAGGTCGACCTCACCGGCGATATCGCTGCCGAGCCGGTGCGGATACTCGAGCTTGAACGCCGGGCCGCCGCGCCGCACCCAGATGTCCAGGTGGTTGACCGAGACCGCGCGGATCCGCACGCGCACCTCGCCCGGTCCGGGCTGTGGCATCGGGAGTTGCTCCATGCGCAGCACCTCCGGCCCACCGTGCTCGCGCAAGACCATCGCGCTCATGGTGAGTTCGGCTCCGCCGGGCGGAGCGGCAGCGCCCGATGGCGATGCGGTGGAGATCGACATGGTGCGGACGATACGCCATCCTGCCTGCATGCGCGTGGTCACCGTTCCCTGCCTCAGCGACAACTTCGCCTACCTGATCATCGATGGTGGTCGTGCGGTCGTGGTCGATCCGTCCGAGGCGGCGCCGATCGAGACGGCGCTGCCGAAGGAGGACGTCGCGCTCGCCGCGATCTGGCTGACCCACCACCACTGGGATCACGTCGGCGGGGTCGCGGAGTTGGTCGACAAGCACCCCGGCATCGACGTGGTGATCGGCAAGCTCGATGCGGACAAGCTCAAGCCCGAGACCCGGCGGTGCATCACGCGCATCGTCGACGACGGCGATCGCGTCGCACTCAACAACGTCGTGGCGCACGTGATCCATAACCCGGGCCACACGCTCGGCGCGGTCAGCTATCACCTCCCCGATCATCCCAGCGATTCGGGCTCGGTGTTCACCGGCGATACCTTGTTCGCCGCCGGCTGTGGCCGCGTGTTCGAGGGCGACCCGGCGATGATGTACGCGTCGCTGCAAAAGCTCGCGCGCCTTCCGGATCGCACCAAGGTCTACTTCGGCCACGAGTACACGATGGCGAACCTCGAGTTCGCGGCCGCCGCCGAGCCCGGCAACGGTGCCGTCGAGGTCGCGATGGCCGCGCTCGCGACGCCGTCGACGCCGTCGACCATCGGTGAGGAGCGCGCGACCAATCCGTTCCTGCGCGCCGACGATGCCGCCGAGTTCGCCCGCCGCCGCGAGTGGAAGAACACCTTCAAGTAACGGGGACGTACTACAGTTTCACAAGTTCGCGCGGCCAACCCCGCGAATACACACGCCCCGAAAAGGGGACGTACTACAGTTTCACAAGTTCGCCGCGCCCGTCGGTGGATGCTGTCCGGCCTCGCGGACAACGCCACGACGATCGGTGCGGACTACGAGGTCTGCGAATGGCAGGCCCTCGTGCTCCGGCGATGCCTCAGCGTGCGATCAAGATCGCGAGCGCACGACCGTCGAGATCGTAGGTCGCCTGCACCGGCGCTTCTTGGCCGGGCAGCGTGAAGTTCGCGGACGGTTCGAGGAACGCGGCCGTGTTGGCGGCGCGGTACCACGCGAGCCCTGCAGGTGCGGCGGGCAGGGTGACCGTGACCTTGGTCGGGCCGCGGTTGTACGCGACGTAGATCGGATCGCTCGACGCCTTCCACGCGAGGATCGGCCTGGTCGCATCGCCGAGGTACGCGCCGCTCGCGACGTGGCCGGTGTCGTCGAGCCAGGTCGGCGCGAACCAGCCGTTCGGGCGCAACGCGGGGTGTGCCGCACGAAACGCGAGCAGGCGTTGCGTGAACGTCCAGAGTGGATCGGTCGCGGGCGTGTCGTCGATCCACGTCGCGGGCGAGTCGAGGTCGTAGGGGTTGTTGTTGCAGCGGACGCCGTGCGCGACCTCGTCGCCGCCTTCGATCATCGGCACGCCCGCCGAGAGCAGCTCGAGCGCGAGCCCGGTGCGGGTGGCCTGGCGCTGCGCGACCGGGTCGCCGTCGTGCGCCCACGAATGGTTCGTCGTCGATCCGCCAGTCGACGGACCGTACGGCCACGGTTGCGCGTTGGCGCTCGCATCGCACGCGTAGAGATCGTGGAGCGTGAAGCCATCGTGCGAGACCAGGTACGTGATGCCGGCCGACGGAGCGCGGCTCGCATAGATGTCCTTCGAGCCCGCGATCCGGGTCGCGAGCAAGCCAGGTGTGATCGCGGTCGTGCCGTTTTCGTTTTGATCCTCGCGCACGGTGTCGCGGAACGTGTCGTTCCACTCGGACCAGCCCGCGGGGAAGCGACCGACCTCGTAGCTGTTCGCGACGACGGCCCACGGCTCGGCGATCAGCGCGGCGTCCGGGAACTGCTGCGCGATCGTCTGCGGCAGCGCCGTCGGGTCGAAGTGAAAGCCACCAGCTGTGGCGTTGCCGAGCACGGGGGCGAGGTCGAAGCGAAAACCGTCGAAGCCCAGCGCTTCGTGCCAGTAGTGGAGCGAGTCGAGGATCAGGCCCTGTGCGAGCGGCTTCTGCGCGGCGACGTCGGCGCCGACGCCGTTCGAATTCGTGAAGCCGGTGCCGGCGGCGTCGAGCTGGTAGTAGCCGGCGTTATCGAGGCCGCGCAACGACAGCAGCGCGCTGCCGCCGCCTTCGGCCGTGTGGTTGTAGACGACGTCGACCAGCACCTTGATCTCGCGATCGTGAAAGGCCTTGACCATCGCGCGGAGCTCGCGGGTCGGGCCGCCGGGCGAGCGATCGCAGGCGTAGCGGCGATCGGGCGCGAAGTAGGCGAGCGTGGAGTAGCCCCAGTAGTTATCGCCGCTGGCGCTCGCGGGGTCGACGTCGTTGCGATCGTTCTGGGTCTCGGCGAGCGGCATCAGCTCGATCGCGGTGATGCCGAGCTCGTGGAGGTCCTCGGCGCGTGCGGCGGCCGCCACGTAGGTGCCGGCACACGTTCCACCGGCGGCATTCGTGAGGCCGCGGAGATGGACCTCGTAGATCACGTCGTCGCGGAGCGGGCGCGTGGGGTGCGCGCCAACGTCGGCCGCGTCCTCGTGAAGGACGATGCCCTTCGGCGCGACCGAGGCGGAGTCGAGGTCGCGGTGCGCGCCGGTCGCGTACGGCGTGCCGTCGGCCTGCGCGGGCGTCTGTGGATCGTGCGAGAGCTCGAGCGCGTATGGATCGAACACCAGCTTGTTCGGGTTCATCCGATTGCCCGCCGCGTCGACGTCGGTGATCCATCCCGCAGTGGAGCCGGGCGTCCACGCGGGGTCATACGGCCAGTTCGGGCCCCACGCGCGGTAGCCGTAGTAGATCGTGGCGGGCAGCGCGGAGGCGGCGACGTGCGCGACGAACGTGGTGTCGCTGTCGCGGTCCATCGTGATCGTCTGGACAGGCGCCGCGCCGGTGGGCTGATCGAACAGGTCGAGCTCGAGGCGGGTTGCGCGGGTCGACGCGACGCGGAACGCGACCCCGTTGCCGGTCGGATCCCAGTGCGCGCCGAGCGTGGGGCGGAACGGCGGGACCCCGCTGCCATCAGTGGGTGGCGAGGCATCGGACGGCGTGAGGCGATCGGCGGTGCAGGCCGTCGCGGAGACCGCGGCGAGCGACGCGACGAGGATGAGCGACGCGACGCGGGCGAGCGATGCGGAACTGACGGCTGCCCCGATCCGCATCACGCGTGTCCGGTACAGGAAGCGTGCCTGTCCGAACTTGTGAAACTGTAGTACGTCCCCGTTTTCGGCGGTGTAATTTCACGGGGTTCGAGATTCGAACTTGTGAAACTGTAGTACGTCCCCGTCCTGGCGGTGTTGCCTTTGGCAACGTCAGTGAACGTCGACGGCGTAGGCGGCGGTGGCGAGCCCGCCGCGACTGTCGCGGAGCACGAGCCACAGGTAGGCGGGGCCGGACGCGGTGGGCGTGTGCCACGTGGTGGAGACGGTGGTCGCGGACGAGGTGTCGCCGACGTTGGACGCGTCGACGGCGAGCGAGCCGGCGGTGGCGAACCACGACACGCGCATGGCCTCGCGTCGCGTGACCAGGGTCTGCGTGGTTTGATCGTAGTAGAGGTAGGACTCGACGGCGGCGGCGGGCCAGCCGACCGAGAGCGTGACGTCACGGTCGGCGCCGACCGTGACCACGGCCGCACCGTCGATCGACAGGGGAGTCAGGGTCGGGTTCGTGTTCGCGACGTACGTGGTCTTGTATTGTTGCGCGACGTCGCCGGGGGCGTTCGCGAGGTCGCAGGTGATGCGCGTGAAGCCGAACGCGAGATCGAGCGACGGGACGGCGGCGCGGATCGGTTGGTAGTAGCCACCGGTCGGATCTGGGTCGCGCGGGCGGAAGCCGGAGGAGGCGACATCGGGGCCGAACGTGCGGCACGCGTCGCTCGGGATCGTCGCGGTGATCGTCGCGGCGTCGCCGAGCGGCGTGACGGCATCGGCGACGCAGCCGTCGGCGACGGAGTTGTCGACGGTCGGCGGCTTGGGCGCGTCGCACAGCGACCACGCGGGCACGGCGGCGAGCGGACCGGTCGGGCTCGCGAGCACCGCGGTGAGCGTCGCGGTGGCGCCGGGCACGACCTCGGGCGGCTCGCTCGTGATCGCGAGCACCCGCGGTTGCTCGACGATCGCGAGGCGCTGATCGAGCGCATCCTGGCAGCCCGCGGCGAGCAGCGCGGTCACGGCGGCGGCGATCGCGGCGCCCGCGCTCGCGATCCCCGATCGCGTGCGGGTCACGACTCGACCCTCAGGCCCGCGATCGCGAGCAGCGGCAGGCTGGTCAGGTAGCCCTGCTGCGTGAAGTCCGCGCTGTAGATGATCTCCTCGGCGTTCGCGCGGTTGGTCAGGTTCTGGATCTCGAGGTAGACCGCGCCGTGCAGCGTCCCGAACGGGAACCGGCGCTCCGCGCGCACGTCGGCGGCGAAGAACGCGGGCAGGCGGACGCCGTTGTGCGCGCCGACGATCGGCTCGTAGCGGCCGGCCCGGCTGTCGAAGAACGCGCCGAGCACGGCGGTGCGCGGTTCGCCGGTCGCGTAGCGCACGCGGCCGCCGAGCGTCCACGCGCCGTGCTCCCAGCCGGCGACGGCGATCAGGCCGTGGGTCTGATCGTGATCGAAGAACCGCCACGCTTGATCGGCGGCGTCCTTGCGGCGGCTGCGCGACAGGTTGTAGCTCAGCCATCCCGACAGCCCGTGCCAACCGATCACGCGCGCCGTGACCTGCGCCCCGTAGACGTTGCCGATGCCGTCCTGGGTGAGCGCCTGCGCGAGCATCGGCGTGACGGCGAGGTCGCGCGCGACCAGATCATCGAGCCAGCGCGCGTAGCCCGCGGCCTCGAGGGCGAACGGCGCGTGCCGCCACTGGCCGCCGACGATCGCGTGCCAGGCCTGTTCGAGGCCGAGGGTCGGGGTCCCGAACACGGCGCTGGTGTCGCTCGCGCTGCGGGCCTGGTGATAGAGCCCGCCGTCGCCGCGAAGGTCGAAGTCGTCGGTGATCCGGACGCGCAGCGAACCGCGTGGATCCTGGGTCAGCACGAGTTGCTGGCTCGCGACGTTGATGATCGAGCCGACCCGCGGCGTCAACCGCGAGGCGGCGAGCAGCCACGCATCGGCGCGCACGCCCGCGGTCGCGGTGATCCGTCCGAGCGTCGCGTCGAGGGACGCATAGCCGGCGGCGTCGATCGTCGTCGCGTGCCAGGCATCGGCCGCGACATCGTCACCGGGGGGTTGGCCGAAGATGTGGAGATCGCCCTCGCGCGCCGGGATCGTGAGCGAGCCGTAGCGCCGCAGGTCGGCGTACTCGCCGTCGAGATCGAGCCCGAGCTGGAGCGCGATCCCATGGCCGAGCCGGCGCTGCTGCACGCCGCGCGCGCCACCGACCCAGGTCTCGGTCGCCTGCGAGGCGGTGATCGGACCGACCGCCAGGACCTCGCTGCCGTGGTCGCGGCCGATCCACAGCTGGGCGAGGTCGTAGCCGTCCGCGCGCTCGTGGCGCAGCGAGATCTGGCCACGCGCCATCTTCTGATCGACGGCATCGGAGGTCTCGGTCGCGGGATCAGTCGACACCAGCGTGCGATCGAGCGTGTCGATCGCGCCGATCGCCCACGCCGAGAGCACGAGGTCGGGGGCGAGCGGCGTGCGCACGACGAGCTGCGCGTCGGTCCACCGCGGCAGCGGCGCGTTCGGCGCGAGCGTGTGCGGATCCTCGATCGCGCCGACCGCGCGATCGAGCCAGCTCTGGCGCACCGCCGCGGCGATCGTCGTGGCGCCGAGCGTGGTCTTGCCCTCGACGCTGCCGTCGAGGACGTCGGCCTGGACGCGCCAACCGGGCGCCTTGGCAGGGTCCGCGAGGCCGATATCGATCACGCCGCCGATCGCACGGCCGCGGTCGACGCCGAACGCCGCGGGCGCCAGGTGGATGTCGCCGATCAGATCGTTGCCGATCGCCGAGCGATAGCCGCCGAGGTGGAACAGCGCCGGCACCGGCACCCCGTCGACGAAGATCCGGGTCTCGCTCGGTGCCGCGCCCCACACGACGATCTCGGTCGAGCCCGCCGATGGCCGCGCGACCGAGGGCAGCGACTGCACGACCTTCGCGGCGTCGCCGCCGCCCGGGACCGCGCGTGCGAGCTTCGCGTCGACCGTGATCTCGCCGGTCGCGCTCGGCGCGATCGCGTGGATCTCGATCGTCTCGCCGGTCGGCTCGGGCTTTGCGGTGACCTCGAGCGTGACGGACATCGCGCCGTGCACGACCACGCGCCGGCGCGCCGGCTCCAGCCAGTCCGCCGTCACCGTCACGACATACGCGCCATCGGCGACGTCGAGCTCGAACGTGCCGTCGTCCGCGCTCGCGGCCAGCTCGTTGCCGGCCTGGATCACGGCGCCGCCGACCGGTTGCTTGGTCGCGCGATCGATCACGGTGCCGCGGATCGTCCCGGCAGCCGCGGCCGCGCCGAGCACCGCGACGAGTCCAAGCGCCGCGACCCCGATCGCCTTCACGGGTCGCCCTTCACGGGTCGCCCTTCACGGATCGCCCTCACCGGTCAAACGTCAGCGCGGTGACGCCGGCGCCATAGCTGTGATCGCCGCGCACGTCATCGGGGGACGAGACGCCGCGCGCCGCGGCGAGCAGCGCGCCCTGGGCGTAGACCTCGACATACCAGGCGGCGCTCGCGTCCTTGCACAGCGACCGGGTGTCGACGCGCACGGTATACGTGCCGCTCGGGATCACCGGCGTCGTCGGTTGGCCGAGCGAATTCGTCCGCGCCTTCCAGATCACGTGCTCCATCGGCGGGTTGTCGACGTGGCAGCCCGCGTTGCCGTCGCGATCGAGTATCCCGTAGTCGAGGTAGGCGTCGGGATCGACGGCGGTGCCCGGCTTCGGCGGCGGCATCGTGTTCGGCCTGCCGCTCCACGCCTCGTTGCCGGTCGGATCGACGACGTGCAGGTCGAGATCCGCGGTCGAGTCCCACACCAGGCCGACCACCAGGTCGCCGTCGGGGGGCGGTACCGCATCGGCGACGAGGTCCACGCTCGCGGGCACGCCGACGCGGCCGTCCACATCGGTCGCGGCGAGCAACAGCGTGAACGGTCCCGGCTCGACGCCGGGGTCGAGGCCGAACCGCGCGCTCGCGGTCGGCTGGCCCGGCGTGTCGATATCGGGCGGTCCGGCGACGATGATCCAGGCGCCATCGTGGCCGGCGATCCCGGCGATCGCCGCGCGCGCATCCGGATCCATCACCGCGTGCAGGCGTTCGCGGATCGTGCCGATCGCGATCGTCGCGTGGCTCGCCACGACCAGCTGGGTCGGCGGCCCACCGCTCGCCGCGGGGAACGCGCCTTCGCGGAACTGCGCGGCGACGAGCTGCAGCGCCGCGCCGTAGCCGGGCGCGGGGGTGGCGCCGTCGCAGGCCCCGAGCGATAGCGCCGGCGCGGCCACGAGCGCCGCGATCAGCCAGCGCCGCACTAGAACTCCACCTGTCCGCGCAGCGTGACGCGATCCGCGCGCTGCGTCGTCGGCGCGCCACTATCAGAGCGACCGAACGGATTGGTGACGTGATCGTATTGCACGCTCAGCCGCGACGTCTTCCACTTCGCCGCCGCGAGCACCGAGACCGTCGAGAACATCGCGTGCGTGTACACGGTCGTCACGCCGTCGCGCTCCGCGGCGTCGCGGTCTGCGTCGTAGCGGTCGTAGCGCACGCCCGCGAGCGCCCACGGACCGAGCTCTTGTTCGAGCGCGAGCGAGAAGCCGAGCTCGCGGACATCGCGCGAGCGCGCGATCGGGTCCGCGTAGATCACGCCGCGGTCGAGGTTCTTCGCGATCGCGCCCTCGAATTGCAGCATGCCGTTGCCGAGCGCGCACAGGCACCAGTGCCACGTCGCGTCGAGATCGAGCGCGTCGCGCTCGAACTGCTGTGACGGCACGCCCGGACTACCGGGGACGTCCATCAGCTCGGTGATCTGGATCAGCCCATCCATGTTCTCGTCGATCCACTGGATCGAGTCCTTCGTCGGCGGCGTGCCAGGATGGAGACCCGTCCCGGTCAGCGCCGAGACGCCGGCGACGAATCGGCCGCGGCCGGGCAGCGGCACCTCGGTACCGAGCCGGCCCATCAGGTCGTAGCTCGACACCGGATCGCGGCCTTGCCACTGCGCGTCGGCGACCGGCGCGCCGTTCATCGCCGCGACCGACCACCGCACCAGCCCGTACGCTCCGTCCGCGTTGACGCCCGCGTCGGCGTCGCCCGGAAACAAGGCGCGCAAGAACGTCGGCTGCTCCATGAAGTCGCGGAACCGCACGTTCTGGGGCACCAGCGAACCGAACGGGATCAGCAACAGGCCGCCGCGCACGCGCACGAGCGGCAGCAGCTTGTCGCCGAGCCGCCAGCCGACCTGGCTCGTCACGATCCGCGCCGCCGGGCCCCTGACCGTGTTGCCATCGAGCTCGAGCTCCGCGAAGTAGTCGTCGCGCGTCGCCTCGACCCGCAAGAACCCGCGGCGGACCAGCACCGACTCCTCGTTGAGCGGCGCGCCCGTACCGCCCGGGTCGACCTCGTCGAGCGACTGCTGACTGTACGGGATCGCGTCGACCTGGACGAACGTGTCGACCTCGGTCGTCCACCCGAGCGTGCTGACGATCGGACGCTGCGGCTCGGCGGCCGCGACGCCCGAGCCGGCGAGCGCCACGAGCGCCACGAGCGCCACGATCAGGGCAACGGCGGCAGCGTGCCGTCGGAGCCGAGCAGCGGGAGGTTGGTTTGCTTGTAGATCTTCTGCGCGGTCGTGCACGCGTTGATGATCTCGTTGTAGGTGGTCGGGTTGGTGAAGCACGACGCGTCGGGACCACCCGGCGGAGGCGCATCGATCACGACAGCGGCGTCTTGCGGTCCGCTGTGGTTACCATCGTCGCCGCACGCTGGAACGAACGCGAGCGCGGCGACCGCAATAATCAGAGCGCGCATCCTAGAACTCCTCGCAGTAGCCATCGCGGCAGACGCCGGAGGTGCAGGGCGTGGTCACCGAGCAGGTCTCACAGCTCGACACGTCGACGGTCGCCTCGTAACGGCAGGTGCAACTGGTCGGTGGCTTGTACAGCGACAGCGGTCCACCTTCGAACGATCGCTGGACCCGCATCGCACAGTCCGGCACCAGGCCGACGCCGGCGACCGTGACGGTCGGCGTGAAGCTCGGCTGTGGCGTCACCGGGTGCCCTGCGATCATGTCGACGACGTACTTCGCGTCGGCGTTGATCGGGTTGGTGCCGTCGGTTTTTAGCATCCACACCGTTGGCGACCACACCGTGTAGTGGCCGTCGCGCAGGTTCTTCTTGTCGCGCGAGGTCGCGGTCGAGTCCGGGTAGTACGCGGCGTATTGCCCGAACGCGCGGAACGCCATCACGGTCAGCGAGGCGCGCAGCCCGTCGTAGACCTCGCTGCCGAGCAGGCCGATCGCGGCCCCGGGGTTCGTCGAGGTGACCAGCGCGTTGACGACGTCGGGCGAGCCGTTGAGCTTGGTGCCGTGCCACTTCGCGGCGGGCACCGAGATGTTCGCGGCCCACGCGAGCAACGTGCTCTTGCTGTCGGTCCGGATCCACAGCTGGCCTTCATCGATCCACGGCATGATCGCGGCGCTCATCGCCTGCAGCATCACCGGCCCGAAGCCGAACACGAAGTACGCCTCCTCGGCGGTGATCGCGGTCGCGCTCGTCCCACGTGGCATCGCGAGCACGTAGCCCTGGCGCGGCCCGATCGTCAGGCTCACGGTCGCCGGTGGCGCTTCGGTCGTGCACGCGCTGTTGAACAGCGCCGAGTTGGCGATATCGGGGAACAGCGGCGTCGCGGTCGGCGGCGTACACGGGAACGCCGTGTTCGCGGTCGTGAACGTCGTCGCCTCGGCCTGCGACGGCGCGTACGACATCGTCCCCGTGATGCCCGCCACCGGGTTGTGGTGGTACATCAAGTCGATGTTCGAGCACGAGCCGCTGGTGATCCACACCAGCGTGACCGGCTCGGGCGTGTTGTCGCGCAGCTGGCGGCCGAGCGCCTTCATCAAATTGAGCTGCGTGTCGCCGACCTGTAGATAGATCGGGTTCGGCAGGTCCGCGCAGTTGCACGGCCCGACCGCGGTGCCGCACGCCGCGTCGACGGCCGTGGTCGACGCGGCCATCAAGCCGGCCGCGAGTACTAGCCCAACAAACGTCCTCATCAGGTCTCCTCGCTGGCATCGTCAGCAAAGCCAGTGCCGTCGCGATCTGGACGCAGCATGTAACACCGTGACGGCGGCGTGGTTACACGCGTGTTACTCGAGCGCGGATCGCGACGAGTTGTGACATCCGTGTTGCGCGCGAGCTGGCGACGCTTGGTTCCAGCACTGATGAGACGAGCCCCAGTTCGCTCACGTTACGGCCGTGTAACCACGACCCGCCGCGAACCGCTGCAACGTCGGAAGCGTTGAACATCGACATTCGCCAGGCCCTCGCCGACGCCGAACGCGCCCTCGCGGCCGGAGATCGTGCAGCCGCCGCCGGCGCGTACGTCGAGGCCGGCGATCACGCGGTTCACTATCAGCTGTGGCGCAGCGCTGCGCGCTCGTTTCGCAGCGCGCTCGAGCTCGATCTCGTCGCGCGCCCGGTCGTCGCGAAGCTGGTCGGGCTGCGCCACCGATGCGCCGCGGCGGACTGGCTCGATTATCAAGGAGCGCTCGATGCACACCCCGATTGGCCGCACCTCAGCTGCCTGCGCGCGCAGGTCTGGATCGACGACCGCGGCGGGTACGTCGACTGCGGAGTGCGCGTGCTGCGCCTCGCGATGACGAGCGTCGATCACGTCGAGGTCCATCCCGAGTCACAGTTCGCCGCGATCCCGTTCGCGATGGCGCTCGTCGTGCTGCGGCGCGCGATGTGGCCGAACGCGCGCGAGCACGCGACCGAGCCGATGCGGTTGCGCGTGACGTTCGGCGGGCGCCCCAGCGTGTGGCTCGACGAGCTCGGCGACTGGGAACCCGGCTGACCGGATCGGGGCCTGTCACCACCATGCCCTGTCGCGATGTCACCCCGGTGTAACTCGGTGTTACCGGGTTAGCGCGGCTATGCCCGGGCACGCTCGTTGCTGTACGGCTTGGGCGATGATGAGACCCTTGATCGCGGCGAGCCTGATGAGCCTCGTGGGATGTATCGCTGGCGCGCCGGCCGATCCGGGTGGTGGTGGTGGCAGCGATGGCAGCGGCACCGGCAGCGCTTCGGGGAGCAACAGCGGCTCGAACCAGGCCGCGTGCGCTCTCCCGACGACGAGCTCCGACACGGGGAACCTGACGGCGACCGCGGCGCAGCGCTGCAACGTTTCGGGATCCGGAGGCGCGGCTCACTGGTACCGGCTCGCCGCCGCGCTCCCCACGGGTGCGATGGACTTCATCCAGCTCGAGCTGTGGGACAACACCGGCCCGTTCGTCGGCACGACCGTCCACGCCGGCACGTTCACGATCGCCGGCGTCGATAGCGCCTACGCGACCTGCGGGGTGTGCGTGCGCGGCATCGGCCACAAGGGGGCCGCGGACGTGCAGGAATACATCGCGACCTCGGGTACCGTCACGGTGACCGCCGTGGGCGACGCGCCGAGCGCGTTCACGGCCAGCGTGGCAAACATCGGCTTCGTCCAGATCGATCAAGCGATGCACGAGCCGGTCGCGAACGGCTGCAGCGTCAGCGTCGCGGCCGCCGAGATCAGCGGGACGGTCGTCGACGTCGGCACCGGCAGCGGTGGTGGCGGTGGCGGTGGTGGCGGTGGTGGCGGTGGTGGCGGTGGCGGTGGCGGCGGCGGTGGTGGACAATGCCCGGCAGGAGTCGGCGACTAGCGCATGCGCACGGTCTTGATCACGCTGCTCGCGGCGTGCAGTAGCTACGAGGTCCACCTCGTCGATTCGGGGGGCAGCAACGACGCGCGCACGTGCGTCGGCTCCGCGTTCGATCCGTGCACGACCAACGACCAGTGCGGCTCGATGAACTGCCACCTGTACAGCGGTGCTGGTCTCCAGGTGTGCACGCAGGCTTGCACGCCGGGTGACAACACGACGTGCCCCGTCGATGCGACCGGTGCGAACGGCATCTGCAACACCATGGGCAACTGCAAACCTGCCAAGGCGAACGCCTGCGTCCCGTAACCCTCGCGGCGCTCGCGATGATCGCGTGGATGCGCTCGGCGAGCGCCGATAACGCTCCTGCGCCTGGACCGGGGCCCGGGTCCGGGGCGCCAGCGCCGCGGGCGGGCGATCCGGACTCGCGGCCAGCCGGGCCGCCGCCGAGGATCCCGACGCCGACGGCCCCAAGCACGCCGCCGACGCCTCCGAGCACACCGCCGACGGCCCCGAGCACGCCGCCGACGGCTCCGAGCACGCCGCCGCCGACCTCGAGCACGCCGCCGACCCCGAGCACACCTGCGCCCGCGCCCGCGACGGCGCTCTCGCCGACCTCGCCGACCCCGCCGACCCCGGCGACCCCGCCGCCCCCGGCGACCCCGTCCCGCGCACCGGGGGCGCCGCCCGATCAGAACGCGCAGCCCTCCGCGCCGGCGCTCACCGACGCGGAGCTCCTGAAGCAATCGCAGGCCGAGACGATCGAGATCTTTGACGAGCGGCCCGACAAGCCGTTCGATCGCGACACCGAGGTCCGGCTGACCGGCGAGCAGCTCGCGGCGCGCGGGGCGGTCGATCTGGGTACGGCGCTGTCGCTGTTGCCCGACGTCAGCGTGCGCGACGCTGGCCGCGGCGGCTTCAACATCGACATCCGCGGCGCGCGCAAGGGCGCGGTCAGCATCCTGATCGACGGCGTGCTCGTGACCGATCCGTACTACGGCACGTTCGACGTCTCGACGATCCCGATCACCGACATCGTGCAGATCCGCGTGTCGACGGCGCCGCAATCGCCGATCGATGGCCCCGGTGGTCCCGGCGGAGTCGTCGAGGTGCTGACGCGCGACGCGATCGGCCCGCAGCTCGTGATCGCGCGGCTCACCGCGGATACGCTGCCGAGCCTCGGCGTGACCGCGACCGCGCGCGCGGCGCTCGCCGATCACCTCGCGCTGCGGGTGTCGGCGTCCGGGCAGGCGAGCGCCCAGGACTTCGCCACGCCGACCACGACCACGGTGCCTTCCGGCCGGCGCTCCGCGACCGGCGCGGCGCGGCTCGAGTACCGCGACAAGCTCACGCGCGTCGTCGTCGATGCGTTCGTCGACGATCGCCACTATCTGTCGCCGCCTTCCGATGAAGACGCGAGCATGGCGCTGCTGCTGATCGATCGCGAGACCACCGAGCGCGTGTCCGCGAAGGTCGATCGGACCGAGGGCAAGTGGCAGCTCCAGGCCCAGGGCTGGGCGCACCACCTGTATCGCCGCTCGCTAAATTACGCCGACGATGGCCTCACCGACGCGACCCAGCTCGAGGACCTCACCGCGCTGCGGACTGGTGGCATGGCCCTCGCGACGCGGCCGCTCGGCAAGGAAGTTCGCCTCGCGGTGTCGGCCGGCCTCGACTACAACTCGATCGCGGTTCACGACCTCGTCGGCAACTCGGTCAAGGCCTCGCTGACGCTCGCGGAGCTCGCCGTCGACGCTCAGTACGAGCACGAGACGCTCCGGCTCGATGCCGCCGGTGGGGTCGCGTTCCCGTTCGTCTATGGCGGCGGCGCGCGGCCGTGGCCCGAGGGCAAGTTGACCGGCAAGTGGCGCCCGCGCTATGGCTCGTTCGAGCTCGACGCGACCGCGGCGCGCAAGGGCCGTGTGCCTTCGCTGCGCGAGCGCTTCGATCCGGCGATCGGCAACCCGGCGCTGGGGCCCGAGTTGATCGATCACTTCGAGCTCCGCGGCATCGAGCAGCTCACCGATCGGCTCCGCGTCGAGCTCGCGCCGTTCTTCAAGCACTCGACCGGTACGGTGCGCGCCTCGCTCGACCCCGCGGACCTGGGCAAGCTGATCAACCTCGGCGCCCTCAACTACTACGGCGTCGACGTGATCGCGCGCGCGAAGGTCGAGCGCCGCGTCGAGGTCGGCGGTGCCTACGACTTCATCAAGGTCACCGACGATGCGCTCGATCGGCTGCCGCACCACCGCGCCGAGGGTTGGGTCCAGGTCACGCCCGATCCCCACCTCTCGCTGCTCGGGCGCGTCCGCTACTTCGGCACCTCCATCGATCAGACCGTCCACATCCCCGGCTACACGTTGATCGAAGCGACCGCGACCGCGCCGATCTCGAAGCGATACCTCGCCGTGCTGCGCTGCGACGATCTCGCGAACGTTCGCCCCGAGACCCGCGCCGGGTATCGCTCGGCCGGGCGCACCGTGTTCCTGGTCCTCCAGGGCTCGTGGGATTGAGCGCCGGAGGTCAGTGCTTCGCGAGCGCGCCGAGCGTGGCGGCGGCCTCGACGCGGACCAGGCCGCTCGGGTCGGCGAGCGCGGCGACGAGCGCGGGCGTGACCTGACGCGCGATGCGATGCGCCGCGACCGCAACGACCCGCTGCTCGGGCGTGCGCTTCGGATCGCTCGCGAGCTCGGCGAGCACGTGCAGCGCGCGCGCGTCGCCGAGCGCCGCGAGATCCGCGGCGGCCTCGAGATCGCGGGTGGCGAGCGCGGCCTCGAGCACCGGCATCGCGTCGGCGCGGTCGCCGGCGTGGACGAGCACGCGGGTCGCCGCGAGGCGGACGCCGAGCTCGGGATCGGCGAGCAACGGCTTCGCAGCGGCGATCGCGGCGTCCTTGCCGAGTG
Organism: Kofleriaceae bacterium; assembly: GCA_039922635.1. GTDB lineage: Bacteria > Myxococcota_A > Polyangia > Haliangiales > Haliangiaceae > JABFXX01. The sequence goes on along the minus strand of JBDTEH010000321.1, from coordinate 21,519 downwards.
CTTGTGCGAGCTGGTTGATCGCGCCGGCGCGGGTCGTCCAGTCCGGCGCGAGCAGCGCGCGCTGCACCGCGGTCTGCACGAGCCCGGGGTGGGCCTGCTTGACCGCGATCGCGGCGGCGAGCGCGACCACCGGATCCGGATCGCTCGCGAGCGCGACCAGCGGGTCGTCATCGCCGAGCATCGCGAGCACGCGTACGCCGGCGAGCCGGACCGTGAGCTGGTGATCGGCGAGCGCGACCTTCGCCGCCGCCCTCGGATCGCCGAGGCCGATCTGGGCGAGCGCCACCACGGCCGCGGCGCGGACGCCGGCGTCGCGATCGTGCAACCGCTGGGTGCACACCTCCACCGCGTCCTTGTCCTTGTACTCGCCGAGCCAGCGCACCGCGGTGGCCCGGACCCGCGCGTCGCGGTCGTTGGCGGCGGTCTCGATGTCGGCGATCGCGAGCTTGCCGATCTTCTTCGCGACGCCCTCGAGCGCGATCCGGCGCGCCTCGGGGTTCTCGCTGTGGAGCATCTGATCGGCGACCTCGAGCGCCGCGTGGTAGCCGTGGAGCACCGCGACCGCGGCGGTCGCCGCCACGCGGTCGTCGTCATCGCCGAGCCGCTTGGCGACGTCGTCGGCGAGGCTCGAGATCTCGAGCTCCTCGACCGCGCGGATCGCGCGGATCTTCAGCACCACCGACGGCGACGACAGGGCCTGCCACAGCGTCGCCTCGGACAGGTCGCGCAACAGCTCGTGATCGTCGTCGCCGCGGTGCGCGACGTAGGCACCGTAGGCCTCCGCTACCGCCGTACCATCGCCGACCGCGAGCGCGGCGCGCACGCGCATACCCCACAGCGCGTCATCGTCGGGATACGCGCTCAGCCCCTCGGCGGCGGCGCGCAACGAGCCCGCGTAGTCGCCCTTGTCGTAGAGCGTGATCGATTGCTGGGCGTGGCCCGCGCAGGCGGTCCAGGTGGTCGTGACCGAGACGAGGACGAACCGCGCGAACGACAAACGCATGATGGCGAGCATGACACAGGGTCCGTGCTCGCCCTTGCATCGGCGGTTACGTGCCGCGGTTCGCTACATCGCCGCCGCGTCGCAGATCTGCTGCTCGGTGGACTCGGTATAGAAGCCGACCGCGTCACACATCTCGTCGGGGAACGCCATCATCCCGGGGGTGTGGTTCTGCCACGTGCACCGGATGTGGGTCTGATCTCCGGCGTGGATGACCATCGGCGCGCTGAGGTCCCAGTGGGTCCACGTCGGGTTGAATGCGGCCTCGGGCTGCCACGAAGGATCGCTCGCGAGGGTCTGGGGAGCGCCACCGGCCGGCGTGAAGTCGCTCGACACCGAGAGCCCGTTCGAGTGCATGTGATTGGACCACATGATCAAGCTGGTATCGCGCGGCCACGTGCACGTGGCGTCGACCGAGTACGACGGGGTATTTGCCGGGATCTGGAAGTCGAGGTAGTTGATCACCGCCATGCCGACCGCCTTGCGATCGGGCGAGGGAGCCGCGGTCTTGATGTCCATCACCGACTGGACGTCCTGGATCGAGTCCGTCGCGTTCAGGTAGTGGGCGTTGACCAGCAGCATGCGCTCCTTGCGCTGCCGGAACACGTAGCCCTCGGGCAGCTTGCTGGCATTCGCGCTATTTTCGCCGGCGATCCCACCCAGAAACTCGACGGAGATCATGTCGGCCGTCGTGCACTCGCGCGTCGTGCCGATCGCCTCGGACTCGGACGTCGAGTACAGGACCTCGTGGTGGCCCGTGACCGACTGGTAGCCCATCACATCGACGATGTCGACATCGCTCGGTGACGCGACCTCGACCCACTGGCAAAACAGCTTGTCCTCGCCGGGACGAAGCCCCTTGATCGGCGGCAGCACGTACCGCGTGTAGCCCGCGGCCGGTGGCGGTGGATCGAAGCCCTTGACGAGCTCGATCTCGGGATCCGAGGACGAGCTCGTGCAGCCGGCCGCGACGGCCAGGACGAGGACCGGGACGAGGCCCGAGAGGCCCGAGACGAGGCCCGAGACGAGGCCCGAGACCGAGAAGAGTCGCTGCATCGATGTTCCTCCGCTGGACGGCGCGCAACGTCGCGAGCGCGTCCCTTCGCGACCGGGGTAGCACGCGTGTCGTGTGACTGATCCAGATAGATTGTTAAATGGGCTGTCATTTCGAGTGATTGCTCGCAACATGCAGGCGCGCGCGCATGATGCGCAGCCCGAACGTGACCTCGCTTGCGCAACCCCGATCGACTGTACGAACCGTGCGCTGGGTGCGGTACCACGGGGCGCTCCGATGGCCGTGTTACATAGCGTTGCAACTTCGTGATCCGCGGCTTTCTATTCGATCTCGACGGGACGCTCGTGGACTCCGAGCGCGAGACCGCCGAGGCGATGGCGCGGGCGCTGTCGCGGCTCCACGCGATCGAGATCGAGCCCTACGATCGCGACTTCATCATCGGCCGGTCGTGGCTCGCGATCTACGACAGCCTCGTGACGCGCTACCCGCAGATCACGTGGTCGCGCGCCGAGATGATCGCGCACACCGCGGCGCTGCGCGCCGAGGTGATCGCGGAGCTCGGCATCACGGTGTTGCCGGGCGCGCGCGAGGTGCTGCAGTGGACGCGGCCGGGCCACCGGCGCGCGCTGGTGACGGGCAGCTCGCACCAGGAGGTCGCGCAAGTGCTGCCGCACCTGGGCGAGCACGCCGCCTTCGACGTGATCGTCGCGGCCGAGGACGTCGCGCGGAGCAAACCCGCACCGGATGGCTACCAGGCCGCGCTCGCGGCCCTCGGCCTGCAGCCGCACGAGGCCGTCGTGATCGAGGACTCCGAGGCCGGGATCACGGCGGGGCTCGCAGCGGGCTGCACGGTCCTGGCGGTCCGGGCAGGCAACTTTGGCGGCTGGAAGCAAGACCACGCGCACCGGGTGATCGCCACGCTCGAGGAGCTGACGCCGTCGCTGGTCGACGAGCTCGCGCGGGACTATGGTTAAGCCGTGAAGCTCCCGCCGGAGGTCACCATCTACGAGGTCGGGCCACGGGACGGCCTGCAGAACGAAGCCCGCACGCTTCCGACGGCGGACAAGATCCGCTTCATCGACGCGCTCGTGGCCGCCGGCATCCAGGCGATCGAGATCACCAGCTTCGTGTCGCCCAAGTGGATCCCGCAGCTCGCGGACAACGTGGAGGTCGCGCGCGGTGTGGCACGGCCGCCGGGCGTGCGGATGAGCGCACTGGTGCCGAACCGGCGCGGCCTCGATACGGCGCTCGCGGCGGGGATGAAAGAGATCGCCGTGTTCATGTCGGCGTCGGAGACGCACAACAAGAAGAACGTCAACAAGACGATCGAGGAGACGCTGGCCGCGTTCGAGGAGGTCGTCGGACCCGCGCGTCAGGCGGGGCTGCAAGTCCGCGCCTATCTGTCGACCGCGTTCGGCTGTCCGTACGAGGGCGACGTCGATCCGCAACGCGTCGTCGAGTTGACCGGGCGGCTCGCCGATCTCGGTGTGTTCCAGATCTCGATCAGCGACACGATCGGCGTCGCGAACCCGGCCCAGGTCGAGGACGTGCTCGGCCGCGTGATCGCGAAGCACCCGGTCGGTGCGCTCGCGGTGCACTTTCACGACACGCAGGGCACCGCGCTCGCGAACTGCGTCACCGCGATGCAGATGGGTGTCACGACGATCGACTCGGCGGCCGGCGGACTCGGAGGTTGCCCGTACGCGCCCGGCGCCTCGGGGAACCTGGCGACCGAGGATGTCGTCGCGATGTTGCACGCGATGGGCGTCAAGACCGGCATCGATCTCGACAAGCTCGTCGAGGCCTCGCGCGGCGCCGCGACGTTCATCGGTCACGAGCTGCCCTCGAAGTATTTGAAGGCGCACCTCGGCAAGCAAGCGCGCGCGCGCCGGCGCGCCGAGCAGCGCGGAAGCTGATAGCTTCGCCGGCATGACCGAGATCCTCGTCGAAGAGCATGCGGGCGTCGCGTGGGTCACGTTGAACCGGCCCGAGGTGATGAACGCGCTGTCGCGCGCGGTGAATACCAAGCTCACCGACATCGCGCTCGAGCTCGATCAAAAGGACAGCGTGCGGGCGGTCGTGATCACCGGCGCCGGTGATCGCGCGTTCTGCGCGGGCGCGGATCTCAAGGAACGCAAGGGCGTCGCCGCGAACGAGACCGGGCCCTATATCAACGCGATCGCGACCGCGATCGAGACCTGGGGCGAGATCCGCAAGCCGACCATCTGCATGATGAACGGCTCGGCGTTCGGCGGAGGGCTCGAGCTCGCGCTGGCCTGCGACCTGCGCGTGATCGCCGACGCGGACAAGGTGCTCGTCGGCCTGACCGAGGTGCGGCTCGGCATCATTCCCGGCGCCGGTGGGACGCAACGGCTGCCGCGGCTGGTCGGAGAAGCGCGCGCGAAGGAGCTGATCTTGCTCGGGCGGCGGATCACGCCATCCCGCGCCGCGGAGATCGGGCTCGTCCATCAAGCGGTGCCGCGCGACCAGCTCCGCGCGACCGTCGAGAGTCTGCTGAAAGAGCTCGAAGGCTGCGCGCCGCTGTCGGTGTCGTCCGCGAAGTCCGCGATCCAGCGCGGCTACGGCAAGCCGCTGAACGATGCGCTCGCGATCGAGCGCGAGTGCTACGACCTGACGTTGTTCAGTGAGGACCGCGACGAGGGCCTCGCGGCGTTCGCGGAGGGCCGGCCGCCGAAATACCTGGGCCGCTGACACGCGGGTAAGCCACCCCCCAAGACCGGGGCGGGCTGGGAGCCGGGACCCCGTTCCAGTCGGGCCTTGCGACCCCACGTGTGTAAAACGTGCACCCGGTTCGCCTGTAGATCCGAGCAGATCGCACCGGGCATCGGGGCTCGATCCCAGCGTCTCCCGCGGTCGGCGCTGGCCTGCCAGCTGCAAACACCAGCTGGCATGGCGATCAGTGGCTTGCTGCGTCGGCTGGGGTTCGTGAAGCTCGATGACTTCGGGCTGATCCTCACGCCCGAAGGTCGCATCCTCTCTGCGCGATCCATCGTCCTCGACGACGGGCTCGGCGGCAAGATCGTGGGCTGGCACGAGGATGATCTCGCGGCCATGGAGCTCGAACGTTGGGAACCCGCGCTGCCCGCGACCCGCAAGGCAGGCAAGAAGGTCGTCACGGCGATGCCGGTACCGCAGCCGGCGGGCGCGGCGCCTGCCGGACCGCCACCATTGCCGGGAGTGCGTCCGTTCACCGGGCCCACGGCCACGGTCGTCGCGGCGGCCGCGACCCCTATCCTCGCGAAACCCGTGATGAAGCGAGCGCCATCCCAGGTGGAATCTGCCCCGGTCGAGGAGGATGATGAGTGGGAATGGGAGATCGCGGTGGCACGGGCGCGCGCGGCAGCAGAGTGGGCCACGGAGGCCGCAGCGGCCGCAGCGGCGAAGCCGGCGCTCAGGCCGGTCGCAAAGCCCAAGGATCCGATGCAGACCGACAACTGGCCCAAGACCGAGCCGCTGCTCGAGGCATGGGAAGTGACCGGCCCCACGGATCGCCCGATCCGCGTGCTCCCGCGTGCGTCGTCTCCCACGCCGCCCAAGCCGATCGTGGTCGCGGTCCTGGCCTCACCCCGCTCGGCGCCGCCGCAGAACGTCTTCATCGGCGAGCAGACCTCGCCGACCATCGTGACCTCGGCGGCGAAGCCGGTCGCGAGCGCGCCGCGCGCGACCATCATCCCGGTGCCCACGCTACCGCGCGCGATCGATCCGAAGTCGGTGACGCCGCGCCCGCGCACCACGACCCACACCTTGCCGCTGCGTCCGAACGCGGCCGTGATGGCGCCGTTGCGCCGGGCCGCGCGTGGGACGCCCGCGATCGCGAATCGCTCCGAGGACACGCTCGTCACGGGCCACGCCGCGCCGGCGAACGACGACCTGACGTCCCCGGGGCTGCTCGCGCCACCGCCGGCCTCGAGCGGCAAGCGCGTCGCAGCCAAGTTGCGGTGACCATGCGCGCGCTCGCGCTCGCGCTTGCATCGGCGGTGCTGGTCTCGTGCGGCGGCGGTTCCAAGGCCGCGCCCGCGGCACCGAAACAAGCGCCGGTCGACGAAGGCACGGCCGAGAAGGACGCCAAGGGGCTGCTCGCGGAGATCTACTCGACGATCGAGCACGCCGATACCGACGGCTTGATGTCGCTGTTCGCGGAGCCGCTGGTCGTCTACGGACCGCGCAAGGGCGACGCGCACATGACGCGCGCCGATGCCCTGGTCGCGTTGAAGGCCTTCGTCGATCCCAAGAAGAAGAAGCCGGTGCTGCACTCCGATCAGCTCACGATCGTGGCGTCACCCGGTGGTCACTCGGCGTGGGCGTTCGACGTCGTCGAGGTTGGCGGTCGACCGCTCGCGATGACCGCGGTGCTGTCGAACGCGGGCGATGTCTGGCAGCTCCGCGCGGCCACGCTCGGCGTGACGCCGACGATGAAGACGGTGCGCTCGGAGCTCAAGAAAGACGCGGTCGTGCCGACCGGGATGGCGGGCGTCGCGAAGATCGATCCGGCTGCGCAGGCTGCCGTCGACAAGCTCGAGAAGGGCCTGACCGCGCAAGCCGTGTGGGGGGACGATCTCCGGAGCCGCAGCGACGCGGTCGTGATCGGACCGGGCAACGGCGACATCACGCGCGGCAAGTCAGAGATCAAGAAGCTGTTCGCGAAGCGGACCGACGCACACGTGCGGGCGACCGCGGCGGGCCAGGTCAGCGCGGCGACGACGCAGGACGGCGAGCTCGCGTGGGTGACGCTCCCCGTCGTGCAGTTCGAGGACGACACCGAGCCGCTGCCGCTGCGCGTGTTCGCGGTGTTCGAGAAAGACGGCGCCGACTGGCGGATGATCGCGTTGCAGGAGTCGCTCGCGGTCGATGAACCGGGGCAGGGCGCACAGTTCAAGGCGGTGGTCGCGCCGCCGTTGCCGAAACAGCCCGAGGCCGCTCCGGCGCCCGCGGCCGATGACGCGGGCACGGCCGCGCACAAGAAGACCAAGAAGAAAAAGAAAAACAAGAAGCGGCCACCGCCGACTGGCGACGATTCCTGAGCCCTCGCGTGGCTCTCGGTAAGGCGCGGACGATCAGCCCGACGCCGCCGACGAGCAGGATCAACATCACGAGCGGGTTGAACAGCGGGGTCGTCTGGAAGTGGATTGACCTACTCGGTGCGCATGCCGGGCGCCTCGTGGCCCGTCGAGGTCACGTACTCGTCGTAGCTGCCACCGTAGATCCGCGGCGGGCCCGCGATGGTCAACTCGAGCACGCGGGTCGCGAGCGCCGACAGAAATTGCCGATCGTGCGAGACGAACAACAGCGTGCCGTCATAGTCGGCGAGCGACCGGACGAGCGCGCGCTTGGTCACGATGTCGAGGTGGTTGGTCGGCTCGTCGAGCACGAGCAGATTCGGCGCGTCGTACATCAGCTTCGCGAGCGCGACCCGCGCGCGCTCGCCGCCGGAGAGCACGTAGATCGGCTTGAACACGTCGTCGTCTTGAAAGCCGAACATGCCGGCCAGGTTGCGTAGCGTGCCCTGGTTCGCCAGCGGCGCGTGCTCCTGGAGCTCCTCGAGGACGGTGTGGTCGCCGCCGAGCTTCTCCATCACGTGCTGCGCGTAGTACCCCATCGAGACCGACGCACCGATCGTGACGGTCCCGCGATCGGGCGCGAGCTCGCCGGCGATCATCTTCAAGAGCGTCGATTTGCCGGCGCCGTTCTCGCCCATGACGGCCCAGCGCTCGCCGCGCTGCACCGTCAGCGTGAGGTCCTTGTGGATCACGTGTGGGCCGTACGCCTTGGTCAGACCGTCGAGCCGCACGACATCGTCACCCGAGCGCGGCGGGGTCCGGAACTCCAACTTCTTGTCGACGATCCGGCGCGGCTCCGCGATCTTCTCGATCTTGTCGAGCTTCTTCATCCGGCTCTGGACCTGCGCCGCCTTCGCGACGTGGGTCTTGAACCGCTCGACGAACCGGCTCTCCTTCGCGAGCATCGCCTGCTGGCGCGCGTAGGCCGCCTCGCGGCGCACCGCCTCCTCGGCCCGCATCTTCTCGTAGAAGTCGTAGTTGCCGGTGTACGTGCGCAGCTCGCCCCCATCGATCTCGACGATCTTGCCGACGACGCGGTTCATGATCTCGCGATCGTGGCAGGTCATCACGACCGTGCCCGCATAGTTCTTGAGGAACTGCTCGAGCCACAGGATCGATTCGAGATCGAGGTAGTTGGTCGGCTCGTCGAGCAGCAACAGCTCGGGCTTCGCGAGCAGGATCTGGGCGAGGGCGACGCGCATCTTCCAGCCGCCCGAGAGCGTACCGATATCGTTCGCCATCTGATCCTGCGTGAAGCCGAGGCCGTGCAGGATCTCCTGGGCGCGCGCCTCGAGCTCGTAACCGCCGAGATCCTGATAGCGCGCCTGGACGTCGGCGAAGCGCTCGACGACCTGGTCGAGGTCATCACCGGGGTGCTCCAGCTTCGCGGTCAACGCCGCGAGCTCGTCGGCGAGCACGGCGACCTCGCCCGCGCCCGCGCACGTCTCGGCGAGGATCGAACGTCCCTTCAGATCGCCGACATCCTGACGGAAGTAACCGACGGTCAGCTTCTTCGGCTTCTCGACGTTGCCGTCATCGGGCGCATCTTCGCCGACGATCATCCGGAACACGGTCGACTTGCCGGCGCCATTGGGGCCGACGAGCCCGACCTTCTCGCTCGGGTTGATCTGGAACGACGCGTCCACGAACAGGATCTGGCCGCCGTACTGCTTGCTGACCTGTGAGAACGCGATCACGCGCGGGATATAGCATCACTCGGGCCCTAACGTTCGTCTCCGGGTTTGCCGGGACGGGTCACGTAGCGCTTGGCCTTCGCGTGCTGGGTCTCCGCGATCCGGCGAGCGGTCTTCTGATCGGCCGCCGCGGTCGTGTGCTCGTCGGCGAGCTTGTGGAAGCTGGCCAAACGGTCCGGGCCGACCACACCGCGCACCGCGCAGCCCGGCTCGGCCTCGTGCCGGCAGTCGCGGAACTTGCAGCCCTCGGCGAGCTCCGCGATGTCGTCGAACGCGTCCTCTTCCTCGTCGTCGTCGTCGTCGCGTGCCCAGCGGCCGAGCTCGCGCATGCCGGGCGTGTCGATCCAGAGCGAGCCATCGCCGGCGACGAACAGCTCGCGCCGGGTCGTCGTGTGGCGGCCCTTGTCGTCGTCGCGGATCTCCCGCGTCGCCTGTTGGGTGCCGAGCAGCATGTTGAGCAGCGACGACTTGCCGACCCCCGAGCTGCCGAGCAACACCGCGGTCGCGCGCGGCTGGACCAGGGCGCGCAGCGCGTCGAGCCCGGTCGCGGAGACCAGCGAGATCGCGATCACGCGCACGCCCGGAGCGTTCGCTTCGATCTCGGCGATCACCGGCGCGGGATCCGGGACGAGATCGATCTTCGACAGCACGACCACCGCGGGGATGCCGGCGTCGCGCAGCAGGTTGAGGTAGCGATCCAGCCGTGGCGCCGACAGGTCGCCGTTCGCCGAGGTCATCACGAGCCCGAGATCGAGGTTCGCGGCCATCGGCTGTGGGACCGAGGCCTCGCCGGCGGCGCGCCGTACGAGCAAGTTACGACGCGGCAGGATCTCGCGCACCACCGCGTTGCCGGCGCCGCCGCGCGATTCGGCCCAGCGTTCGAGCAGGACCCAGTCACCGACCGTGGGCAGATCGCGCTTGTCGGTCGCCTGGTGGAACGCCCGCCCGGTCGCCTCGCACCACGCGGTGCCGTCGGCGCCGGTCGCCTGGTACGAGATCCGGTGCTCCGCGATGATCCGCGCCGCCACGGTCTCGGTCGACCCGGCATCGCGCTCGTGCGCGCTGGCCGCCCAGGCCGCATCCCACCCGAGGGGCCCGAGGGTGTCGAGCAACGAGATCTTACTCGGCATGGGGGCTCGTTCGGGGCATCACCATACACTAAGGTCGAGGCGTGTCCGACGACAAGCTCCGCCGCCTGAACGCTCTGCGGGGCTTCACCGAAGGTATCCCGCACAACAAGGCGTTGGGAATCGCGGCACTCGAGCTCGACCGCGCGAGCGCGCTGTTCGTGTTGAAGTACGACGCCAAGCTGGTCGGCAACCCGGACACCGGCACGCTCCACGGCGGCGCGATCACCGCGCTACTCGACGGTGCCTCGGGAGCCTCGGTGTTCGCGGCGCTCACCGACTGGAAGCCGATCGCGACACTCGACCTGCGCATCGATTACCAGCGCGCGGCCGATGCCGGTCGCGACGTGCTGTGCCGCGCGCACTGCTACAAGGTCACCAAGAACGTCGCGTTCACGCGCGCGGTCGCCTACGTCGATGACGAGGCCGATCCGATCGCGACCTCCGCCGGCACGTTCATGCTCGGCACCAAGCCCGGGAGCAAGAAGTGACGCTCGTCGATCTCCTCAACGAAGCGAAGACCACCGGCAACTACGCCGCGATGTTCGAGGCCGTGCCGTATGCGCGCATGCTCGGGCTCGAGCCGCAGCTCGACGGCGATAGCCTGATCACGGTGATGAAGTTCAGCGAGCACACGATCGGTAACCCCGCGTTGCCCGCGATCCACGGCGGTGCGATCGGCGCCCTGCTCGAATCGGCCGCGATCTTCGAGCTGTTGTATCGCGCCGAGACGATCGTGCTGCCCAAGACCATCACGATCACGGTCGACTACCTGCGCTCGGCCGGCCCGCACGATACGTACGCGCGCGGCACGATCACGCGGCATGGCCGGCGCGTCGCGAACGTCGGCGTCGAGGCCTGGCAGGCGGATCGTGCGCAGCCGGTCGCGACCGCGCACGCGATCTTCCTCGTCATGTCTTAGCGGCAGGCGGGAGCCGGAGCGTGATCACGCTACCTCCGCCGGGCCGCGGCGTCATCGCGACGTCCCCGCCGAGGGTCGAGGCGACCGAGCGCGCGACCGTGAGGCCGACGCCGAAGCCCGCGCTTCGCACCTGCGAGCGGAAGAACGGGTCGAACGCGTGCGCCGCCTCGTCCGCGGGGAGCTCGGGCCCGTTGTCGGAGACCTCGACGATCACCCAGTTGTCACGCTCCTCGACCGCGACCACGATGCGGCCGTCGGGCGCGGTGCCGTCGAACCCCGAGCACGAGAACAGCAGCATCGCCAGCACCGCCTGGCCGACGCGCGCCTCTTCACCGGACACCGCGGTCACCGGGAAGATCTGGCGGACGACGTGCGCGCGGCTCTCGAGCGTCGGCAGGGCGAGCCGCAACACCGCGGACGTGACGGCGGCGAGGTCGATCGACTTGGCCTCGCTGCGCGACGCGAGCGTCTGAAACGCGCGGACGTTGCTCGCGATCCGCTCGGCGCCGACCGTGATGTCGTCGAGCACGCGCAGCGCGGCGGTCTGGTTCGCATCGGTGAGGTGGGTGACGAGCTGCCTGCGTAGCGAGCGCAGGTTGAGCAGCACCGAGGTCAGCGGGTTGTTGGTCTCGTGCGCGAACCCGGCGGCGAGGGCGGCGACCAGGGCGATGCGATCGGCCTCGAGCAGCGACACCCGGTTGGTCGTGAACTCGCGGTTGGTCCACAGCAGCACGACCGCAACGCCATGCTCGTCGCTCGTTCGCCCGAACGTCGCGTCGACCGGCAGGACCGTGCCGTCGCGGCGCGTGAACAACAGCTCGACGACCGCCGGGAGCGGCTCGGCGTTCGCGATCCGGTAGAACAGCGACATCACGTGATCGCGCTGCTTCGGCGCCACGAGGTTCAGCATCGGCTGCGTCCGCCATTCCTCGACCGTGTAGTCGAGCTGGCGCTGTGCCGCATCGTTCGCCGTCACTTTCAGGAAGCCGTCGCCGACGTACCGAAACACCGCGTAGGCGATGTTCGCGCGATCGAGCGCCTCGAGCAGCGCCGGGGTCACGTCGAGGACCGTGGCTTCTACCGTCACGTTGCCTTCACGAACGTGCCCGCCGCACGATCTTTGATCACGCCCGGGAACTGCAGCACCTGGTCGTGCATCGCGACGTAGACGCCCGGCGGCAGGATCTGGACGGCGAGCAACGCCTCGGTGAGGTTCTGCAACGCATCGGTCGCGCGCAGCTCGTACGGCCGCATCGCGCCGGTCAGGACGATCGGGGTCGCCGGTGTCCGTGCGAGCTCGACGATGCGCTCGCCGGTGAACTGCAGGCGATCGGTGCCGTGCACGACGACGACGCCGTCGCTCTCCGCGGCGAATCGCGTCGCGCTCTCGGCGATCAGCGTGTGATCGGCGGGCGACATCTCGAGCGAGTCCTTGTTCATCAGCGAGACCCGCTCGATCGTGACGCCGCGCAGCTCGAGGGACGCGAGCATGACGTCGAGGACGGAGACCTTGTTCGCGAGCACGCCCGATAGATCGTCGTAGGTCTTCTCGATCGTGCCACCCGTGGAGATCAGCGTGATGCGCTTCATGGAACGTCTCATCGTACGTATGGAAGGCCGAAGTAGACCACGGCACCCGCGGCCGCGGCGGTCACGAGCAGGAGCAACGCGATCGCCAGGTTCCCCATCCGGCGGGCCGCGGGCAGGGCCGGAGCCTCGGGCTTCGCGGCGGACTCGCCCGACCGGGCCGCGGTCGCCGGAAACAGCACGGGCCTGGGCCGCTCGACCGAGGGTGGTGGTGCGGCGAGCGGCAGCGCGGTCACCCTCGTGGCAGGTGCGAGGCTGCCGACTAGCGTCTTGTGCGGCGGAACCGTCTCGCGCGCGGCGCGCCCGTGTTCGTCGTGCTCGTCGTACTCGTCGTGCACGTCGTACTCGTCGTGCACGACGAGCTCGATCACGACCGACTCCGGCTCCAGCCCCGAGCGGCTCGGCGAGGTCGCGAGCACGCGCGTCGGTGCCGGCGTCGACACGTCGCCGAGCGCGCCCACGAACTCCGCCTCGGTCCACTGCGCGACCTGATGATCGAGCACCGTCATGCCGAGCCGCTTCAGCTCGGTCGCCAGCGCCACGCGCATCGCGGCCGCGCGCTGCCAGCGCACCTCGGGATCGCGCTCGAGCGCGGTCATCACGATCGTGTCGATCTCGGCGGGCACGGCCGGGTTGAGGTTGCGCGGCGGCTCGATCGCCATCGACTTCACGCGGTACAGCGTGTCCATGTCGTCGCGGCCCTGGAACAACGGCCGGCCGGTGAGCAGCTCGTGCGCGATGATGCCGACCGCGAACAGGTCGGCGCGGCTGTCGATCTTGCCTGCGAGATACTCCGGGGCCATGTAGCCGAACTTGCCCTTGATCGTGCCCGACATGGTCTGCATGCCGGCGGCGGAGGCCTTCGCGATCCCGAAGTCGATCAACTTCACGACGCCGCCCTCCGAGACGATCACGTTCGAAGGCGACACGTCGCGGTGCACGATGCCGAGCGGCTGGCCCGAGTCGTCGGTCAGGTTGTGCGCGTAGTCGAGCGCGTCGCACACCTGGGTCAGGATGTTGAGCGAGATCGGGATCGGGATCCGCTTCCCGGTCTTCGCGCACAGCCGCAGGATGTCGCGCAGCGTGCGGCCGAGCACGAGCTCCATCGCGATGAAGTAGATGTCGTCGACCTTGCCGAGCTCGTAGGTCTGCGCGACGTTGGCGTGGCGCAGGTGGCTCGCGAGCCGCGCCTCGCGCACGAACGAGCGTACGAGGTCCTCGTTCGCGGCGACGTGGGGCAACATCCGCTTGAGCGCGACGGGACGACGGAACCCGGCGAGCCCGGTGGTCTCGGCGCGATGCACCGTCGCCATGCCGCCCATCCCGAGCTGCTCGTACACGAGGTACGGGCCAAACTGTTCGGCGGCGCGGAGTGCCACGCCGGCTAGCGTACTCCTACGGGCAGGGCGGAATCGGGTTTCCGTGCGAGACCGCGACGAGCGCGTCGTAGTTGCGCTGCACGCCCTTCAACACGTCGCTCACGCCGCCACCGGCGGCCTGGAGGTGCTCGACGAACGCCAGCTCCGTGATGTTCGGATCGTCGGTCGCGGTGACCTGGATCGTGCCCTCCGACAGCTCCACGAAGCTCGAGCCCTGCGTCTTCTGATGCTTGATCATCCCGAAGAACGCCGCGGCCGATCCGGAGCCGGTGCCCGGCTCGATCGTGCCCCAGCGCCACTGGTCGTCCCACTCGACGGTGAGGATGTTGTTGACGACGTAGTGGACCAGGAAGCTGTACTCGTACGCCGGGTCGTTGTTCGGCGTCACCATCTGCGCATTCGTCGAGCACAGCGCGATGTCGGCGTCGGGGTTCTTCGAGGCGGCCCACACCGTCATCGGGTCGATCAGCACGTAACCTCGCCCGTAGATCTTGATCTCGCCGTTGTCGTCGGTCGAGGCCGTGCGCAGCGTCTCCATCCGATCGCCGCCCTGCTGGACCGGGACGAGGTTGTCCTCGAGTGGCTCGAGCCCGGGCGGAAACGCCGTCGCGACGTTATCCTGGCAACCGGCGCTCGCGACAACGAGCGCAGCGGTCGCGAGGAGGTACTTCACCCGACGATCCTACTCCTTCGCGGGCGCCGGCGCGCGAAACCTGGCTTGAGCCGTCGGCGCGATCTTGCGGTTGACCAGGAGCAAGGTCGCGACCGGGATCACGAGCGCGAGCGCGAGCGGGGCAAACGCGATCGTGTTCATGCCGACCGCGCCGCCGTGCTTGAGAGCCTGGAGCAGCGGCAAGTTCACGTACACCGTGACCGCGGCGCCAACGACACCGAAGATCGACGCGATCGTCCGGGCTTGCGGGCTCATGCGGACGAGCTCGAACCCGGCCCAGCCTTGCAAGCCGATCAAGCCGGCGCTCCACCACAGCGAGCGCACGCCACCCGCGCTGAAGATCGCGAGCATGCCGGCGAGGTCGTTGCCGCGGCCGCCGCCGCCACCGGCACCGGCACCGGCACCGTTGAGGCCCAGGATCAGCTCCGGCAGCAGGATCGACGCGGTCAGCGCGGCCTGTGCGATCAACAACCAGCCGAGCCAGGTCAGGCCGGCGTCCGGTGCGCGACGATGCACGGGGGCGTGATCGCCGGCGAGCAGGTCCGCGAACTGACGATCGCTGAAGAACCGGCGGATGATCAGCGGCCACGCGAGCAGGATCCACACCATGCCGCTCACCATCACGAGCCCGGCGATGTTCATCGCTTGAGACATCACCCACAGGAACAGCGCGCCGCCCATGCAGAACGAGCTGATCACGCCGAAGCTCGCGTAGCGGTTCGCGCGCTCGACCGCGTGATCGACCGAGGTCTCGCGCAGACCCGACAGGCCGGCCTGGACGTGGAGCACGGAGCGCACGACCAGGAGCATCAGCGTGAGGACCACGACGACGTTCATCCCTTGCATGACCTTGCCGCCGGCCTGGAGCAACACGAGCAACGCGGCGCCGACCCCGATCAACCCGCACAGTCCGAGCACGGTCATCAGGATCGACGCGCCCTCGAAGCCCTTGTCCTCGGTGAGCGGCAGCTGGTCCTTGAACCGCCGGAACCGCGGCAGGTTCAGCAGGCCGGCGAGCAACCCCGGCCACAGCGCGAGCCCGATCGCGATCGCGATCGCGGCCTTGCCCGAGGCATCGAACTTGAGCTTGATGATCGCGGCGATCACCACGGACTGCGCGAGCGCGAACGTGATGTAGCGCTGGACCCCGCGCATCCGACCACCCTCGATGCCCGGGTCACCGTAGAGCAGCTGCGCGCCGGCCGAGCGGTGCAACATGGAGCGGCCGATCGACAGCCCGAGGATCAAGAAGATCCACAGGGTCTGGCTGCCGCCACTTCCACCCGCGAACAGCACCATGAACGTGATCAACGCGACGTACGCCGCGAGCACGCTGCCGGCCAACTGCATCAACATCCCCAACGCAGACAGTCCCTGATCCGCGGGCACACCCGCGTCCACCAGGTCGACGACTGCCGGATCCATATCGCTCGGTTCGCTCATCAGGCACCCCTTGTCGTCGATGGATAACACGCGGGCGACGCTGCTTCACTCGGAAAGTCGGTCATCGAGGGGGCGAGCGCCGGCCGGGGCCATGGTCGCAAACAATCATACGAGCGCGTTGCGGCGGAGCCGGTCCGCGAGCAACGGCAGGCGATCCTGGCCCCAGGCCACGAAATCGCCACACTTGACCGACGGAACCCCCCACAGGCCGTAGACGGCGAGGTCGGTCGCCGCGGCGTGCGCCCACGCCGCGGCCTCAGGCTTGCCGATCGCCCCCTGGGCCTCGGCCCAGGGAAGCTCCGCCCGCTCGACGACGTAGCGGAGGTCGACGTACTCGTTCATATCTCGCGCCTCGGACCAGATGCCGCGCATCGCGGACTTCGCGAACGCCAGGCCGGCGCCGCGCTGGTGGGCCCAGTAGGCGATCGCGATCAGCTTGTCGATCGCGGGACCGATCGGGTCGCAGATCTCGCCGAACGGAACGGCCAGCCGATCGGCTTCGCGCTTCGCGTCGCGCACGATGTACATGCGCTTGGCGTTCGGCAGCGGCACGCCCCGCATCACCATCGGCAGGATCGGCCGCAGCTCGAGCGGGATCTCGTAGGGCCCGAGCACACCTTCGATCTGCTCGAGCGCCAGGTACGAGTAGGGTGACCGGAACGAGAACCACAGCTCGCAGACCAGCGGCTTGGGCTGCTTGCCCTCCGGCACCTCGGCGATCGCGAGCGCCGCGCGATCGGTGGCGGGGCGGGGCGACACGACGTGCGCGACATCGCTGGCGAAGTCACGCGCGAGCGCCTGTTCGAGGTAGGACAGGCGATCGAGCCCCCAGTACCACTCGCCGCCGTAGTGCAGCATGCCGCCCATGTAATGACCGGCCTTGCGCAGCTCGGCGTAGTTCGCGTTGAGGATCGGCAGCACCGTGCCGTGCGATTCGGCGCCCCACGTGCCGAGCAGCTTGGTCAGCGCCTTCTTGTCATTCGCCCACATCGCCGCGCCTAGCTCGAGCGCACAACGCAGCTGGTCGCGCGCGGGCCGGTCGCGGATCAGCACGGTGCCGACCTCGCGCACCGAGCCGGCGTCCGCTTCTTTCTTGCTCGGGAAGTCGATGTCCCAGTACTCGGCGAGCTGCTGCGCGTCGCGCACGGCGTGCTTCGCGCGGAGCACCGGGTGCGGATCGACGTCCGCGGCCGGCGGCGTGATGACGTGAAACTCGAGCTCGACCGGGTACGCCTCGACGAGCCGGCTCGCGGCCTGCGCGGCGAGGTAGCTCCACGGCTCCGAGATATCGAAGTACAGCGCGAGGGTGCGCGGCGCCTTGGTGACGCGCGCCTTGAGGTCGGTGACGGCGCGGCGCGCGGCATCGCCCGTCGGGCCGAGCCAGGTCGCGATCGCCTTGCCCATCAAGCGCTTGGTGATGATCACGGCCGGACCCTACTTGATCGACCCGGCGTGCGCTAGGCTGCGCCCCCTGTGGCTTCGAGTCCTGCCGACGACGACTTCCGCAAGCGCTCGCTCGCCGCGATCGAGCTGGTCGAGGAGCTCGCCGCCGATCTGCGCAAGCTCGCGGACCTGGACGAGGATCTCCGGATCCGGCTGTCGACCGCCGCCGGCCAGCTGTCGCGCCCGGACCGCTACACGCGCAAGCAGCTCGGCAAGGTGCTGGCCCGCCAGCGCTTCCAGGCGCGCCGCGAGGCCGACCGCGCGCTGCTCGACCAGGCCGGGATCCGCCAGCTCCGCAAGGAGCCCGTGTTCCGCACGCCGCTGCCCAAGCCCGCATGGACCGCGCTCGACGCGCCGATCCGCGACGACGAGGGTGACGACGCGTGGGCCGAGGCCGAGGCCCGCCGGGACGAGGTCGGCGCCAGCGCGCCGCGGGTCGAGACCGCGCGGATGTGCTACGTGTGCAAGGCCGACTTCCACGAGCTCCACCACTTCTACGATCAGATGTGTCCCGCGTGCGCGGAGCTCAACTGGCAGAAGCGGCAGCAGACCGCGGATCTGCGCGGTCGCGTCGTGCTCGTCACCGGCGCGCGCGTCAAGATCGGCTACCAGGCCGCCGTGATGCTGCTGCGCGCCGGCGCCGAGGTGATCGTCGCGACCCGGTTCCCGCGCGATGCCGCGCGCCGGTTCGGCCGCGAGGTCGACGCGATGGCGTGGGCCCGGCGGCTCCACATCTATGGCATCGATCTGCGGCACACGCCGAGCGTCGAGTTGCTCGCGCGCCACCTGCTCGCGACGCAGCCTCGGCTCGACGGCCTGATCAACAACGCGTGCCAGACCGTGCGCCGGCCGAGCGGTTGGTACGATCACGTCGTCGCCGGCGAGGACGCGCCGCCGGAGACCGCGTTCGAGCGCGCCGTGCTCGAGCGCAACCGCGCGCTGCTCGGGGATGGCGGGTTGGCGATCGCGCGGGCTGGTGGCGAGGCGATCCAGGCCACCGGCCTGTGGAAGAGCGCCGTGCTGTCGCAGGTCCCGCTGCTCGCCGAGGATGTCGAGCGCGGCGAGCATCTCTATCCCGAGGGCCGGCTCGATCAGGATCTCCAGCAGGTCGACCTGCGCGACACCAACACCTGGCGGATGACGCTCGCCGAGGTCCCGACTGCCGAGCTATTGGAGGTCCACCTGGTCAACGCCGTCGCGCCGTTCGTGCTGAACGCGCGGCTCCGCCCGCTGCTCGCCGCCGTGCCGACCCGCGACGCGCACGTCGTCAACGTCTCGGCGATGGAGGGCCAGTTCTACCGGCGCTGGAAGACCGACAAGCACCCGCACACGAACATGGCCAAGGCCGCGCTCAACATGATGACGCGCACCTCGGCCGCGGACTTCGTGAAGGACGGCATCCACATGAACTCGGTCGACACCGGGTGGGTGACCGACGAAGATCCGCAGCACCACGCCGAGCGCAAGCAGCGCATCCACGGCTTCCATCCGCCGCTCGATATCGTCGATGGCGCCGCACGGATCATCGATCCGCTGTTCGACGGCGTGAACACCGGCACCAACCTGTGGGGCCTGTTCCTCAAGGACTACAAGCCGGCCCCGTGGTGAGGCGATGACGTACGTCAGCGTCGATATCGAGGCCGATGGGCCGATCCCCGGCGACTACTCGATGATCAGCTTCGGCGCGGTCGTCGTCGATCCCGGCCTGGAGCGGACGTTCTCCGCGCGGTGCAAGCCGATCAGCGAGCGCTGGGTGCCCGCGGCGCTCGCGGTCAGCGGGCATTCGCGCCAGGACACGCTCGGGTTCCCCGATGCGAAGTCCGAGATCCAGCGGTTCGCCGCGTGGCTCGAGACCGTCAAAGGCCCGGGCGGCCGCCTCATCTTCATCGCCGATAACAACGGCTTCGACTGGATGTTCGTGTGCTGGTACTTCCATCACTTCCTCGGCGCGAACCCGTTCGGGTTCTCCTCGCAGAACCTCGGGTCGCTCTACAAGGGCCTGGTCAAGGACGCGTCGAAGTCGTTCAAGCACCTGCGCACGACCGCGCACACCCATGATCCCGTCGACGACGCGCGCGGCAACGCCGAGGCGCTGCTCGCGCTGCGCGATCGCATGGGCCTCGCGATCAAGCTCTGATCGTCGCGTCGGTCGCGTCACAGGTCCCGCCACCGCGCGCTGCGTGGCCCCGTCGCGCGCCTCCGCTCGCCCGCCGGACCGTGATTTGCGCAGCGGTCGGTCACCGAGCTCGACCCTTCTCGGTGGCAGCCGCGGGCGCGATCGCCGCGTACCCGCTCAGGCCGCGGTGGGTGACCTTCCAGCGCGAACGCGCGACACCGGCGAGAGCCGATCAGTTTGATCTTCAACAAATCCGGATCCGGAGGCCGAAGGCAGAAAGCCGGTGGCGGAGCTGTGGAGCATGTGGGCGGCCGCGCAATCCAGCATCGGGCGGATGTCGCGCGGCCGTCCAGGGCGTTGTGGGCAACCGCCGGCGCTGCGTTCACGCGGTGTCCACGGCGCCGTCACGATCCACAGCCACGCCCGCTTGCTGACGCGAAGCGGCAGGTGAATGCGTTCGGGTTCCGGCCCCGAGATCCGGAAGCCTGAAGCATGAGTGGAGCGAGTGGTGTGTAACCAAAGGCGTCTGGCGCACAAGCCGTTGGAATCGCATCTGGTGCGGCGTAAGTTAAAATATCGACGTGTTTCATATACAAATCAGATCGCATGAGCTATCCTCGATTCATGGGCCGGCCGCGCAAACGCCACGTGCAACTCGCGCTGACAAGGCTCGAGCGCAAGCGCGACAAGAACGGGCAATGGCGTGGCGGCGCGCGCGAGGGCGCGGGGCGGCCAAGCTTCGAGAAGCTCGGGCGGCGGCGCGCGAGCGAGCGGCACCTCGCGCGGCCGGAGCTCTCGGCGCATCACCCGGTGCACGTGGTGTTGCGTGCGTGCAAGGAGATCGGCTCGCTACGGACGCACGCGGTGTTCGGCGCGATTCGCGAGGCGACCATCCAGGTCTACAAGCACGAGGAGACGTTCCGGATCGTGCACTTCAGCATCCAGAAGTCGCATATCCACCTGCTCGTCGAGGCGACCGACAAGGCCGCGCTGAGCACCGGCATGAAGGCGTTCGGGATCTCGGCTGCGAAGCACATCAACGCGCTCGTCAGCGCGGCGCGCGGCTTGCCCGAGCGGCGGCGCGGCTCGGTGTTCACGGATCGCTATCACGCGACGGTACTGACCAACCCGAAGCAGGTCCGGCACTGCATCTCGTACGTGCTCAACAACTGGCATCACCACGGCGCCGACCGCGATCGGCTGAAGCGCCCGTGGAAGATCGATCCCTACGCGAGCGGGCTGTCGTTCGATGGCTGGAAGGAGCGCGAGCACCGGCCGTACTTCGAGACCCCGTCGGGCTACTTCGGACCGTTGGTCGCGTGGCCGCGGACCTATTTTCTCTCCACCGGATGGCGGCGCCACGGCCTCATCAGCATCTACGAGGTTCCCGGCGGCGCCGGCGAATAACGGCGCTACGAAGCACGGCGGCGGTGGTCCGCTCCAGCTCCGGAGCTGCAACTTCGGACTTCCGGATCCGATCCGGATCTGGATCCGGATCGGTGCCACCTCGAAGTGATCGACTCTCGCCGGGAGCGCGCGTTCGAGCTCGAAGGTCACCCGGCACGGCGACGCGCGCGCACGGCGACCGCCCTGGACGGTAGGCTCAGCGCCAAGATCTCGAGGGGCGAGCAACCGGGCCCGGACCAGGATCCCGGATCAAGATCACGACCAAGATCGTCAACGCGACCGTCGCCGTCGCCGTCGTCGTCGTCGTCGTCGTCGTTGTCGTTGCCGTCGCCGTCGCCGTAACCGTCACCGCCGCAACGACTCCGGATGCTACGAGGACGCTGAGATCCCGACAGGGCGATCCGCCGAACCAGACCAATCCTCGACGGCGAGCTGGTGGCGATGAGGCGCGGAACCGGCAGAACGGACCGAAATGATCCAGCTTCCGCCTGATCCGATCGGCGAGCTGCTAGCTGTTGCTCTTCGCGTGGTGATCGCGGTGCACGAAGCTTGCCTTGGCGAAGTCGCGGTTGAGCTCCGCGATCACGTCGACCGAGATGTCCTTGGGGCACGCGGCTTCGCACTCGTAGTGGTTC
>JBDTEH010000320.1:0-7050 GCA_039922635.1 Kofleriaceae bacterium | reverse complement strand
GAACGCGCTCGCGAAGCGCGCGGGCTTCGCGACCGGGCCGTTCGCGCTCGAAGATGTCGATGCGAGGATCGAGGTCGGCCGTTCGATGATCGGGGCCGACGACGCCACGGTCGAAAGCCTGGTGGCCGGCCTCGCCGAGCGCGTGGCGCAGGCGGCATGACGACCGACGCGAAGCTGGTGGCGGAGGTCGAGCGCCTCGTCCTGGCTCGTGTGGCGGCGGGGCGGATCGACGTGCCGGCGATCGGGGTGGTCGCGATGCGCTGCCTCGAGGTGCTGCGCGCGAAGGACTTCGATATTCGCAAGCTGGTCAAGGAGATCGAGAAAGAGCCGATGATCGCCGTGATGATCATGCGCACCGCGAACGCCGCGGTGTACGGCGGTCATCCGGTCACGAAGCTCGAGCAAGCCGCGGTCCGGCTCGGCACCGCGCGCCTCGAGGTCGTGATCCTCGAGTACGCCGCGCGCAAGGTGTTCGCGGTGACCGGACCGTTCGCCGCCGCGAACCGCAAGATCTGGGAGCACTCGGTGGCGGTCGCGCGCGTGTCGCGCGAGCTCGCGAGCTATGTCGGGCGCCAGGACGCCGACGCCTACTACCTCGCGGGGCTGCTCCACGATATCGGCAAGCCGGTGGTCGCGGCGCTCCTGCTCGAGACCCAGCGCAAGGTCGCGTCCGGCCTCGCGACGTGGCTCGATCAGACGACGTGGGACCGCGTGATCGGCAACACCCATCACCAAGCGGCCCGGCTCGTCGGCCGGGCCTGGAAGCTCCCCGACGCGATCATGGTCGGGCGCGAGCCGTCGTACGACCTCGCGGAGCGGCGCTCGCTCGCGAACATCGTGCGGATGGCCAACGCGATGGCCAAGCACGAGGGGTTCACGACCGGCCCGGTCGATCACGCCGAGCTCGTGGTCACGATCGCGAGCGGCTCGACGATCGTCGGGATCGATCCGGCGGTCATCGACACGATCGCCGTACGCCTGCAGGAGCCGCTCGAATGACCCCCTCGCTGTCGTGGTCCGACGCGCTCGCGCGCTATTCGCCCGACCTGATGATCGTCATCGATCGCGAGGGCCGGGTGACGTGGGCGAGCGAGTCGAGCCACGAGCTGCTCGGTGCCGATCCGACCGGCGCGCTGGTCTGTGACTTCGTCCACCCCGAGGACGAGAGCGAGTTGCTCGCGCGCGCGGGCGAGCTGTTGGCGACCGATCGCCACACGGTCCGGATCTCGCATCGGGTCCGCCACCACGACGGCTCGTGGCGGATGTTCGAGACCTCCGCGCGCAACCTGATGCGCGAGCCGGGCGTGCGCGGCGTGTTGCTGCAGGCTCGCGACATCACCGCGGCGACCCAGCTCGGAGCGATGATGGCGGAGAGCACGGAGGCGGCGTACGACCTCGCCTCGGTCCGCGAACAGCTGATCGAGCAGCTCCACGCGCTCGACCAGTGCAAGGCGCGGTTATCGGCCGCACTCGTCCATGATCTCAAGACCCCGCTCACCGTGATCCTGTTGAGCTCGAAGTACATTGTCGAGGACCTCGCCGAGCCCGCGCTCGTCACCGAGCACGCGACCGCGATCGAGCGCTCGGCGGATGCGATGCACCGCATGGTGCTCGATCTGCTCGACGTCGGCCGCAGCGAGGATGGCCAGCTCGTGGCGAAGCTGGCGGACGTCGATCTTCGCGGCGTACTCGCCGAGCTCGCGGAGCGCGCGGCCCCCCTGCTCAAGAGCAGGGGCCAGACCCTCGCGATCACCGGCGAGGTCGGCACGATCCGGGTCGACGAGGAGCTGATGATCCGGGCGGTCCAGAACCTGCTCGATAACTGCTGCAAGTACGCGCCGATGCGCTCCGAGATCTCGATCTCGCTCGAGCTCGCCGATCACGACGTCGTGCTCGCCGTCGCCGATCGCGGTCCGGGAATTCCCGACGAGGCCAAGCAAACGGTGTTCGAGCTCTACGCCCGGCTCGAACGCGACACCAAGCAGCACACCCGGACGAGCCGCGGCGTCGGCCTCGCGTTCTGCAAGCTCGCGCTCGCGGCCCACGCCGGCCAGATCTGGGTCGAGGATCGCGAGGGCGGCGGTAGCGTGTTCCGCTGTCGCTGGCCCGCGAGATAGTCCAAGTCTTTCGGCCAGGTTGCGGCGGCGCCCCGGCGTGCGCAGATCGATAATCATGTCCAAGACCCTCCCGATCGTCCCGATGCGCAGCGGCGTGCTGTTTCCCGGGGTGAGCCTGCCCGTCTCGGCAGCGCGCCCGGGCACGCTCCGCGCGATCGAGGCGGCGCTTCGCGACCCGGAGCACCGCGTGTTCGTCGTCGCTCAGCGCGACGATGTCGAAGAAGTCACCGCCGACGGCCTCTACACGTTCGGCGTCGTCGCCACGCTCGGCTCGGTCCAGCGCGGCATCAACGGCGTGCGCGTCGTGATCGAGGGCCACGAGCGCGGGATCGCGATGCGCGTCGCGCCGCACGAGGGCTACCTCCAGGCCACGATCTCCGATGCCGCCGAGCTCCAGCCGCTCGACCCGAACGATCCGGCGTTCGTCGCGCTGTACCGCGAGGTCCGCGACCGCGCCGGCGAGCTCGCGACCAAGCGCGGCGTGCCCGAGGAGACGGTCGAGCAGATGCTGAGCCACATCACCGAGGCCGGCCGGCTGGTCGATCTGGTCGCGGGGTATCTCGATATTCCGGTCGCGGATCGCCAGGCGCTGCTCGAGACCCTCGCGATCGAGGACCGGCTGCGCCGCGTGCTGATCCACGTGCAGCGCCAGATCGAGGTGCTGTCGGTCCAGGAGGATATCCAGAGCAAGGTCAAGGAGGAGCTCGGTGACCGCCAGCGCGAGGTCTACCTGCGCCAGCAGCTCAAGGCGATCCAGCGCGAGCTCGGCGAGGGCGACGAGGCGTCGGATGCGGCGCTCGAGGAGCTCGAGGCCAAGCTCACCGCGTTGCCGCTGCCCGACGAGGCGCGCAAGGAGGTCACGCGCGAGTGGACCCGCCTCAAGCGGATCGGCAAGGAGTCGATGGAGTCGCAGGTGATCCGCACGTTCCTCGAGACCGTCGCGGAGCTGCCGTGGGGCGTTCGCACCGAGGAGCGGCTCGACGTCGCGGAGGCGGCGAAGATCCTCGACGAGGATCACTACGGCCTGTCCGACGTGAAGGATCGCGTGCTCGAGTTCCTGTCGGTCTACCAGCTCGCGAAGAAGCGCGACCAGAAGGGCCGGATCCTGCTGTTCTCGGGCCCGCCGGGCGTCGGCAAGACGTCGATCGCGAAGTCGATCGCTCGTGCGATGGGGCGCAAGTACGTCCGGATCTCGCTCGGTGGGGCGCGCGACGAGGCCGATATCCGTGGCCATCGCCGCACCTACGTCGGCGCGTTGCCGGGCCGGCTGATCGCGGGCATGAAGCAGGCCGGCAGCAAGAACCCGGTGTTCCTGCTCGACGAGGTCGACAAGCTCGGCAGCTCGTACCAGGGCGATCCCGCGGCCGCGCTGCTCGAGGTGCTCGACCCCGCGCAGAACGACTCGTTCACGGATCACTACCTCGGCGTGCCGTTCGATCTCAGCGAGGTCCTGTTCGTCGCGACCGCTAACTTCATCCAGAACATTCCGGGCCCGCTGCTCGACCGCATGGAGGTCGTGGACTTCGCCGGGTACACCGAGAAGGAGAAGCTCGAGATCGCGAAGAGCTACCTCGTGAAGCGCCAGCTCGAGGCGAACGGCCTCACGCCGGACCAGCTCGAGCTCACCGACGATGCGATCCGCGAGGTGATCACGTCGTACACCCGCGAGGCGGGCGTGCGTCACCTCGAGCGCGAGCTCGGCCGGCTGGCGCGGAAGATCACGCGCAAGATCGCGGGCAAGGACCTCGAGCGCGCGGCGCTCGACCGCGCCGACGTTCGACCGCTGCTCGGTCGACCGCGCGTGCACCCCGAGAAGGCGAACCGCGAGGATCAGGTCGGCATCGCGACGGGCATGTACTACACGCCGATGGGCGGCGACATCATGTTCATCGAGGCCGCACCCATGCGCGGCAAGGGCGAGCTCAAGCTCACCGGACAGCTCGGCGACGTGATGAAGGAGTCGGCGCACGCCGCGTGGACGTTCGCGAGGTCGCACGCTGATTGGCTGTCGATCGACGATCGCGTGTTCGAGCGCGACGTGCACGTCCACGTGCCGGCCGGCGCGATCCCCAAGGACGGTCCGTCCGCCGGCATCGCGATGGCGACCGCGATGGTGTCGGCGCTCTCGGGCCGGCCCGCGCGCCACGACGTCGCGATGACCGGCGAGATCACGCTCTCGGGCCGCGTGCTCCCGATCGGCGGGCTCAAGGAGAAGGTCCTCGGCGGCGTACGCGCCGGGATCACGAACTTCGTGATCCCGCGCGACAACGAGGCCGATCTCGAGGATCTGCCGGCCGAGGTCCGCGACAAGATCACGGTCACGGCCGTCGATACGCTCGCCGAGGCGCTCAGCGTCACGATCCGCGACACCATGCTGCGCGACGGCAGGTTGTTGTTCGCGGAGCCGAGCTCGGCGAGCCAGCCCCGGCTGGCGCACTAGCGATCAGGCTCCGGCTCGGCGCTATGCTGTGCGGCCATGCTCAGCACTGTCCGGGGCCTCGCCGGCGACGCGGCTCGCTCGTACTCGCATCACAGCGGACGCATGCTCGCGAGCGCGGTCGCGTTCTCCGCGTTGCTGTCGATCGCGCCGCTGTTGTTCATCGCGATCGGGGTCGCGAGCGTGGCGATCGGGGGTGACCTCGGTCGTGCGAGCGTGCACCACGATCTCGGGCGCTGGATCGGTCCGGACAGCGCCGACACGATCATGGGCCTGCTCGACCACGCGCGCGTGCACGGCCGCAGCCTGATCGCATCGATCGGCGGCGGCGTCGTGCTGGTCTACGCGTCGACCCGGCTGTTCAGCCAGATCAAGCGCGCGCTCAACCACATGTGGAACATCCAGGCGAAGTCCGGCCACGGCGTCAAGGGCAAGCTGTGGCAGCAACTTCGCAAGCGCGCCCTCGCGCTGGCGCTGGTCGTGTTCGTCGGTGTGTTGATCATCGCGGTCGTCGCGGTCAAGACCGTGATCGCGGCCTCGACCGAGCACTTCAACGCTCGGGTCTCGGGCGCGTTGTTCCACGGCGGTGAGATGCTGGTGTCGCTCGCGACCACCACGCTGATGTTCGCGGCGCTGTTCAAGACCTTGCCGGATGCGCGGCTCCACTGGCGCGACGCGTGGCGCGGCGCGCTCGTCACCGCGGTGTTGTTCTCGATCGGCACGACGCTCGTCGGCCTCTATCTCGGCCACAAGACCCTCGACATGTTCTACGGCCCGGGCGGTTCGCTCGTGCTGCTGTTGTTGTGGGTCCAGTACTCGGCCCAGGTGTTCTTTTTCGGTGCCGCGGTCACCGGCGAGCTCGCGCGCCGCCGCGGCCACGCGATCGAACCCGATGACCACGGCGTCCGGATCGTGATCGAGGAAGGCCTGTGAATCGCCCCGAGCCCCGAGGATCGTGAAGGTCGCATGAAATCGCCGGTGCTCGCGGCGCAATAAACCGCGCAGACCGGTCGTTGCACGGGCGTTGCACGGTCACGAAGTCGTCCGCGCTCGTCACGTAACCATCACGACACGACACGCCACCACATCTCCGGCGGGACCCGCGACGCGAGGCGAGGTCGACAGCCGCCACGGAGTGTTGTTAGCGCAACCGATCCAGGTCGTGCGTTGTCTTGTAACAGGGAACAGATGCCGCTTCGGATGCTCCTCTACTTCGCGATCGCAGCCGGGCTCGGCTGGTTTGCACGTGGTGCGACGCTCGGCTCGGCGGAGGCCTCACCGCCCGTCGCAGCCGGCGCAGCCATCCGGCGGTTGCCGTTGCCCGAGCTTCACTGCCCGGCGGCCGCGGCACCGCCGATCGAGCCGAGCGACTCCGAGCCGCGGGAGGCCGATGACGGCGCGGCGCCGACGCTCGAGGACGGCACCGGCGGGGACGACACCGGCGGTGACGACCTCGGCGATCTGATCGCGAAGGCCAACGCCGCGACCGAAACCCACAACGGGATCCATGGTCACGTGTCTGACACCCACACCGGCGAACCGGTTCCCGGTGTCACGGTGTTGATCTCGGGAGGCGGCCAGGTCCGATCCGCCTACACGAACGACCTCGGCGACTACGAGCTCGCCGACCTCGAGGCCGGCACCTACGCGGTGAGCTTCTACGTTGGCAACCTCAGCTCGGCGCGGCCGAACATCACCATCAATTCGTTCGACACGGCCGCGGTCGACGAGCGTTTCGATACCCGCGACATGAACCGCAACGAAGCCGAGGACGTGCCCGAGGACGAGTGAGGGAGCAGGCGCGCGCCCCCATGCCAGGCCTCGCTCTTGCAGTCCGGACCTGCCATGAAGCACTGGACTCGCGCGATCGCGTTCTCGACGTTGCTCGCCTTCGGCGCCTCCTCGATAGGATGCGGCTACATCCTCTATCCCGAGCGCCGCGGCAACCGCGGGGGGATGATCGATGGCGGCACGCTCGTCATGGATCTCCTGTGGTTGCTCCCCGGCATCGTGCCCGGCGTCATCTTCCTCGTCGTCGACTTCACGAGTGGGGCGATGTACGTCAACGGCCGCGTGGCGATGCGCGCGAGCTCGAACGGCAACATCGCGATCAAGCTCAAGGATTCGGCGAAGGCCAAGCAACTCGAGCTCCGCATCGTGACCGCCTCGAGGCACGTGCTCGACACCAAGATCGCGAACATCGGCCCCTCGATTCACGACCAGACCGTCGAGCTGCACGTCGGTCCGACCCACGAGAAGCTGTTCCTGGAGATCCTCGATCACGATCACGGGCACGAGCACGGAGCGATAGAGATGCCGATCGCGGTCATGTGACGCGGCTGTGGCGCTCGCTGCGCGTTCGCGCACGTTCTCGACCGAAGGGCTCGACCGAAGGGCTCGACCGAAGGGCTCGACCGAAGGGCTCGACCGAAGGGCTCGACCGAAGGGCTCGACCGAAGGGCTCGACCGAAGGGCTCGACCGAAGGGCTCGAGCGG
>JBDTEH010000319.1:0-15156 GCA_039922635.1 Kofleriaceae bacterium | reverse complement strand
CCCACACTGGGCGAAGTCCCAGCCGAGCGTCATGCCGTGGACCAGGATCGCGAGGACCGCATCGCCGCAGCCGACGTTGTCGCCGCCGGGCTTCGCGGCCGTGCCGGGGATCTCGATCCCCGGCGTGGCGGCATCGGGGCCGTACAGGGTCGCGCCGGCGGCGCCGTGGGTGACCGCGACGACGCGCGGGCGCTTGCGGAGCTCGCGGATCGGATCGGCCCAGCCGAGCCAGTCGGCGAGCGACGCGAGCTCGCGATCGTTGACCTTGACCATGTCGGCGCGCTCGAGCGCGGCGAGCACCGCGACGCTCTCGTTGATCTCGGTCCCGGCCTTGCGCAAGTTCACGTCGCACACCTTCAAGCAGCGGCCGTGCGCCGCGTTCATCCCGGCGCGCCAGCCCTCGAGCCCGGCCGCGGTGCGCTGCGCGAGCGTGCCGTAGATCAACACGCTCGCCTCGCCGAGCGCACCGATCACGTCGTCGGTGCACGCGATCCGCTCCCACGCCCGATCGGCGACCAGCTGGTAGCGCGGCTCGCCGTGCTCGACCGTGACCTCGACCACACCGGTGGCGCGCTCCGGGTCGATCTGGACCAGCGAGGTGTCGCAGACCTCGCCGAGCCGCGCGATCGCGCGGCGGCCGTCGTCGTCATCGCCGACCCGCGAGACCAGCCGCGCCCAGCCCCCGGCCATGCCGAGGTGCCACGCGACGTTCGAGGGGGCGCCGCCGAGCTGCGCGCCGTCGGGAAACCGATCCCACAGGATCTCGCCCCAGATGATGACCGCTTGGTCGGTAGTTGACATCGGCAAGCTTAGTGTAAACAATACACGATATCAGATGACCGACGGCCTCGAGAACGTGTACGGCGGTTCGCTGGCGCTGTTGACCGACTTGTACCAGCTGACGATGGCCTGCGGCTACTGGAAGTCGGGCGTTGCCGATCGCGAGGCCGTGTTTCACCTGACGTTCCGGCGCGCCCCATTTGGCGGTGGCTATGCGATCGCGGCGGGGCTGGGCCCGGCGCTCGAGTTTCTCGAGCGATTTCGGTTCACGGCCGACGATCTCGGGTACCTGGCGACGCTGCGCGATCACGAGCAGGCGCCGCTGTTCCCGCAGGGCTTCCTCGACTATCTCGGCGCGCTGCGCTGGTCGTGCGATGTCGATGCCATGCCGGAGGGCTCGGCCGCGTTCGCGCACGAACCGCTGGTGCGGGTGCGCGGGCCGATCGCGCAGGCCCAGCTCGTCGAGACCCCGCTGCTCGCGCTGATCAACTATCAGACGCTGGTCGCGACCAAGGCCGCGCGGGTCGCCCAGGCCGCGCGCGGCGCGCCGGTGCTCGAGTTCGGCCTGCGCCGCGCGCAGAGCATCGACGGCGGGCTCGCCGGTGCACGCGCGTCGTATATCGGTGGCACCACCGCGACCTCGAACGTGCTCGCCGGCAAGCTGTTCGGGATCCCGGTGAGCGGCACGCACGCGCATAGCTGGGTGATGTTTCACGACTCCGAGCTCGCCGCGTTTCGCGCCTACGCCGCGGCGTTGCCCGGCAACTGCACGTTCCTCGTCGACACCTACGACACGCTCACGGGCATCGCGCACGCGATCACGGTCGGCCAGGAGCTCCGCGCCCACGGCCACCGGTTCACCGGCATCCGGCTCGATTCGGGCGATCTCGCGTACCTGTCCGCGCAGGGCCGCCGGATGCTGGACGACGCGGGCTTCCCCGACGCGAAGATCGTCGCGTCGAACGATCTCGACGAGCACCTGATCGGAAGCATCATCGATCAGGGTGCGCGGATCGATGCGTGGGGCGTCGGCACCAAGCTCGTCACCGCCTACGATCAGCCGGCGCTCGGCGGTGTCTACAAGCTCGGCGCCTCGCGCGACGAGCACGGCGTGTGGCGCGACACGATCAAGCTCAGCGAGCAGCCGATCAAGATCTCGAACCCCGGGATCCTCCAGGTCCGCCGGCTGCGCCGCGGTGACGAGTACGTCGGCGACGTGATCTTTGACAGCGAGCGCGGGCTCGGCTCGCCGGTCCTCCTCCACGATCTCGAGGATCCGCTGCGCGCGCCCTATGCACTGGAGGCCGATGCGGGCGAAGATCTGCTGGTCCCCGTGATGAGGAACGGCCAGCGCGTGGGTCCGCGCGCGACGCTCGAGCAGGCCCGCGCGCGCGCCGCGGCGGACCTCGCGCGCCTGTCGCCGCGCACGCGCCGGTTCCTCAACCCGCAGCCGTATCCGGTCGGCCTCGATCGCTGGGTCCACACCCGCAAGCAGGAGCTGATCGCGCAGGCACACGCGTCCAAACCCGGCGGCGACCAGGGCGGGCCCTCGTGATCACCTCGCCGCTGGTGTTCTCGATCCCCGCGTACGACTACCTCGGCGCCGCGATCGCCGCGGCCGGCGGCTGGGAGCACGGCAAGGTCGATCGCCAACAGTTCCCCGACGGCGAGCACTACTGCCGGATCGACACCGACCCCGCCGACCGCGACGTCATCCTCGTCGGCGGGACGATCGACGACGCCGCGACGCTCGCGCTCTATGACCTCGCGTGCGGCCTGGTCAACAACGGCGCGTACCGGCTCTCGCTCGTGATCCCGTACTTCGGCTACTCGACGATGG
This sequence comes from Kofleriaceae bacterium, assembly GCA_039922635.1. Taxonomy (GTDB): domain Bacteria; phylum Myxococcota_A; class Polyangia; order Haliangiales; family Haliangiaceae; genus JABFXX01. The sequence continues at coordinate 12,536 of JBDTEH010000319.1, read as the reverse complement.
AGCGCTCGACGCGCGACGGCGAGATCGTGACCGCGAAGACCCGCGCGCGGCTGCTGTCTTCGATCCCGCTGGCGAGCCGCGGCACCCAGGTGTTCCTGCTCGATCTCCACGTCGCCTCGATCGCGCACTACTTCGAAGGCGGCATCCGGCCGATCCACGTCTACGCGAAGGATCTGATCCTCGCGCAGGCGCGCCGGCTCGGCGGCAGCACGGCGGGCGAAGGCCCGGCGCGCAGCAGCGTCAAAGGCGCTGCGAAGGTGAACGACTTCGTGCTCGCGTGCACCGACGCGGGGCGCGCGAAGTGGGTCGAGTCGCTCGCGAACGACCTCGACGTCCAGGCAGCGTTCGTCTACAAGCGGCGGGTGTCGGGCAGCGAGACCCACGTCACCGGCGTGTCGGCGCAGGTCGTCGGCAAGCACGTGATCATCTACGACGACATGATCCGTACGGGGGGCTCGCTGATCGATGCGGCGCAGGCCTACCGCGATGCGGGCGCGGCCTCGATCGACGCGATCGCGACCCACGGGCTGTTCCCGGGCGACTCGCTCGCGCGGATCCAGGCGACCGGGCTGTTCGGCCAGGTCGCCACCACCGACAGCCATCCCCGCGCCGTGGCCTTGGCCTCACCGTACTTGCACGTCGCGAGCACCGCGGGGCTGCTCGCCGAGCATCTCAGGTCCAACCGATGAGTGCCCGAACATGAAGCTCCTCAAGGTCGCCGTCGCGTGCGTGAACCAGACCCCGTTCGCGTGGGATGAAAACCTCGCCCACCTGCGCATGGCGATCGAGCACGCGCGCGCGGAGGGCGCGACCGTGCTGTGCCTCCCCGAGCTCGCGATCACCGGCTACGGCTGCGAGGACGCGTTCTTCATGGATGGCCTGCAGGACACCGCGTTCGCGCAACTCGACGTGCTCGCGACCCACACCGCCGGCATGGTCGTCGCGGTCGGGCTGCCGATCTTTCACGAGAAGGCGCTCTATAACTGCGCCGCGATCCTCGCCGATGGAGCGATCGTCGGGTTCGCCGCGAAGCAGTTCCTGCCCGGTGACGGCGTCCACTACGAGCCACGCTGGTTCAAGCCGTGGCCGGCGGGCGAGATCGACACGCTCGAGCGCAGCCTCGACGACGGCACGCTGCGCACGTTCCCGATCGGCGATCTGGTGTTCGAGCTCGGCGACATCCGGTTCGGCTGCGAGATCTGCGAGGACGCGTGGGTCGCGAACCGCCCGGGCATCGACCTCGCCTTGCGCGGCGTCGACGTGATGTTGAATCCGAGCGCGAGCCACTTCGCGTTCGACAAGTTCGCCGTGCGCCAGCGCTTCGTGATCGAGGGCTCGCGCGCGTTCGGCGTCGCGTACCTCTATGCAAATCTGTTGGGCAACGAGGCCGGCCGGATCATCTACGACGGCGGCGGCCTGATCGCCTCGGGCGGCGAGTTGCTCGCACGCGGTCGCCGGTTCTCGTTCCACGACGTCGAGCTCGCGACCGCCGTGGTCGACATCGACGGCAATCGCCGTGAAGCGACCAAGCGCGTCGGCTACGCTCCGCGCCACGACGCCGAGGCGCTGGTGGTCTCGCACCCGTTCGTGTGGCCGCACCGCCGGCCGGAGGCGGTGCCGGCCAGGACGCGGTCGTGGGAAGACCGCGCGTCGCTGCGCGAGGAAGAGTTCGGCCGCGCCGTCGCGCTCGGCCTGTGGGACTACCTCCGCAAGTCGCGCGCCCAGGGCTACGTGATCTCGCTATCGGGCGGTGCGGACTCCGCCGCGTGCGCGGTGCTGGTCGCGCAGGCGGTCAAGCTCGCGTTCGCCGAGCTCGGCGCGGGTGGCGTCAAGCAGCACCTGCCGTGGTGCACGCGCCTGGTCGATGCGATCGATCGCAAGCAGGATCCGGTCGCGGCGGTGCTCGCGTGCGCGTATCAGCCGACCGAGAACTCGGGGCGCGTCACGCGGCTCGCGGCCGAGGCGGTCGCGACCGCGATCGGCGCCGAGTTCCACGTGATCGATGTCGACGCGCAATGCAAGGCGTACATCGCCTCGCTCGAGCAGGCGCTCGGGCGGACGCTGACGTGGGACCGCGACGACCTCGCGCTGCAGAACATCCAGGCCCGCGTGCGTGCACCCTCGATCTGGATGCTCGCGAACCTGCGCGGCGCCGTGTTGATCACGACCTCCAATCGCAGCGAGGCCGCGGTCGGCTACGCGACAATGGATGGCGACACCGCCGGTGGGCTCGCACCGCTCGGCGGCATCGACAAGTCGTTCCTGCGCCACTGGTTGTCGTGGATGCAGACCAAGGGCCTGCTCGACCTCGAGCCGATCCCCGCGCTCGGCGCGATCAACTCGCAGGCGCCGACCGCGGAGCTCCGCCCACCTGCGGCGGCGGGCGGGCACGCCCAGACCGACGAGGCCGATCTGATGCCGTACGACTTCCTCGAGGCCGTCGAGGACTCCGCGATCCGCGACAAGCGCACGCCGATCGAGGTGCTCGAGGAGCTGCTGCCGCGCTATCCACAGGATTCGCCGGTGCAACTGGCAACCTGGATCGAGCGGTTCTTCCGCAAGTGGTGCCAGAACCAGTGGAAGCGCGAGCGGCTCGCGCCGAGCTTTCATCTCGACGATCGCAACGTCGATCCGCGGTCGTGGTGCCGGTTCCCGATCCTGTCGGGCGGCTTCGACAAGGAGCTCGCCGAGCTGCGCGCGTTCGTCGCGATGGGACGAGCGGAGCGCTGACCATGACGGCGAGGAGGCCGAACTAACGTGTTCGAATACGAGTATCCACGTGCCGCGCTGACCGTCGACTGTGTCGTGTTCGGGCTCGACGACACCGACCTCAAGGTGCTGCTGATCCAGCGCAAGCTGGTGCCGTTCCAGCACGCGTGGGCGTTGCCCGGCGGGTTCGTGCGCGTCGACGAGACCATCGATGCGGCCGCACGCCGCGAGCTCGAGGAGGAGGCCGGCGTCACCGAGGTTTACCTCGAGCAGCTCTACACGTTCGGCACGCTCGACCGCGATCCGCGCGAGCGCATCGTCACGGTCGCGTACTACGCGCTCGCGAAGCTCTCGGATCACCGGATCCGGGCCGCGACCGATGCGATGGGCATCGGCTGGTTCTCGCTCGACGACCTCCCGAAGCTCGCGTTCGATCACCAGGACATCGTCGATCGCGCGGTCGAGCGGCTGCGCGGCAAGGTCCGCTACACGCCGATCGGGTTCGAGCTGCTCCCGCCACGGTTCTCGCTCACCCAGCTCCAGCGGCTCTACGAGATGGTCCTCGGCGCCGGACTCGACAAGCGCAATTTTCGCAAGAAGATGCTGGCGATGGATCTGCTCGTCGAGACCGACGAAGTGGAGCAGGGTGTCCGACATCGCGCCGCGCGGCTGTATCGCTTCGATCGACGCAAGTACGATCGGTTGACCAAGCAGGGCTTCGAGTTCGCGATGTAAGCTGCACCATGCGCGCGTTGATCCTCGTCGATCTCCAGTACGACTTCATGCCGGGTGGTGCGCTCGCCGTCGCGCGTGGCGACGACACGGTCGCGATCGCGAACCGCGTGCTGCCGCACTTCTCGGTCGTCGCCGCGACGCAGGATTGGCATCCCCGGAGCCACGCCAGCTTCGCCGCGAACCACCCCGGAGCCGAGGTCGGTCAGGTGATCGAGCTCGCCGGCCAGCCGCAGGTGCTGTGGCCGGTGCACTGCGTGCAGGACAGCCACGGCGCCGAGCTCCACGCGGAGCTCGACCGCGCGCGGATCACCGAGGTGATCCGCAAGGGCACCGATCCCGCGATCGACAGCTACTCGGGGTTCTTTGACAACGACCATCGCAAGCAGACCGGGCTCGCGGAGTGGTTGCGCGCGCGCTGGATCGAGCAGGTCTACGTGATGGGCCTCGCGACCGACTATTGCGTGAAGGCGACCGCGCTCGACGCACGCGGGCTCGGCTTCGACGTCAAGCTGATCGAAGATGGCTGCCGTGCCGTCGAGTTGCACGCCGGCGATGGCGAGCGCGCGATCGCGGAGCTGCGCGGCGCCGGGGTCGCGATCGTCGAGAGCGGCTCGATCGGTCCGTAGGCGGTCCGTAGGCGGTCCGTAGGCGGTCCATAGGCGGTCCGTAGGCGGTCCGTAGGCGGTCCGTAGGCGGTCCGTAGGCGGTCCGTAAGCGGTCCGTAAGCGGTCCGTAAGCGGTCCGTAGGTGGTCCGTAAGCGGTCCGTAGGCGGTCTCCCTAGGCGGTTCTCGGAGCGCCCGCCCGCGCGGCGGCCCTCGGCGATGGCACGTTCGGTGCTTTACGAGAGGGTATGACGCCCCAAGAGCTCCAGCATCGCCCACACCGTCCTGGTTGGCAGCACTGGTTCCGGCCGATCGCGTCCCCTCCGGCGGACTCGTTCGAGGTCACGTCGCCGATCCGCGATGATACCCGGCTCGGACCGACGGAGGACCTGGACCGTGGACCGGATGGCGTGCCGCACGCGGTGGTGGGGCTGACCGCGTACTTCTCGGTGATCTTGGCACTCCTGGTGCTGAGCATGTTCTTCATCGGGTCGACGCTCGGCATGATCGGGGGGGTGTTGCTCGTGATCCTCGCGGTGCCGGTCATGGTCAGCAAGCTCAACAAGAAGTCCCGCCGCGACCGCGATCACCGGCATCCGTCACGGTAGACCGCACGCTGTGGCAGTTGCGCTTGCACGCCGCAAACGAGAGATTCACGGGTGGTGCGCCGCGTCGTGGTCTTTCTCGCTTTGCTCGCGGCGTGCGGCGGTGCGCAGGCGTTCCACGAAGTTCCCAAGGCCGCGGCCAGGCACGCGAAGTCCGAGGGCGCCGACTGGCTGTACGATCTCGCGCTCGACACCACCGGCGGGACGATCATCGATCCAGATGACATCCTGCCGCGGCTCGGCCTCGCCGCGGTCGCCAAGGGGCAGCGCCCGCTCGACGAGTATCAGCTCCAGCTCGACACCGGGCGGGTCGCCGGCGCGTTCCAGCGGCTCGGCTACTTCGCGGTCGACGTCAAGACGCGGATCGAGCATCGCTACCCCGAGCACAAGGGCGCCGCGACGCTGGTGTTCGTCGTGACCCCGAATCGCCGCGCGACGGTGCACCTCGAGTTCTTCGGCCTGCCCGACAACGTCCCGTTCTCGAAGGTCCGCGACGCGGTGCCGATCAAGGAGGGTTCGAAGTTCGACTACGACCTGTACGACGCCACGAAGCAGCCGCTGATCGATCTGCTGCTCGACAACGGCTACGCGCACGCGCGCGTCGAAGGCACGGTGATCGTGGATCGCGCCCACGCGACGGCGACGATCCGGTTCGTCATCGATCCCGGGCCGCGCACGACGTTCGGCGAGGTCGTGATCCAAGGCGTCACCGACCCGATGCTGGTCGCGGCGGTGCGCGCGCGGATCAAGTGGTCGACCGGCGAGCAGTTCTCGCACAGCGCGGTCCTCGCGACGCAGACCGCGATCTACGGGACGGGGCTGTTCGGATCGGTGCGGGTCGAGCCTTCGAGCGACGACCTCGCCGTGGTGATGCCAGTCAAGATCTCGGTCACGCTGGCGACCAAGAACGAGGCCAGCGCGGGCGGCGGCTTCGCGCTCGAGCCCGAGGCGTACGCGATCCGCGGTCGGTTCACGTGGACGCGCCACGGCGTGCTGACGCCGCTCACCACCTCGGTGCTCGACCTGCGCCCGGAGTACGCGTTCGAGACCCAGACCTGCAGCCATGTCTACCTGTTCTGGACGTGCAAGCGCGACTTTCGCGGCCGTGTCGTCGAGACCCTGACCCAACAGGATCTGTTCCTGCCCGACGTGCGCGGCGATCTCGAGGCCGGCGCTGATTACCTGGTCTACGAGGCGTACTCGAAGCTCGGCGCGCACGTGCGCCTGGGCCTCGCGAAGCCGTGGTTCGACCGGAAGCTCGAGCTCCGCATCGGCTGGCAATACCAGGTCAATGACTTCCCCGACACGTACGTCGATCCGGCCACGGTGCAACGCCTCGGCATCGATCACGTCAACTACGTCGGTGCCTATACCGGCGCGCTCGTGCTCGACCTGCGTGATTCGCCGATCAGCCCGACGTTCGGCCTCTACGCCGAGCTCCGCGCCGCGGTCGGGACCCACTACGCGCTCGGCGAATACGACTACCTGCAGCTCACGCCGGAGGTGCGCGGCTTCCTGCCGCTCGGCCAGGATTACGTGCTGGCGGCGCGCGGGCGGTTCGGTACGATCAGCGGCGACGTGCCGGCAACGGAGCGCTACTTCGGCGGCGGTACCTCGAGCATGCGGGGGTTCTCCGCGCGGCAACTCTCGCCGTTCGTGCGATCGACCCTCGATCCGTTCCCGAACGTGCCGATCGGCGGCGCCGGGCTGCTCGAGCTCGGCGTCGAGCTGCGGATCCCGTCGTACTTCACGTTGCTCGGCCTCGACATCTCGAGCGTGGTGTTCCTCGACGGCGGCGACGTCACGTTCACGGCCAGCGAGATCGACCCGAAGAACCTGCACTGGGCGACCGGGTTCGGTCTGCGGGTGGTGACGCCGGTCGGTCCGGTCGGCCTCGACATCGCGTATCGCTTGAACCGCACCGAGCACGACGCGGAGATGCTGAACCCCGAGGCCGGGCATCACTTCAACTTGCTGCTCGCGGTCGGCGAGGCGTTCTGATGAACGCACGCAAGGTCGCGCGCTGGGCGCTACGGCTCGTCCTGGCGTCGTTCGCGCTGGTGGTCCTCGGCATCGGCGGGGCGTTGATCTTCATCCACACCGACGTCGGCCGGGACTACGTGCGACGCAAGGCCGAGGCCGCGCTTGCGAGCGCGTTCCCGGGCGGCGTGCACGTCGGGAAGATCGAGGGCAGCGTGTTCACCACGCTCGTGATCGACGACCTCCGGCTCAACGGCCGCGACGGCAAGCCGATGGTCGTGGTCGGGACCGCGCGGGTCAAGGTGTCGATCCTGCCGCTGCTCGCGCACATCGCGCGGATCGATTCGATCGCGGTCGAAGACGTCACGTTCGACAAGCACGCCCAGCCGGAGCCCCCGCCGGAGCTCCCGGCGACCCCCTCGCCAGGTCCCTCGGCGTGGGAGGTCCAGATCGCGCGTGCGACGCTGGTCCGCGGGCGCGTGGTCGTCGCGTCCGGCTCGCGCGTGATCGAGCTCGCCGACCTCGACGCGCAGGCGAGCGCGACGATCGGCGACGGCATCACGATCCAGGCGCACGCGACCGGCCGCTATGCCGGCAAGCCGTTCGAGGTGACGACGCTGCTCGGCCTGATCGACGGCGAGATCGCGGCGCCGCTCGTGGTCGCGACGTTCGACCACGCGACGCTGCTCGCGCTGGGCGTGTCCACGGGGCCGCGCGTCACCGGCGCGGTGCGGGCGACCGTGCCGGCCGCCACCGTGAAGGCCCTCGCGGGGGTCGAGCTGCCGGACGACGTCACGCTGGTCGCGATGGCGCACGACGGCGCGATCGATGCGAAGGCGATGATCGCCGGCGCGAGCGTGCGCGCGCTGGTCCAGGCCGATCTCGTCGCGAAGTCCGCGACCGGGCTCGTGATCGCGGACATCCCGGATGCGACGCGGCTCGATCCGCGGATCGGCGGCTCCGGGATCGTCACCGCTTCGCTCGACGCGGCACTCGATCACGTCCGCGGCATCGTCACCGTCGACGGCATGTATCGAGTCGACAAGGCCACGTTCGGTCAGGATCAGATCCGCGGCACGTCGCTGCTCGCGGTCGATGCCTCGCTCGCCGGGGCGTGGGTGATGTTCGAGAGCGCCGTCGATCTCGGTAAGGGCCGCGCGACCGCGATCGCGGAGGTCGCGAAGCAGCAGGACGAGTACGTCCTGACCAAGTCGACGTTCCTGGCCGCGGCGAGCCACGTCGGGGCGCGCAAGACCGACCTGGCGATCGGCTCGATCACGACGAGCCTGCACGCGTCGGGACCGTTGTATCCGAAGCGCGACCTCCAGATCACCGGCAACGCCGGTGGCGACGCGCTGCGGTTCGGCGAGCTCTCGGTGCAGACCGTCGACCTCGCGCTGAACGTCCGCAAGCAGGCCACCGGACATCTCGACCTCGGCAGCGTGAGGAAGGGCGACCGGTTGCTCGGCTCGGCCAGCCTCGACGCGCACGGCACGCTCGAGCGCAGCGCCGCCGGCTCGATCCTCACGATCGACGTCGACGATCACTCGATCGCGACGGCGGCCAACGGGACGTGGTCTGGATCCGGTGGTCACATCGTGATCGATCCCGCGAAGATCACGCTCGCGAACCTCCACACCGGGAGCGGCACCGGCAAGGTCGTCGCCGACGTCGCGTACGTCAAGGCGACCAAGGATCTCGACGCGAAGATCAACGCGACACAGGTCGCGCTGGCGACGCTCGCGCCGGATCTCCAGGGCACGGTCGCCGCGAACGTCGATGTCCATCGCCGCGGCGGGCGGTGGTCCGGAGGCGGTCACGTCACCGCGAGCAAGCTCGCGATCCCGACCCGCGCCGCGAGCGCGGCCCCGGGCGGTCCGGAGCCACAGGTCGCGGCGGTGCCGCCGGTGCCGGCGACCCCGGCCAAGCCGATGCTGATCGACGTCGATGCGAACCTCCAGATCAGGGGACGCCGCGTCGTGGTCGATGCGACCACGACCGCCGCCGCCGGCGCGGTCTCGCTCGCGTTCGACGTCGAAGGCCCCTACGACCTGACCGACGTGCCGGCGTGGAAGCGGCTCGATCGCCGCGCGATCGACGTCGCGCGGATCGGCGTCTCGAAGCTCGATCTCGCGAAGCTGGGCAAGCCGAACCTGACGGGCGTCGTCGATGGCAAGCTCGGCGTCACGGCGAACGACGCCAGCGGCGTGCTCCACGTCACCGGCCTCACGACGGCCGCGGGCACGGTCGACGGCGAGCTCACGCTGGCCCCGAATCCCACGACCGCGACCGACATCGACGCCGGTGTGGTGGCCCGGCTCGACGGCGCCCAGGTCGTCCAGGGGACCGCGACGATCGCGCTGCCGGCGCGCCCGTTCGATCCGGCGGCGTGGAAGGCGCTCGGCAAGCACGTGTTGCAGCGCGCCGATATCGAGGGACAGCCGATCGAGGTCGAGCCGGCGATGCTCGCGAAGCTCGGGATCTCCAAGCCCTACCACGCACGCGTCGAGTCCCGCCTGGTCGCCAGCGAGGGCGCCGAGACGATCACCCTGACTACCGATGTTCACGGGCTGAGCGGCGGCCCGATCAAGCAACCGATCGAGGCCCACGTCGCCACCACGCTCGACGCCAAGGGCGTGACCGTCGCCGGTGACATCAAGTCCGCGGCCACCGAGCTCGTGCGGATCGACGCGCACGCGCCGATCACGCTCGACACGCTGGCGGTCGCGCGGACCGCGAAGCTGACCGGCACGATCGAGTTGCCCGATACGCCGGCGAAGGACCTCGTCGCGGTTTTCGGCCGCGCGGATATCACGGCCGGGACCGTCGGAGGCACGATCGCGCTCGCCGGGACGATCGGTCAGCCGACCGTGCGCGTCGATCTGAGCGCGCATGGCATCGAGCTCCCGGCGACGTTACAGGGCCGCAAGGCCGCGAAGCTGGAGGAGCTCGCGATCAAGGGCAGCTGGGACGGTGCGCAGGTCGTGCTGCACGTCACCGGCAACGAGGACCACGGCAGCCTGATCGACCTCGCGGTCGAGGGTAAGCCGCGCGATCGCAGGACCCTCGTCGCCTCGCTGACCGCGGTCAACTTCGATCTCGCGCCGGTCACCGCGCTCGGGACCGGTGCGCTCTCGGCGGCGAGGGGTACGATCAACGCGGGCCTCGTGCTCCACGGCTTCGATCCCGATACCGGGGAGGTCAGCGGGCGGCTACAGATCACCGGCGGGCGGTTCCCGCTGTCGCCGATGCTCGGCACGCTGCGCGCGATCGACGCCGAGATCGACGTCGCGAACCACCAGGTCAAGTTGACCAAGCTCGACGCGAAGCTCGGCAAGGGCGAGATCCACGGCACCGGCCACCTCGATCTCGTGGGCTCGCAGCCGACCAAGATGCACGCCGACCTCGCGGTGAGCGAGGTCTCGCTCGTGCGCGCGTTCCAGCCGACGATCGGCGCGGTGGTGAAGATCGATCTCGCCGCGGCGGGGCCGCAGTGGACCGGCACGATCGATGTCTCGAAGGGCCACGTCGACATCCTCACCTCGGGCGGCGCGAAGCTGCTCGACTCGGAGCTGCCCGGCGATATCGTGTTCGTCGACGAAGGCGGCGGCGATCAGGTCAAGCTCGGCGCGCGGCCGGCGCCGACCAAGCCGTGGTTGGTCGCGGCCGTCAAGATCCACCCGGTCCAGCTCCAGATCATCCAGGAGCAGTTCCAGGTCCGCATCGCAGCGAGCGGTGGCCTCGAGCTCTCGCTCGGTCAGGGCTCGGTCGGTCTCGAGGGCGAGATCAACGCGACTCGCGGCGACATCGACCTGCTGGGCGGCCGGTCGTACGTCGACCACGCGGCGGTGATCTTCGACGGCACGATCGACCCCCGGCTCGACGTCAAGATCAACCGCGACCTCGACGCGATCACGGTCAACGCGGTGGTCAGCGGCCGCGCGAGCAAGCCGGAGATCAACCTGACCAGCGAGCCGCCGGGTGCGTATACCCAGGGCGAGCTGTACGCGATGTTCATCGGTGGCCAGGCCAGCTCGACCGGAGGTAGCGATGCAGCGCAGGCGGGCGCGGCGGCAGGTGCGGGCGTCGCGTCGGCATGGGTGTCGTCGCGGATCCGCGAACAGCTCAAGCAGCACTTCAAGATCGATCTCGATGTCGCGTTCAACTACGAGGTCGCGACCGCGACCTCGAGCAACGCGGTGCGCGTCGGCTTCTGGTACAGCCCGAAGCTGTTCATCGCGGGCCGCGGTCATCCCGAGGCCCGGATCGACGAAAATTCCAACGAGCTGCTATTCGAGTACCACCTGCGCGGAAACTGGATCTGGCAGGGCACCTTCGGCGATCGTAACTACGACGGCACCGATTTCGTGAAACGCTGGCACTGGTAATGGACCTGACCGACCTCCGCGATCAGATCGACGCCGTCGATCGCCAGATCATCGCCCTGCTGGCGGAACGCTTGCACATCGTCGAGCATGTCGCGCTCGCGAAGCTCGATGCGGCCAGCCCGTTCCGCGATCGCGGGCGCGAAGAGCACCTGCTCGTGCGCCTGCGCGAGCACGCCACCGCCGCTGGCCTCGACCCGCATCAAGTCGAACGCCTGTATCGGGTCGTGATGGACATGTCGGTGGCGCACCAGGAGGCGACGGTGCGCAACCGGCCCGATACGCCGCTGCGGGTCGCGTATCAAGGCGTCGAGGGCAGCTACAGCCACCTCACCGCGCAGCGCCGCTACGGCGGTCGGGTGGGTGGCGCGTTGCTCACCGGCTGCGATTCGTTCCGCGAGGCCGCGGCCGCGGTCGCCAGTGGTGCCGCGGATCTCGCGTTGCTGCCGATCGAGAACTCCACGGCGGGCAGCATCAACGAGACCTACGATCTGCTCGCCTCCGGCCAGCTCCACATCACCGGTGAGGTCGTCAGCGCGATCGAGCATTGCCTGCTCGCGCTGCCAGGCGTCGCGCTCGGCGAGCTCCGCACGGTGAGCTCGCATCCGCAGGCACTCGCGCAGTGCCACACGTTCTTCGCGGCCCACCCTCAGCTCGTGGCGCGCGCGGAGCTCGATACCGCGGGGGCGGCGCGCCGGGTCGTCGAGCTCGGCGAGCGCACCCAGGGCGCGATCGCATCGGCCGCCGCGGCGTCGACCTACGGTCTCGCGATCGTCGCGACCGGGATCCAGAGCGCGGCGGGCAACGCGACCCGGTTCGTCGAGGTCGCGATGCGCCCGGCGCCGGTCGCCCCCGACGCGGTCGCGAAGACCTCGCTCCTGGTCGCGCTCGCGGATCGTCCCGGTGCGCTCGGCGAGATCTTGCAGCGGTTCGCGGCGCGCGGCCTGTCGCTCACGAAGCTCGAATCGCGGCCGATTCCAAGCGCACCGTTCACGTATCGCTTCTACGTCGATGTCATCGGCCATGCCGCGAGCGAGCCATTCCAACAAGTGCTCACAGATGTGGTCGGGCTCACGACAGAGCTGCGCATCCTCGGGACGTATCCCGCCGATCAGCGGTAGTGTGGACGCATGCGGCTGGTAGTCACGGTGGTGCTCGTGGCCGGCTGTGGGTTCAAGCCCACAGAGAGCCAATCCACGACCCGTGACGCCGGCTTCGACGCCGCACCGGATACGGCGATGCGCGAGGACGCCTGCTCGCCGTTCTCGACGCTGTTCGACACCTGCACGATGGCGAGCGGTGGCGACGACGTGATGATCGCGGGGACCGCGGACTACAGCACGAGCAACAACACGCTGGTGATCGGCTCGGCGACCACGCACCCGCGGCACGTGCTGGTGTCGACGCCCGAGGGCATGATCGATGTCCTGATCGCGAACACGTTCTCGGTGACCGGCAAGCTCCGCGTCCACGGCACGAACACGTTCGGGATCGCGGCCGAGAACGGCATCACGCTCGA
>JBDTEH010000318.1:0-28641 GCA_039922635.1 Kofleriaceae bacterium | reverse complement strand
CGGTTCACCGGCGCGCGATGCGCATCGCGAGGAAGCCAACGCCGAACGCGATCGCGAGGGCGGCGACCGGGTGTCGCTTGATCTGGGTGGCCACCGCGTCGAACGCGGACTCGGCTCCGTGGATCGCACTGTTCTTGAGATCTGCGGCTTTTCCGGGCACCTGCCCGGCGAAGTTCCGGATCTCGCTCACGACTTCGTTTGCCATATCTACAGTCTTGGCCATGACACAATCCTTTCAGTTCATTTGAGAAGACGGCGCGAGACGATCTCACCCGAGACCTGATCGCGTTGATTGCGGGGGGTAATGGGCTTGCGCGCCGGCACGACCGCGTGTGCGAGCTGCGGAGTCCAGCGCGGCTTGCGCATCGTCGGAAGTAGCTCGGTCACACCGAGCTCGAGCTCCTCGGGGGCGGGATGCCGCTCGGCGGGGGCGGGCGCGTCGGCCTCGATCGTGATCTCGATGTCGTCATCGCTGGCGAGCGCGTCGAGCCGCTGCACCATCGCGCGCATGACGTGTCGAATGTCGACCGCCATCGGTCGAGCCGCGGGATCCTTCTCGAGCATGCGATGCACGAGCTCGCACAGCTCCGCGGGCGCGCTGCAGCGCTCGGCGAGCGGCGTCGGCCTGGTCGTGATGTGCTTGCAGACGACCTCCGCGAGCGTCCGACCGTCGAACGGTGGCTGGCCACACAGCGCCTCGTAGGCGATCACGCCGAGCGAGTAGATGTCGCACGGCGCGGCGATGTGCTGGCCGGCGGCCTGCTCGGGCGACATGTAGATCGGCGTGCCGGGCGTCATGCCCTCCATCGTCAACCGGCCAACGGGACCGAGGCGGGCGACGCCCCAGTCGATCAGGCGCAGCGGGAAGTCCGCGTCGCCGGGCGTCAACAGCAGATTGTCGGGCTTGAGATCGCGATGAACGATGCCGCGCTTGTGCACGGCGTCGAGCACGTCGGCGATATCGCCGAGCAGCGCGACGGCCTCGGGCCACGGCATCCGGCCGCACTGGCCGAGCCGTTGCGTCAGCGTGGCGCCATCGACGAACTCCATCGCGATGAACGGCCGGTAGTCCGGAAGGATGTTGCACTCGAACACGCGCACGAGGCCAGGATGGCGCACGTCCTCGAGGATCGCGGCCTCCTGGACCATGCGGGTCGCCATGCCGGGATGCCGGCACAGCTCGGGGTGCATGATCTTGATCGCCGCCGTGCGCGGCAACACCGTGTGGTTTGCCTTGAACACCTTGCCCATGCCGCCGCACCCGATCTCTTTTTCGATGCGATACGAGCCGACCATCGAGCCGGGCGAGAGGTCCGAACAAGCTACCGACGCGACCATGGCCAGACCTGGTGCAAGCACCTTGCCGAGGTCGCGCCCCGCGTCATCGAGGCGGCGACGCACACCGCTCGCTGCGCTGGCACACTCCATGAACCGCTGGCGCGAGCGACGATGTCTAGCGAGCTCCGGGACGGCGACGTGATCGGTGCGGATCGCATCGAAGGCGTGGTCGGCAGCGGCGGGATGGGTGGGGCTACCGTGCGCGCCACGCGCTCAGCGAGCGGGGCGACGCGCTGAAGGTTCAACGCAACGATCCACACCCGCACGCACGTGCGAGAGATCTCAAACCCGACAACATCTTCCTGACGCCCACCACCGATCTCCCGCTCACGGTGCTGGCGCAAGCCCTTCCCTCGACCGAGCAAGTCACGTCGCAGATCCGGCTGCGCACCTGATAGCTGGTATGCCGTTTGTAACGTCGGCGCACATCATGGTTCCTCGGATGCCCAGGCGCAACGTGAGCGACTCGATCACGCGCGCACCCGCACAGCGTGCGAATGCGCCACGTCCGGGGCTGCCGAATCACCTCGTCGGTCGCCATCTCGTGCTTATAGTGTCGGGTGACAACTCCGGCTTCAGGAGCGGCGCGGGGCGTGGTTGATTGGCAGCAACTCGCATCCGTTCCTCACCTCGTCGTCGCGCTCGATCTCGATGGGACCTTGATCCCGTTCGCGCCGACGCCGCACGACGCGCGGATCGATGGCGACACCGCCGAGTTGCTGCACGCGCTGTCTGCCTCCCCGGGAGTCACGCTCGGCGTGGTCAGCGGTCGCCCGCGAGAGATGATGGAAGATCTGCCGCTGCGGTTCCCTGCGATCGCGCTCGCCGCCGAGCATGGGGTGTGGCGGTGTGGCAATGGCGTGTGGGAAGCAGCGCTGCCGCCGGTCCCGCAGCTCGACGAGATCGAACGCTCGTTGCGCTCGCTCGCGGCGCGCTATCGGGGTGCGATGGTCGAGCGCAAGTCGTGCTCGGTGTGCCTGCACTGGCGCCTGGTCGCGAGCACCGAGCACGCGGCGATCATGACGGCCGCGGAGGTCCTGGTCGACGAGTGGCTCGAGACCAACGGCGAGCTCGAGCGCCTGCCGGTGGCCGAGGCGATCGAGATCCGCCACCGCGCGGCGCACAAGGGCGTCGCGATCGCCTGGCTGCGCGGTCGCGGCCCCGCCGATGCGATGGTGCTCGCGATCGGCGACGACACCACCGACGAGGACATGTTCGTGAGCCTCCGCGAGCACGATCTCGGCATCCTCGTCGCGCACGAGCCGCGGGTCACCGACGCGCTGTTTCGCTTGCCCGATGTCGACGCGGTCCATGGCTTCCTGCGCTGGCTGGTCGAGTCCCGCGCGCGCCGCCACGTCACCGATCCGCAGATCGCGCTCGCACAGCCGCCCGGTCCGCGCGGCGAGCCGAAGTTGATCGTCGTGTCGAATCGGCTGCCGAACCTCGACGCCGGGCGCGGCAAGGAGGTCGGTGGGTTGGTCTCGGCGATCGCCCCCGCGCTCGCCGAGACCGAGGGCATCTGGCTCGGCTGGAGCGGGCTCGAACGCGATCCGGGGCTGCGGGTTCGGATCGAGCACGGCGATCCGGTGTCGCGCGCGCAATTCGATTACCCGCCGACCTGGCGCCAGCGGTTCTACGCCGGGTTCTGCAACCAGAGCCTGTGGCCGTTGCTGCACGGCTTCGTCGGCAGGTTGCGCTACGTCGACGACGAGTGGGCGTGTTACTGCGAGGTCAACCGCGCATATGCGGCCGCGATCCAGCAGGTCGGCGGCAACTGCGCCGAGGTGTGGGTCCAAGATTTTCACTTGATGCTCGTCGGGTCCGAGCTCGCGAAGCTCGGCCACACCGGCGCACGCGGCTTGTATCTCCACGTCCCATTCATGCCGCTCGACATCGTCGCGACGATGCCGTGGTCGGCGGAGGTCGTCGCCGGACTGCTCGCCTTTGACCTGGTTGGCGTGCAGTGCGAGCGCTGGCGCGAGAACCTGATCGCGACCGCGCGCGGCCTGCTCGGCACGGATGCGGGCAGGCGCGCCACGGAGATCGTCCGCACGATCCCGGTCGGGATCGATCCGGATCGGATCGCCGAGGCTGCCGCGAGCACGGGCACCACGGAGCTCGGCTCGTACGAGGTGATGCTCGCCGGCCGCAAGCTGATCCTCGGGGTCGATCGGCTCGATTACTCGAAGGGGATCCCCGAGCGCCTCGAGGCGTTCGCCCGGATGCTGGAGCGCTTCCCCGAGTGGCGCGGCAAGGTCTCGTTGATCCAGGTTTCGGTGCCGACGCGCGCGGACGTTCCGGACTACGCGGAGCTGCGCTCGCGCGTCGAGTCGCTGGTCGGCAGGATCAACGGCGCATACGGCGAAGCGGACTGGACGCCCGTGCGTTACCTGTATCGTTCGTACGATCAGGGCACGCTCGCGCGGCTGTACCGGTTCGCCGACGTCGGGCTGGTCACCCCGCTGCGTGATGGCATGAACCTGGTCGCGAAGGAGTACGTGGCGGCGCAGGATCCCGCCGATCCGGGCGTGCTCGTGCTGTCCCAGTTCGCGGGTGCCGCGGAGCGCATGACCGAGGCGATCGTGACGAATCCGTATCATGTCGATGGCGTGGCCTCGGATCTCGATCGCGCCTTGCGCGCCGAGTTGCCCGAGCGGATCGCTCGCAACACCGCGCTGCGCCGCGTGGTGTGGGAGGACTCCGCCGTGGCGTGGACGCGAGCCTGGCGAGCGGCGCTCCACGGCGGGCCCGAGCGTCCACCTGCGTCGTCACGACCGCGCGCGCTTGCTACGGGTCAGAGCAGCGGCGACAACAGCCGCGCGCCCGACTGAAACAACCGGGGGAAGAACCGCTGGCCCTCGATCGCGTCCCGCCGGACCTCGCGACACGCCTGCAGATCGCGGGTGAACGCGTCGGCGAGTGCCGTGTTGAGCTCGTGCGCGTAGATCACCGCGCCGAGCTCGAAGTCGAGGCGGAAGCTGCGGTTGTCGAGGTTCGCGCTCGCGACGATCGCGACGTCATCGTCGATCACCATCGTCTTGGCGTGGATGAACCGGGGCGTGTACTCGAAGATCCGAACGCCGGCATCGAGGATCTCGGAGAAGTAGCTGCGCGACGCGAGCTCGACCAGCCTCGAGTCTCCCTTCGCAGGGACGATCAAGCGAACGTCGACGCCGCGCATCGCGGCCGAGACGATCGCGGACAGGATCGCCTCGTCGGGGACGAAGTACGGCGTGGTCAACCACACGCGCTGGACCGCCTGCGTGATCGCCGCGAAGTACATCTTGTGAACCGCGAACACCGCGAGGTCTGGCCCCGATGCCACGATCTGGACGACAGCTCCGGTCTCGGTCTCGGAGGGGATCGGAAAGTAGGGCGGCTCGAACGGCAGCACCTTGTCCGCGGAGTACGCCCAATCCTCGACGAAGATCCGCTGCAGCGCGCGCACGGTCGAGCCGGCAAACCGGACGTGGGTGTCGCGCCACGCTGCCTCGCCGGTGAACTCCGGAGTCTGCGTGTCCGCGATGTTCATGCCGCCCATGAAGCCGACCCGGCCGTCGCACACGACGATCTTGCGATGCGAGCGAAAGTCCGCGCGGCGCCGGCGCAGCGCGAACAACGACACCGGGTTGAACCAGTAGACCTCCGCGCCGGCGGCGACCAAGGGCTTGAAGAACCGCGGCCCGGCCGCGTGCGAACCGGTGCCGTCGACGATCACGCGGACCTCGATGCCGGACCGCGCGCGCTCGACCAGTTGATCGCGCAGGCGCTGCCCGCTGCGATCATTCTCCCAGATGTAGTACTCCATGTGGACATGGTGGTGGGCCAGGTCGATCGCCTTGGCGATCGCGGCAAAGCAGCTCTGGCCGTCGCAATACAGCTCGATGGCGTCGGCGCGCAACGGCGGAGGTTCGCCGGCGGCGATGCCGATCCGAGCGAGTTGTTCACGATGCTTCGCCTCGATCTCGATCGCGTGGAGCGCGCCGGCCGCCTCCTCGATGATCCTGCGCGTCAGCTGGCGCCGCAGCTTCTTGCGCGACAGCCGCTGCGGCCCGATCAACCGATACACGACGTAGCCGACGATCGGCACGAACGCGAGCACCATCATCCACGCGATGGTCGCGGCCGGCGAACGCTGCTGCAGCACGATGACCACCGCCATCACGATCGCCCACACGGCGAACGCGCCCGTGATCACTAGCCACCAACTGGTCACGGGGCCATCCTAAGCGGCATGAAGATCGGAGTCGCCGTCGATCACGCAGGGTTTCCACTCAAAGCGCGCGTCATCGAGGTCGCCCAGCGGCTTGGTCACGAGGTCCACGACTTCGGTACCACCTCGACCGAGCCGGTCGATTACCCCGACTATGCCGCCGTGCTCGGCGAGGCCGTGGTCGCCGGTGACGTCGATCGCGGCATCCTGTTGTGCGGGAGCGGGGTCGGCGCATCGGTCGCCGCGTGCAAGCTCACCGGCATCCGCGCCGCCGTCTGTCACGACACGTACTCCGCGCACCAGGGCGTCGAGCACGACGACATGAACATCCTCGTCATGGGCGCGCGCGTCATCGGGCCCGAGCTCGTGCCCGAGCTCGTCACCGCGTTCTTGCACGCCAAGTTCTCCCACGAGGAGCGCCACGTCCGCCGGCTCGCCAAGATCGCCGCCCTCGAGTGCGGCCGCTGAGGGGCCCCGAGGCCGGCGGCCATCTCCTCGGGCGAGACCTTGCCGTCGCCGCCATCGAGGTCGAACGCCTGATCGTCAGGAGGTCGCAGCCGGCGAGCTCGGAGATCTCTAGCGGCGGGGCACTTGGTTGGTCTCGAAGGCGGTGACGAGCGCTTCGATCGCCGTGATCTCCTCGCGCAGGGCCTCGCCGAGCTCGGTGTCGGCGACCCGGCGAGGCACGGCGTAGATCTCGACATCGGACACCGTCGGTACGATGTCGGCGTGCCGACTGACGGCCGCCGCAGGGCCGTCGAAGTGAGCGTGCTGCGCGAGGTAGATGCGGTGGGCATCGAGCACGAGCGAGAAGCCCTTGTCGCCGTAGGCCGCGGCGAACGCGCCGTCGATCGTGATCGCGCGGCCGCTGCGCTTGATCGGTGTCTCCCCGGCGTCGAGCTTGACCGGGACGTGGCCGTTGATGATGAAACCGCGCTCGGGGTCGACGCCGAAGTCCGCGAGCACGCGCGCGCAAAACGCCTTGTCGTGGAGTAGCGCGAAGTAGGGGTTCTTGCGCTCTTCCTGCGTGGTCTTGTCGGCGACGAAGTAGCTCTCGAACGTCGCCATCTTGTCCTTGCCGAAGCACGGCGAGAGCGGGCCGGTCCACAGGTAGAAGATGAGATCGAGGTCGGCCATCGCGCGCTCGCGCACGCCGCGCTGGATCACGACATCGAGCGCCTCGAACAACGCGCGGCCGGAGCGGGCGACGCCGTCGACGGTGAACGGCAGGAACGTGCCCTGCGCGTCGACCGGCACGCAGCCGTGAAAGATCGCGCAGCGATCGCGGCGTAGCCACATCTGCGCGTGGCTCGCGACGAACGACCACTGCCGCCACAAGGTCGGCGAGCCCACGAAGCTCTGCACGAGGGCGTCGATACAGGTCTGTTCCTCGGCGGTGAGCGTGTAGGGAGCGGCCGCATCGACCGTGGGCAGCCGGGTATCGAGCAGCGGGTAGGTCTTGCCGTACAACGCGATCGTGCCGGCCTCGCGATCGATGCGGTGGAGCAGGGCGCGGTGCTCGAGCTCCCACTCGGGATGGCGGCGGAACAGCGCGCCCTCGAGCTTGAACTGGATCATCGCGATCGCCTTCTGCATGCGCGCGTAGAGCTCCGCATTCGTACCGGCGTCGTCCTCGGGGCCCTGCGCGCCCAGCTTCGGTTTGACGCAGAAGCGCTCGCACGGATCGTCGCCATAGACCCGGCGTGCGAGGTCCGCGAGTGGTGCGAGCGAGATACCGAAGCCCTCCTCGAGTTGCGCGAAGCGTTGATAGCGCAACGACAGCCGCACGACGGTGGCCACCGCTGCCGGCTGGCCGAGCGTCGCGGCGAGCCAATCGGCATCGTGGTTGCCCCACGTGACCTCGACGTTCGGCTGGTGCTCGAGCAGCTCGATCACCTTGTCGAGTCGCGGGCCGCGATCGCCGAGATCGCCGGCGACGACCAGCTCGCCGACGGCGAGGTCGCGCACGATCCGCGCGAGGATCCGCACGATCTCGATCTCCTTGCCGTGCTGCACGAACGGCGTCACCAGCGCGTCGAGGAACGCGGGGGTCCGCACCAGCTGGGGCGCGAACAGCAGCTCGCGCAGCACCGGATCGAGCGGGTCCGGCATGATCCGCTCGACGTATGCGATCGTGTAGCGCTTCGCGAGCTCGCGGATGATCGTGAGCGCGTGCGCGACGAACTTCACGAGGTCGCCGCCGTGCGCGGTCCAGGTCTCGTGCGGGTAGTACAGCACCGCGAGGAGCTCGGTCAGCTCCGGACCGGAGAGTTGCCCCGCGAAGATCGACTCGAGCAACGGCCGCAGCGAGCCCGACGCGTTGTTGAGGACCTGGCGCAGCTTGACGTCCTCGCCGTGGACATCGCTGACGACGTGCACGGTCATCTTCGGGAGTGTCAGGATCGCCTCGAGGTTCGCGCACGCGGTGAGCGCGGCGTCGACGCTCGGGTAGCGCTTCGCCAGGGCTCGGAGGTACGCCAGCTGCACAACTGATCGTTACCATCGATGGCAGGGCGGGTGTCGTTGTGGTCTGCTGGAACCATGTCGACGTTGACCACTTCACCTGCCTGGCGAGCGCTGGTCGCGCACAAGACCCAGATCCAGTCGACCACGATGCGCGAGCTGTTTGCGGCCGATCCTCAGCGGTTCGCGACCATGTCGCGCGAGGCGTGCGGCGTGTTCGTCGACTATTCGAAGCACCGCACCACCGCCGAGACCCTGCAGCTGCTGTTCGCGCTCGCGAACCAGGCGGACGTCACCGGCTGGCGCGACAAGATGTTCGCGGGCGACAAGATCAACGGCACCGAGCACCGGGCCGTGCTGCACACCGCGCTCCGCAACCGCAGCAACCGCCCGATCCTCGTCGACGGCAAGGATGTGATGCCCGAGGTCAATGCGGTGCTCGCGAAGATGGGCGAGTTCACCGACAAGCTGCGCGACGGCCACTGGCGCGGCTATACCGGCAAGGTCATCACCGACATCGTCAACATCGGCATCGGTGGCTCGGATCTGGGGCCGGTGATGGTGACCGAGGCGCTCCGGCCCTACTGGAAGGAGGGGTTGTCCGCCCACTTCGTGTCGAACATCGACTCGACCCACCTCGCCGAGACCGTCAAGCACCTCGATCCCGAGACCACGTTGTTCATCGTGGCGAGCAAGACGTTCACGACCCAGGAGACGATCACGAACGCGAAGTCCGCGCGCGCGTGGCTGCTCGCCAAGCTCCACGACAAGTCAGCCGCATGGCCGGCGCGTAGCCCCGCCGAAGCCGGTGGGGAGGTAAACGCCGCCGCGGTCGCGAAGCACTTCGTCGCGCTGTCGACCAACGCGAAGGCGGTCGCCGAGTTCGGCATCGACACCGCGAACATGTTCGAGTTCTGGGACTGGGTCGGCGGCCGCTACTCGCTGTGGAGCGCGATCGGGCTGTCGATCGCGTGCATGATCGGCATGGACCACTTCGAGGAGCTGCTGACCGGCGGCTTCGAGATGGACGAGCACTTCCGCACCGCACCGATCGAGCACAACCTGCCCGTCATCCTCGGCATGCTCGGCGTCTGGTACGCGAACTTCTGGGGCGCCGAGACCCACGCGATCCTGCCGTACGACCAGTACATGCATCGCTTCGCCGCGTACTTCCAGCAGGGCGACATGGAGTCGAACGGCAAGGGCGTCGATCGCGCCGGCCAGCGCATCACCGATTACTCGACCGGTCCGGTGATCTGGGGCGAGCCCGGCACCAACGGCCAGCACGCGTTCTACCAGCTGATCCACCAGGGTACGCGCACGATCCCGTGTGACTTCATCGCGCCGATCGAGACGTTCAATCCGATGGGCAAGCACCACGAGATCCTGCTCGCGAACTATTTCGCGCAGACCGAGGCCCTGATGCGAGGCAAGACGCCTGACGAGGTCCGCGCCGAGCTGATCGCCGCGAAGACCCCAGCCGACCAGATCGAGGCGCTGGTGCCGCACAAGGCGTTCACGGGCAACCGGCCGACCACCTCGATCATGGTCCAGCGCATCACCCCGAGGACGCTCGGCGCGCTCGTGGCGATGTACGAGCACAAGATCTTCACGCAGGGCATCGTGTGGAACATCTATTCGTTCGACCAATGGGGGGTGGAGCTCGGCAAGCAACTCGCGGCCAAGATCCTTCCGGAGTTGGAAGGTACGGGTGCGGTCTCGACACACGATGCATCGACCAACGGATTGATCAACCGATACAAAGCTCGCCGGCCGAAACTTTGAGACTCTCGGTCCGAGGGAAGGGACCATGACCGAGGCCGAGCTCGATCTCCTGTGCATCAACACGATCCGCACGCTCAGCATGGACGCGGTGCAAGCGGCGGATTCGGGCCACCCGGGCACGCCGATGGCGCTCGCGCCGGTGGCGTACACGCTGTGGAACCACGTGCTCCGGTTCGATCCGGCGGATCCGATCTGGCCGAATCGCGATCGCTTCGTGCTGTCCGCCGGCCACGCCTCGATGCTGCTGTACTCGCTGCTCCACTTGTCGAAGACCACCTCGGTCAACGCCAAGTACGAGGTGGTCGGCACGCCGACGGTCACGCTCGACGACATCAAGAAGTTTCGCCAGCTCGATAGCAAGTGCCCGGGCCATCCCGAGTATCGCTGGACTTCGGGCGTCGAGACCACGACCGGCCCGCTCGGTCAGGGCTTCGCGACCAGCGTCGGCATGGCGATGGCGCGGCGCTGGCTCGCGGCGCACTTCAACAAGCCGGGCTATGCGCTGTTCGACTACGACGTCTACGCGATCGGTGGCGACGGCTGCATGATGGAGGGCATCTCGCAGGAGGCCGCGTCGCTCGCCGGCCACCTCGGTCTCGCCGAGCTGTGCTGGATCTACGACAACAACCACATCACGATCGAGGGCCGCACCGAGCTCGCGTTCTCCGACGACATCGCGACCAAGTTCATCGGCTATGGCTGGAACGTCACGCGGGTCGGCGACGCGAACGACGTCGAGATGCTCAAGCGCGCGTTCGCGACGTTCCAGGCCACGACCGATCGGCCGACGCTGATCATCGTCGATAGCCACATCGGCTGGGGCTCGCACAAGCAGGACACGCACTCCGCCCACGGCTCGCCGCTCGGCGCGGACGAGATCAAGTACGTCAAGCAACAGTACGGCTGGGATCCGGAGGCGAAGTTCCTCGTGCCCGACGGCGTCTATGCGAACTTCGCCGACCACCTCGGCGCGCGCTCGCAGCGGGCCCACACCGGGTGGAACGCGCTGTTCGCGGCGTACAGCAAGGAGTTTCCGGAGCTCGCCGAACAGCAGGCGCGGATGCAGCAGCGCCTGCTCCCCGAGGGCTGGGATCGCGAGCTGCCGACGTTCGCGGCCGACGCGAAGGGCCTCGCCGGCCGGCAGGCGTCGCAGACCGTGTTGAACGCGCTCGCCAAGCACGTGCCGTGGTTGATCGGCGGCTCCGCCGACCTCGCCCCATCGACGCTGACCCGGCTGACGTTCGAAGGCGCCGGCGACTTCGAGAAGGCGACGCCGGGCGGGCGCAACTTGCATTTCGGGATCCGCGAGCACGCGATGGCCGCGGCCCTCAACGGCATGGCGCTGTCGAAGCTGCGGGTCTACGGCTCCGGGTTCTTCGTGTTCAGCGACTACGCGCGGCCGGCGATCCGGCTCTCGGCGATCATGGAGCTCCCGGTCATCCACATCTTCACGCACGATTCGATCGGCGTCGGCGAGGACGGGCCGACCCACCAGCCGATCGAGCAGCTCGCCTCGCTGCGCGCGATCCCGGGGTTGATCGTGTTCCGCCCGGGCGACGCGAACGAGGTCGTCGAGGCGTGGAAGTGGATCGCGAAGTCGCGCCATCATCCGGTCGTGCTCGTGCTGTCGCGCCAGGCGATGCCGACCTTGGATCGCTCGAACTACGCGGCGGCGGCAGGCCTGCACAAGGGTGCCTACGTGGTCGCGGACAGCGAGGCCCCGGAGGTCATCCTGATCGGCACCGGCACCGAGGTCGGCCTGTGCATCAGCGCGCACGAGAAGCTGGTCGCCGCCGGCATCAAGTCGCGCGTCGTCTCGATGCCGTCGTGGGAGCTGTTCGAGGAGCAAGACGCGGCATATCGCGATGCGGTGCTGCCGCCCGCGATCAGCGCGCGCGTCGTCGTCGAGCAGGCCTCGAACTTCGGCTGGGAGCGCTATGTCGGGCGCACCGGCGCGATGATCACGATGCGCACGTTCGGCGCGTCGGCACCGCTCAAGGAACTCCAGACCAAGTTTGGCTTCGCGCCGGACAACATCGTCGCCGCGGCGAAGGCGCAGCTCGCGAAAAACTAAGGAGACCCATGCAACTCGGAATGATCGGACTCGGCCGGATGGGCGCCAACATGGCGCGCCGGCTCATGAAGCACGGCCACACGATCGTCGCGTACGATCGCAGCGCCGAGGCCGTCAAGCAGCTCGCGTCGGAGGGCGCGACCGGCGCGGACTCGCTCGACGCGATGATCAAGGCGATGCCCAAGCCGCGGCACGTCTGGGTGATGGTGCCGTCCGGCGGCCCGACCGAATCGACCGTCGAGGAGCTCGGCAAGAAGCTCGAGTCCGGCGACACGATCATCGACGGCGGTAACTCGTTCTTCAAGGACGACATCCGGCGCGCGAAGCTGGTCGGCGCCAGGGGCATTCACTACGTCGACGCCGGCACGTCCGGTGGCGTGTACGGGCTCGAGCGCGGCTACTGCCTGATGATGGGCGGCGAACCAGCCATCGTGCAGCGCCTCGATCCGATCTTCAAGACGCTGGCACCGGGCCGCGGCGACGTCGAGCGCACGCCGGGCCGCGACAAGCTGGGCGGCACCTCCGAGGAGGGGTACCTCCACTGCGGGCCGGTCGGCTCGGGCCACTTCGTCAAGATGGTCCACAACGGCATCGAGTACGGCATCATGCAGGCCCTCGCCGAGGGCTTCGACATCATGAAGGGCGCCGCCAACGCGACCGTCGCGGAGGAGCATCGGTTCTCGCTACCGCTCGCGGACGTCGCCGAGGTGTGGCGGCGCGGTAGCGTGCTGTCGTCGTGGCTGGTCGATCTGACGGCGAAGTCGCTGGTCGAGGATCCGAACCTCGCGAAGTTCACGGGTAGCGTGCAGGACTCCGGCGAAGGTCGCTGGACCGTGATGGCGGCGATCGAGGAGGCCGTCTCGGCCGACGTGATCGCGGCGTCCTTGTTCACGCGGTTCCGCTCGCGCGAGGACCACTCGTTCGCCGAGAAGGTGCTGAGCGCGATGCGCTTCCAGTTCGGCGGTCACGTCGAGAAGCCGACCGGCGGCTGATGCAGCGCCAGCTGTTCGCCGATCTCGACGCCCTGTCGCGTGCAGCGGCCGACGACTTCACCGCGCTGGTGAACGCCGCCGATCGTGCAGGCGGCCGCACGTTTCACGTCGCGCTGTCGGGAGGCTCGACCCCGAAGAGGTTGTTCGACGTGCTCGCGCAGCGCGGGCGCGGCGCGTTGCCGTGGGAGCGCATCGAGTTGTGGTGGGGCGACGAGCGCTGCGTCCCACCGGATCACCCCGACTCGAACTACGGGATGACCAAGCAACACTTGATCGATCCGCTCGGCCTGGAGCGCGACCCCGCGGGGCTCGCACGCATCCATCGCCTCGAGGGCGAGCGCCCGCCGATCCAGGCCGCGGCCGACTACGAGCGAGCCCTGGTATCGGCGCTCGGTGCCCCGCCGGTGTTCGACCTCGTGTGGCTCGGCATGGGCCCCGATGGCCACACCGCGTCGCTGTTCCCGCACAGCGCCGGCGTGCGCGACAAGACCAGCTACGTGATCGCGAACGCGGTCGACTCCCCGCTCACGAAGGGGCCGACGACCCGCCTGACCGTGACGCTGCCGGTGATCGATGCGGCGCGCCACGTGCGGTTCCTGGTCGGCGGTGGCGACAAGGCGGACACGCTCGCGGAGGTCGCGCGCGGTCCGGACGAGCGCTACCCGTCGTCGCTGGTGGTCGCCGCCGACCTGGTATGGATGATCGATCGCGCCGCCGGAGCGAAGCTCACGTGATCCTCGCCGGTGACATCGGCGGGACCAAGACCACGCTCGCGCTGTGCGACGATCGCGGCACCGTCGTGCGCGAGGCGACGGTGCCGAGTGGCGACTGGGCCTCACTCGAGAACATCGTCGACCACTTCGCACCCGGGCCGGTGACCGCCGCGTGCTTTGGCGTGGCCGGCCCGGTGGTCGACGGAGTCGCGAAGATCACGAACCTGCCGTGGACCATCGCGAGCCGCTCGCTGGCGCAGGCGCTCGGTGGCGCGAAGATCGCGCTGCTCAACGATCTGCAGGCGACCGCGCTCGGCATGCTCGTGATCCCCGAGGCGTCGTTCGCGGTGCTGCAACCCGGTCCGCGCCCCGATCAGGCGACGATCGCGGTGATCGCGCCGGGCACCGGCCTGGGCGAGGCGACGCTCTACCACGACGGCCGCGGCTACCGCGCCCTGCCGTCCGAGGGCGGTCATGCCGACTTCGCGCCGGGCACCGATGACGAGATCCTGCTGCTGCGCTATCTGCGTGGCCTCTACGGCGAGCACGTCAGCTACGAACGCGTGCTGTCGGGTCACGGCATCGGCGACTTGTACGGTTTTTGCCGCGAGCGTGCGACCGAGCCCGAACCGGCGTGGCTCGCCCGGGAGCTCGCGACCGGCGATCGCAACGCGGTCGTGTCGCAGGCCGGGCTCGACCGCAAGGAGCCATGTGCGGTGCGCGCGCTCGCGATGTTCGCCGAGATCCTCGGCGCCGAGGCCGGCAACCTCGCGTTGCGCTCGGTCGCGACCGGCGGCATCTTGATCGGTGGTGGCATCCCACCGAAGATCTTGCCCGCGTTGCAGACCGGCGCGTTCGCGCAGCGGCTGACCGCGAAAGGCCGGTTCTCCACGTGGACGCGCGCGCTGTCGGTGCGCGTCGCTCTCGAACCTCGCGCGGCGCTGCTCGGCGCCGCGCACGAAGCAACCCTCCTGTAGGACCCCATGGCCGACCTTCCCAAGCGTAAACCTCCTAGCTCGTCGGTCGTCGGCGAGATCCTCGGCACCGTCTCGACCAAGCGCCGCAGGCCGGAACCCACCGCGATCGTGATCTTCGGGGCGACCGGCGATCTGTCGGGGCGCAAGCTCGCGCCCGCGCTGTTCAACCTGTTGATCGATCAGTCCCTGACCGATCCGATGGTGATCATCGGCGTGTCGCGTCACGCGATGTCACCGACCGCGTTCGGCGATAAATTGAAGCCACGCGTCGCCGAGTTCTCGCGCCAGAAGGTGGAGCCGGGCATGTGGGACAAGTTCGCCGGCATGCTCGACTACGTCGGCGGCGACTTCGCCGATGACGCCTTGTACGAGAGGCTCAAGGAGCGGCTCGAAGCGGCGAAGGCCAAGGGGACCAGGGGCAACCGGTTGTTCTACCTGTCGACGCCGCCGTCGGTGTTCCCGCTGATCCTCGAGAAGCTCGAGAAGCACAAGCTGATCGAGAAGAGCGTCCAGGGCCCGACCACCCCGGGCTGCCGCGTGATCGTCGAGAAACCGTTCGGCCGCGACCGCAAGTCGGCGCGCGAGCTCAACGAGATGATCGGCCGCTACCTCGACGAGTCGCAGATCTATCGGATCGATCACTACCTCGGCAAAGAGACCGTCCAGAACATCTTGGTGCTGCGGTTCGGCAACTCGATCTTCGAGCCGCTGTGGAACCGCAACCACGTCGACCACGTCGAGATCACCGCCGCGGAGACGATCGGGATCGAGGGGCGGGGCGCGTTCTACGAACAGACCGGCGTCGTGCGTGACATCATCCAGAATCACCTGCTCCAGGTGATGTCGCTGGTCACGATGGAGGTCCCGGCCTCGTTCGCCGCCGAGGACGTGCGCGACGAGAAATCGCGGGTGCTGCGCTCGATGCAGAACCTGACGCTCAACGACGTCGCGAACTGCTGCGTGCGCGGCCAGTACCGTTCGTACCGCGACGAGCCCGGCGTCGATCCGAGCTCGCAGGTCCCGACCTACACCGCGATCCGGCTGTTCATCGACAACTGGCGCTGGCAGGGCGTGCCGTTCTACCTGCGCGCCGGCAAGAAGCTCGCGGAGCGGGTCACCGAGGTCAACATCCACTTCAAGTCGGTGCCGCTGGTGCTGTTCAAGGAAGAGGCGGCGGGCTCGGTGCTCCAGCCCGCGGTGCTGTCGCTGCGGATCCAGCCTCACGAGGGCATCTCGCTGCGCTTCGTCGCGAAGGTCCCGGGCGAGAACATCAACGTCGGCAATGTCGTCATGAACATGACCTACGCCGACGCGTTCAACCGGCCGATCGCGGAGGCCTACGAGCGGCTGCTGCTCGACTGCATGCGCGGCGACGCGACGCTGTTCAATCGCCGTGACTCGGTCGATCGCGCGTGGGAGCTGATCCAGCCGCTGCTCCAGGTCTGGGAAGCGACCCCGGGCGCGCACGTCTACGAGGACAACTCGCAGGGACCACCCGCGGCCGACGAGATGATGGGACGCGAGGGCTATAGCTGGCGCGAGCTCGACGGGCACCAGGCTGGGCGCTAGGCCAGGCCCAGGCCAGGCCCAGGCCCAGGCTGTGGCCCAGTGGGGGGTCCAGGCCAACCAGGCCGGCTCGCAGAACCTGCAGCAGATGATGGGAATGATGATGCAGAGGCAGGGTGGCTAGCCCGAGGTGCGCTAAGACTCCCGCGTGATCCACCACGCGTTCCTGGTCGTCGCGGGCGTGCTCGTGGGAGCGGCGCTCGCGTGGCACTGGTACCCGTTGCTGTGGCCGGCCGCGATCTTTGTCGCCGCCTGGGTGGTGTATCTGTTCGACGCGCCTGCCGCGTTCGGCAAGCGTGCCGATGGCACGTTGCCGTGGTTCGCGTGGCTGATCTGGTGGCCCGTGTTCGCGATCCAATGGATCGGCCACGAATTCGTGCGTTCGTTGACGAACGAACCGGTCGCCAACGAGGTCGCCCCCGGCGTGTGGGTCGGGCGTCGGCCGCGCGAGCACGAGCTCCCCGCCGGCATCGTGATCGTCGTCGACCTGTGCGCCGAGATGCCGATCGCGCGCGGGATGACGACGGGCCGCGCGTACCTCACGATCCCGACACTCGACGCGCGGACGCCGCCGGCGGCGGAGCTTGCGGCGATCGTCGATCGCGTGGTCGCCGCCGGCGGCCCCGCGTTCATCCACTGCGCGTTCGGCCATGGCCGCTCGGCAACGGTCGCCGCCGCGGTGCTCGTGCGGCGCGGTGACCACACGCTCGCCGAGGTCGAGGCCGCGATGAAGGCCGTACGCCCCAAGATCGGCCTCAACCGCCGCCAGCGCGTCGCGCTCGCCGCGGCCTCGGCGCGCTAGACCAGCGACGAGCGACGAGCGGATCGCGCTGGACGGTCGAGGCGGCCCGCCTCAGCCTTCGCGAACGAGCAGCGCGACCGGGAACTTCGACCACAGCGCCGCGAGCATGATCGCACCGGTGTGGCGCTCGCCGGTGAGCGCGTTGCGCCACGAGCCGGGTGGTAGCTCGAGCCTGGTCTCGGGATCGATCGCGCCCGCCCGTGGCACCGCGACGATCAGCTCCGCGCCGCGGGCGAACACGAACGCTCGGTCGGCGCGTGGTCCGATCGCCGCGAGTGCGGTGTAGGGCGCTGCGAACAGGGTGGGGCGATCGCGGCGTAGCGCCAGCGCGCGCTCGATCGTCCATAGCTTCGAGGCGCCGAGCTCGTCGCCGGGGCCCCCAGCGCGCACGGCGCGGAGTACGCTCCGCCGGAGCGCGTAGTCGACCGGCCGGCGGTTGTCGGGGTCGACGAGCGCGAGGTCGGCGAGCTCGCAGCCTTGATAGAGGTCCGGCACGCCCGGCGCACAGAGCTTGACGAGCAGCTGCGCGAGCGAGTTCGCGCGCGCACGCGGCGCCAACCGCGCGACGAAGGTCGCGAGCTCGTTACAGAGCTCGGCATCCGCGAGCACGCCGCGGACCCAGCGCTCGCTCGCCTGCTCGAACCGCTCGTCGGGCGCGCGCCACGTCGTGCGCGATCGGGCCTCGCGCAAGGCCTTCTGCGCGTACTGGACCGCGCGGTCGGCTGCGAGCGGCCACGCGCCCACGAACGTCTGCCACATCAGGTACTCGAATGTGCGGTCGGGCGGGACCGGCCCCCAGTGCCGGTCGGAGCGGTCGCGCCAGCGCTGCACGCACGCGGCCCACTCGGCGGGGGTCTCCGAGAGCACCGCGATCCGCGCGCGGACGTCCTCGCCGCGCTTGGTGTCGTGGGTCGCGGTCGCGAGCAGCGTCCGCGCGCCACCACGCGCGAGCGCGCGATGGATCTCGTCGGGTGTGCGCGCGAACGTCGCGAGCTCGGCGCCGACCTCGCACCGCGATGCGAGCCGGACCAGCCGGTAGCTCGCGGTATCCTCGTCGCCCTTGGCAACGATCGCGCCGGTGATTTGTTGCGCCGCGCGTGCGAGTGCTTGCGCGTCGGGTTGCGCGAGCTCGCCGGCGAGCGCGAGCTCGAGGAACGCGACGAGGTCCGCATCGGCCCCGGTGCTGACCGCGGCGCGAGCGGCCCGCGCGATGCGCTCGCGATCGAGCTCGGGCTGTGATCGCCCGAGCACCAGGTGCTGCGAGCCATCGGCCAGCGCGCGCCCGGGGAGGTCGGGGAGGTCGGGCGCCGGGTCCGGCGCGAGGTACGTGCGATACACCGGATAGCCGGCGACGATCTCGACGAGCGCGTGCTCGATCTCGGCGCGCGTGTAGTCGCGCGTCGCCGGGCTTGCCGCGCACGCGCGTGCCGCGAGCTCGACCAGGTGCGTGACCTCGCTGTGCAACGTCTCGCCGGCGACCTCGTGCCGGGCCTGGCGCGACGCGGCCGGCGCATCGAACGTCACGCCCGTGTACGCCTCGAACGTGGCCGTCAGCGCTGCCTCGCCGGCCGGATCGACCAGCAGCGTGCCGATCCGCTCGGCGAAGTCGTAGCCGGTCGTGCCGTCGATCGGCCACGGCGGTAGGCGCTCGTCGCCGATCAGGATCTTCTCGACGACGATCCACGCGGCGGGCGCACGGGTGCGCAGCCGCGCCAGGTACTGCCTCGGATCGCGCAAGCCGTCGACGTGATCGATGCGCACGCCGGCGATCGTGCCGCCGGCGAGCCACTCGAACACCCTCGCGTGGCGGTCCTCGAAGACGTCGAGCGCTTCCATGCGCAACCCGACGAGCGTGTTGATGTCGAAGAACCGGCGGTACGGCAGCTCGCTAGTCGCGACCGACCAGTGCACGAGGCGGTACGCCTGGGCCTCGAGCACGCCATCGAGTGCGACCGGGTCGGCGTTGACCGCGGCGAGCTCGGCCTCCAGCGCGGCCTCGCACGCCGGCTGGCGCCCGAGCTCGGCGAGCCGCGCCGCGAGCACGCCCTGATCGCGATGGCGGCGCCGGCGCGCCTCGGGATCGGTCGCTCGTGACAGCGCCGCGAGCGCATCGCCGACGAACGCGAGCTCGGCGACGCCCGCCTGCTCGCCCGCGCGCCGCACGATCCCGGCGAGGGACTCCGGCGCGATCGGATAGCGCGCGTCGCCCGCGCGGATCGCGAACCCGGCGTCATCGCAGATCACGCCGAGCAGCCCGGTCGCCAGGGCATGGCCGTAGCGCACGCCAAGCACCGGGAGCGTCACGCGGTCATCCCCCGCCGCCCAGTCGACATCGAAGTAGTGCGCGTAGTAGCTCGCCGCGCCGTTCGCGAGCACGTCCATCCACCACGCATTGCCGGTGCCGGCGATCGACATGTGGTTGGGCACGATGTCGAGCAGGATCGCGAGCCCGTGCCGCTTCGCCTCGATCACCAGCGCGGCGAACCCGGCCTCGCCACCGAGCTCGAGGCTCACGCGATGCGAGTCGACGACGTCGTAGCCGTGCGTCGAGCCGGCGGCCGCCTGCAGGATCGGCGACAGATAGAGGTGTGTGATGCCGAGCTCCGCGAGGTACGGCGCGACCTCGCGTGCGTGCGCGAACGTGAAGCCGGCGTGGAGCTGGAGCC
This sequence comes from Kofleriaceae bacterium, assembly GCA_039922635.1. GTDB lineage: Bacteria > Myxococcota_A > Polyangia > Haliangiales > Haliangiaceae > JABFXX01. The sequence continues at coordinate 9,052 of JBDTEH010000318.1, read as the reverse complement.
GATAGGTCGCGGTCATGGCGCCTCGCGGAACACCCACAGCGAGCGACCGAGCACCGCGAGCGCGCTGCCGGGCTCGAAGCGCTCGTCCGCGGTCGCGAAGCCACGCTCGGTATCGAGCACCCGGAGCCACGCCGTGCCCCAGTCCGGACCGGGCAGCCGGATCGTGCGGTCCTCCGGGTTCGCATGGAACACGACCAGGAACGTGTCGTCGAAGATCGGCTCGCCGCGCAGGTCGGGCACGTTGATGCCATGGCCATCGAGCACGACCTGCACCGTGCGGGACAGGTCCGCCGCCCATTGCTGATCGGTCATCTCGTGGCCCTCGGGATCGAGCCAGGCGATGTCGGGACGCGCCTTGTCATCCTTGTGCGGCCGGATCGATTTGCCCTGGAACCAGCCGCGACGGCGGAACACCGCGTGATCGCGGCGCAGCTTGATCAGCGAACGCACGAACTGGAGGAGGTCCTTGTCCGCGTGGGCCCAGTCGAGCCACGACACCTCGTTGTCCTGGCAGTACGCGTTGTTGTTACCGCGTTGCGTCCGGCCGATCTCGTCGCCGGCGACCAGCATCGGTACGCCTTGCGACAAGAACATCGTCGCGAGCAAGTTGCGCTGCTGCCGCCGCCGCAACCGGCGGATCGCCGGATCGTCGGTCGGGCCTTCGACGCCGCAGTTGAACGATCGATTATGGCTCTCACCATCGCGGTTGCCCTCGCCGTTGGCATCGTTGTGTTTCTCGTTATACGAGACCAGATCGCGCAGCGTGAAGCCGTCGTGCGCGGTGACGAAGTTGATCGACGCGTGCGGAAACCGCGTGCCGGCCTCGTACAGATCACCCGAGCCGGTGAACCGCGAGCCGAGCTCCGGCAACGACCCCGGCTTGCTCCGCCAGTAGTCACGGATCCAGTCGCGGTACTTGCCGTTCCACTCCGACCACAGCGGCGGGAAGTTGCCGACCTGATAGCCGCCCTCGCCGACGTCCCACGGCTCGGCGATCAACTTGACGCGCGACACCACCGGGTCCTGCTGGATCAGGTCGAAGAACGCGCCGAGCCGATCGACCTCGTGGAGGCCGCGCGCGAGCGCCGACGCGAGATCGAACCGGAACCCGTCGACGTGGATCTCCTCGATCCAGTAGCGCAGCGAATCCATCACGAGCTGGAGCACGTGCGGGTGCCGCATGTTGAGCGTGTTGCCCGTACCGGTGTAGTCCATGTACATCGCCGGGTTGTCGGCGACCAGCCGGTAGTAGGCCTGGTTGTCGAGGCCGCGCATCGACAGCTCCGGCCCCTCGTGGTTGCCCTCGGCGGTGTGGTTGTAGACGACGTCGAGGATGACCTCGATCCCGGCCTTGTGCAGCGCCTTCACCATCTGCTTGAACTCGCCGACGACGCCGGAGGTCGAGGCCACGCTCGCGTAGGCCGGCTGCGGCGCGAAGAAACCGATCGTGTGATAGCCCCAGTAGTTCGACAGGCCACGCTCGAGCAGGAAGCCCTCGTGCGCGAACGCGTGCACCGGCAACAGCTCGACCGCGGTGATGCCGAGCTGCTTCAAGTAGCGGATCGACGCGGGGTGGGCGAGTCCGGCGTAGGTGCCCCGGAGCTCCTCCGGCACGCTCGGGTCGAGCTCGGTGAAGCCCTTGACGTGCAGCTCGTAGATCACCGTCTCGTTCCACGGGGTCTCGAGCCGGCGATCGTTGCCCCAGTCGAAGTACGGCTGCGCGACCACCGATCGGAACGTGAACGGTGCCGAATCGATGGTCGATGCGCTGCCGTCCTCGGCATCGCCGCGTAGCGCACGCTCCCATTTGAGGCCACGGCTGATCGCGCGCGCGTAGGGATCGACGAGCAACTTCGCGGGATTGCAGCGCAGGCCGTGCGCGGGATCCCATGGACCGTGCACGCGATAGCCGTACGCTTGTCCCGGCCTGACCTCGGGCAGATAGGCGTGCCACACCGAGCCGATGCCGGGTTCGAGCGGGAAATGGGATTCGACCTCCCCCTCGAACAGGCACAGCTCGATCTGGTCGGCGACGCTCGAGTACACCGCGAAGTTGGTCCCGGATCCGTCGAACGTGGCCCCGAGCGGGTACGGACGGCCAGGCCAGACCCGGCGTTCCGCGCTCACGACGCGCTGGCGAGCGATACGGGGTCGAGCGCTACGGTGTCGAGCGCGCGAGCCACGCGTGCCCTGCGCCGCGACAAGGTCGCCTCGATCCGATCTGCACGCCCCCAGTCGTTCCATTCGACGCCCACGAGCTTGGTCGCGAGCAGGCGCTCTGGAGAGCGCGCGAGGATCTCGCGCGAGAACCCGACCACCGGTGCCAGGCTGTACACCGCGGTCAGGGCCGCGTCTTCGTCGTCGGTCTCGATCAGCGGCACCAGGTATTCGAGCAGCTCGATCAACGCCGGGACACCGGCGCGGCCGAGCTCCCAGAACGCCTGCACGCTGCCGCAGCACACCATCGTGTTCCACAGCGCCCCTTCGGCGACCAGCTCGTTCGCGCGTTGCGCGTTCGGCTTCTCGACGAACGCGGTGACCGCGTGGGCTCCTACCTCGCGACTCGGGCCGAGCGAGACGTAGCCGAGCTCGGGATCCGCTTCGCCGGGCTGGGCCCCGACCAGCACGACCTTGTCGCGGTTGCGGCCTGCGAGCGCGCGGGCGCGGGCGATCTCCGCGAGATAGCGCGACGCCGGTGCGACGTAGTGGTCGGTCGGCGTGACCGTGACGATCGCCTCGGGCGACCAGCGCTGGAGCATCGCGAGCGCGACGTACAACGCGGTGCCGGTCTCGCGCGACGAAGGCTGGCGGAACACGTGATCGCAGCGGCCCTCGAGCTGCGGGGTCGCCCAGCGCAGGTGATCCGTTCCGATGATCGCGAGGGTCCGCGACGGCGGGGTCTGCTGGTTCAACCGATCCAGGGTGTGTTCGAGCATCGACCGCTGACCGAGCAGCCTGCAGAACTGCTTCGGCATGCGCTGGCCGAACCGGTGCTGGACGTAGTCGGCGAGGCGGTTTCCCTCCCCCCCCGCGAGCGCGATCGTCCAGTCCGGGCCTTCCATCGGAGTCGAACGGGAGCGGCGAAACAAGCGCTCGGGCAGGCTGCTCATGTCGATGTTCGATAAAGCAACGGATGTGCCGTCACGATCTGCATCACCGAGCGGTCCGACTCGTGCGATCCGTGCGGGGATGCGCGCCTGTGCGCTACCGCCCGTCGCGCGCGCACACGACCGGTGGCACTCAACCTGCTTTGCTATCCGGCATGCACGTGACCGGCGAGGCGATCGGAGCGTGAAGGCACGTGCCTTCACGCTCTACGCCGCGGTCGCGGCAAATGTCACGATCGCAGTGACCAAGTTCATCGCGGCGGCGGTGACCGGCTCGGCCTCGATGTTTTCGGAGGCCTTGCACTCCCTGGTCGATACCGGCGACGGCCTGCTCGTGTTGCTCGGCCTGCGGCTCAGCCACCGGCCGCCATCGTCGCGCCATCCGTACGGCCATGGCCTGGAGGTCTACTTCTGGTCGATGGTCGTGGCGATGAGCATTTTCGGGATGGGAGGGGTGGTCTCGATCTACGAGGGCATTCAGCGGATGATCCATCCACGCCCGCTCGGCACGGTCGGGTGGGCCTATGTGGTGCTCGCGTGCTCGTTCGTGTTCGAAGGCATCTCGTGGCGGATCTCGATGACGTCGTTCGGGCGCCTCCGCGGTCGCAGGTCGCTGTGGTCCGCGATCGAGCAGAGCAAAGATCCGACCACGTTCGTGATCGTGCTCGAGGACTCCGCCGCGTTGATCGGCATCGGGATCGCAGCATCGTGCCTCACGCTCGCGAAGCTGACCGGCGAGCCGCGGTTCGATGCGGTCGGGTCGATCCTGATCGGCCTGTTGCTCGTGACCAGCGGGATCGTGCTGGGTCGCGAGACCTGGAGCCTGATGATCGGGGAGAGCGCATCGCAGGCGCTGATCGACGATATCCAGCGCATCGCGAGCCAGCGCACCGAGCTCGCCGGGGTCGACGCGCCGCGCACGCTCCACCTCGGCCCGGACCAGGTTCACGTCGATCTCGATCTGCACGTGCGCGCCGAGGTCACCGCACAGCAGCTCGGCGAGCTGCAGCGGTGGCTCGAGCGCGAAGTGCACTCCGCGCATCCCGAAGTGCAGCGGCTCTCGATCCGGCTCGTGTAACTGGCGCTGCAGGTAGCATGAACACTCGGGCGAGCTCGACCTGCGGGCGGGTGGCGTTCGCCTTGCGAACGAACAGCGGGTGGTTTAGCTGGTGGCTGCGAGCGGAAGCCGGGTCGCCGCCTCGTCGAGGATCCCGCGGAGGATCTCGGCCGTTGCAGGTTTGATCACGTGGCGATCGAAGCCGGCGGCGAACGCGCTGTTCGCATCCCGTGCCTGATCCCCGCCGGTGATCGCAGCGAGGTAGAGTGGGCGCGCTTGCGTACGGCGTAGCGCACGTGCGACCTCGTAGCCGCTGAGATCGGGCAACCCGATCGCGAACAGGCCGATATCGGGATCGAACGTCGCGGCGAGCTCGATCCCTTGTCGGCCGGTCGTCGCCGCGATCGCCTCGTGGCCGAGCGCGCGGAGCAACTTGCATTCGGTCTCCGCCGTATCGACATGATCGTCGATCACGAGCACGCGATGCTTGCGCGGCGCGGCCGCGGGCGTGGTCAACGAAACCTGCGCGACCACGCGCCAACCCAGACGTTCACCATCGCGCCAGCGCGTGAACCGCGGGCCGGTGACCATGACGCGTAACGGGTCGGTGAGCTGCTCGAGCCCACGCAAGTGCAGGCCGAGCTCGTCGAGGTCAGTCGCGGAATCGACGACAAAATGCGGCACGCCGCGGGCGCGAGCGGCGCGGCGTAGCGCCTCGATGCCGGTGTTCGCGTTCGCTTGCGCTGCGTCGGGGACCGCGATCACGACGACGTTCGCGTGCTCGAGCGTCGCGCGCAAGGCGGATCTCGCGCCCCGCTGTTCGCACGCGATCAGATCCGCGACGATCTCGGGCGGCACAGCGCCGAGCTCGTCGCGACGCTCGAACGTGCAGAATCCTTCGACTCGCATCCCGACAGCACGCGCCGCGCGATCCGCGCCGCGCTCCACACCGGTCTGCCCTGTATGTAAGACAAACAACGCCACGCCCTGAACCTACGGACTGCCTGCATTCTACTCAATGTGCGAATCTGACAATCGCCATCGACGATAAATTGTGCGGCTGCCTACAAACGCGAGCACGAATGTTGGCCGGCTCGCGGGTGACACGACGGTCGTAGCTGGCTATCGGACTGGCGATCTCGATCGCTGCGCTCATCGCGAGTGCGAGGGTCCGCAAGCGCGCGTGCGCGGCGCACCAAGCGCGCGTGCGCGGCGCACGATGTGACCGTCGCGCGCGTTCGATCGGTGGATCGACCGGCGGATCGACGCGCCCGAACAGCTCCACGAATGGCGCGTCAAGTGCAAAGCCGGCGCGGATGGGAACCGCAAAGCACACCAAGACGACCAACGTACTCGATGTCCTGACCGACCAGCACACTGAGGTCGACCAGCTGGTCGAGCAGCTCGAAGCCGGTAAAGGAGACCTGCGCGCCATCTTTCACGAGCTCGCCGACAAGCTCGCCGCGCATTCGACGGTCGAGGAGAAGATCTTCTACCCAGGCGTGATGTCGAAGCAGACCGAGGACATGCTGCACGAACATGTCGAGGAGCACCTCGAGATCAAGCGCATCCTCGCGGACATGCTGAGGCTCGATCCGAGCAGCGCGACGTTCGAGGCCAAGCTGAGCGTGCTGAAGGAGAACCTCTCTCACCACGCGCACGAGGAGGAGGAAGCCAAGTTGTTCCCGATCGTGCGCAAGCAGCGGTCGCAAGACGAGCTCGCGGCGATGGGCAATCAGGTGCTCGTGATGTTCGAGGAGATGCTCCCGAAACACCCCGCGCAGAACATCCCCGACGAGACCGCCAAGGCGGCGCCCCTCCCGCCCGCCTGAGTCGCTCGCGATCCTGACCGCGGTGGCCGGCCGCCGGGGGAGACTCCACTGTCCGTGGTACGAGGTGCGAATTTTAGTCCGGCGGGTTTTTTCGTCCTCGACGGAATCGCTCGACGACATGCCTGATCGGCATCCATGATGACCAGCAGGACATAGTCGCGCGGCCGACCAGCGTCCATGGTGCGAGGACACGGATGGATGAGCGGTGGTACCAGCAGCTCGGCGCTCGCATTTCGCGGTTTCGAGCCGACAGCAAGATGACCCAAGAGGTGCTCGCGGAGCGCGCGGATATCGCTCCGAGCTATCTCGCACGGATCGAGACCGGTTCGCGCCACCCCACGCTCGATGTGCTGGGCCGGCTCGCGTCGGCGCTGCAGCTCTCGCTCGCGCGGCTGCTCGCCGATGGCGAGGCGAAGCACTCCGAGGCCTACGCGCGGTGGGGCAAGACCGCCAAGACGATCAGCCAGCTGCTCCCGGATCTCACCGATGTGGATCTCGAGCTGATCGAGACGCTCGTGACCCGGCTCCACGACGGCCCGAAGACCCAGAAGGCGTAGCACGCCCGCCAACGCTCGGTGGAACCCACCGGCGCGTGCGCGGGGTTCGGAAGCTGACTTCGGCCGCCAGTTCGCTATGATGCTGGCCGCCTTGAAGCGCCCGATCGAGACCCCGGAGCTATTCCGCTTGCTGGTCGCGAGCGTTCGCGACTACGCGATCTTCATGCTCGACCCCGAGGGCCACGTCGCGACCTGGAACGCGGGGGCCGAGCGCTTCAAGGGCTACGCGGCCCACGAGATCATCGGTCGCCACTTCTCGGCGTTTTATCCGGAGTCGGAGATCAAGGCCGGCAAGTGCGAGCACGAGCTCGAGGTCGCGGCGCGGGTGGGGCGCTTCGAGGATGAGGGCTGGCGCCTGCGCAAGGACGGCTCGCAGTTCTGGGCGAACGTCGTGATCAGCGCGGTGCGCGACGACAGCGGCACGCTGGTCGGGTTCTCGAAGGTCACGCGCGATCTCACCGAGCGCAAGAACAACGAGGAAGAGCGGGCGGCCCGGCTCGCCGCCGAACAGGCGAACCGCAGCAAGGACGAGTTCCTCGCGATGCTGGGCCACGAGCTCCGCAACCCACTCGCACCGATCGTGACCGCGCTACAGCTGATCAAGCTGCGCGGGGACACCACGTTCGCGCGCGAGCACGCGGTGATCGAACGGCAGGTCGAGCACCTGCTCCACCTGGTCGAGGACCTGCTCGATGTCTCGAGGGTGTCGAGTGGGAGGATCGAGCTCCGCAAGGCGACGGTCGATCTACGCGCGACGATCGCGAAGGCGGTCGAGATCGCGACGCCGCTGTTCGAGCGCCAGGAGCATCGGCTCGAGCTCGAGGTGCCCGCGACCGCGTTCCTCGTCGAGGCCGACGAGCCGCGGCTCGTCCAGGTGGTCGCAAACCTCTTGACGAACGCGGCCAAGTACACCGAGCCCGGTGGCCAGGTGTGGCTCGCGATGCGCCACGTCGGCGAGACCATCGAGATCGAGGTCCGCGACACCGGCATCGGCATCGGCCCCGACCTGCTTCCTCACGTCTTCGAGCTGTTCGTGCAAGGTCACCAGACCTCCGAGCGATCGACCGGAGGTCTCGGCCTCGGCCTCACCCTCGCGAGCGCGCTGGTTCGCCTGCACGGGGGCGTGATCACCGCGGCGAGCGCCGGGCTCGGTCACGGCAGCCGGTTCACGGTCGCGTTGCCGGCCGCGGCGGGGCCGCCCGCGGCCAAGCCGGTCACCCCGCTCGGCAAGGCGTTTCCGTTGCACGGCGAGGCCCGGCGCGTGCTGATCGTGGACGACAACGAGGACGCGCGGCTGCTGCTCTCCGAGATCCTCCAGGCGGCGGGCCACGAGGTCCAGACCGCGCACGACGGGATCCAGGCGCTCGAGGTGATCGAGTCGTTCGCGCCCGAGGTCGCGGTGCTCGATCTGGGCCTGCCGGTGATGGACGGCTACGAGCTCGCGCAGCACCTGCGGGCCCGCGAACACCCGCCGCGGCTGATCGCGCTCAGCGGCTACGGGCAAGCGGCCGATCGCCAGCGCACCAGCGAGGCGGGCTTCGATCGCCACCTCGTGAAGCCGGTCGACGTTCGCCGTCTGCTCGCGACGATCGCCGAGCTCGGAACGCGCTGATCGCGGGGCGGCGACGCCCGGCCGCGCCGCCGTCGCAGCAGCTCATCCGGCGTTCGTGGCGAGGTTGCGGCGAACGTCCCCGTGCGGGGTCGGGTTCGCCCTGGGGCCTCGGGCTGGCCCAGGTCCAGGTGTGGGTCGAGAGCGCACGCACGATCGAAGCCGTCCTGCGGGAAGCCGAAGCTCTCAGATTTCTACCGACGACGACGCGCTTGAATCCACGACCGCGGTCGTGGTTGATTCGATCCATGCACGAACGGGTGTTGCGCTTCCTCGTCATCGACGACGAACCGCGCGCGGGCGCGATGATCAGCGAGCTGTTGCGCGACCTCGGCCACGCGTGTGTCGTCGAGTTGCGCGGCACCGCGGCGCTGTCGCGCGCGAGCGAGTTCATGCCCGACGTGGTGTTGACCGAGCTCGTGCTCCCCGACATCACCGGCTTCGAGCTCGCGCGCGCGCTGCGCTCGAAGTTTGGTGGCTCGCTCGTGCTCGTCGCGACGACCACCTGGGAGACCCGCGGTGATCGCGAGCGAGCAGCGGCGGCGGGGTTCGACGCATATCTCGAGAAGCCGGCGAACCCGATGCGCCTGCAGCGGCTCGTCGAAGCAGCCGAAGCCAGCCTGCCGAACTGATCCGAGCCGCGTCTCGCTGTGGCGCGAACGCACGCCCGAGGCCTCGACCGGACCGGACCACGGCTTGCAACGGGTTCGCGCCATGAAGACGCGCACCTGGTTAAAGCTCGCCTCGGTGGGTGCAGCGGTGGTGCTGGTACGCCGCGCCGTGCGCGAGCGCCGCACGATCACGCTCGGTGGCAAGGTCGTCGTGATCACGGGCGGGTCGCGCGGGCTCGGGCTGGTGCTCGCGCGCACGCTGGTGCGGCGAGGCGCGCG
>JBDTEH010000317.1:0-1942 GCA_039922635.1 Kofleriaceae bacterium | reverse complement strand
TCTACGCCAAGATCCCGAACATGAGCGAGGACCGTCTCGCTCCGCTGATGAAAGCATTCGATGAGGGCGTCAGGCAGCACGCGATTTTTCGCGCGGTGTTCGGCCTGATTTGAGGGGATGTCTCAGGGCTGCGCCCCCTGGTGCGGCGCACGAGATCGTCAGCAGCGCGGGCCGCGTGACCGGATGAACGTGGCAATCGCGCCAGGGCTAGCTACCATCTGGCCGTGGCGATCCCTTGCGAGCAGTGCGGCCAGCCGGTGCACGAACGCGCGGTCGTCTGCCCGCACTGCGCCGGCGAGTCCGGCGTCGGCGCCGATCCGATCGCGGTCGCCGAGATCTCGATCCTCTACGACCTGGAACACAAGCCCGAGCCGATCCCGCTGCCGCTGTTGGTGAAACGACCCAAGGTCGCGCGCCCGACCACACCCGCAGGTTTGCCGCGTGCGATCGCGCGCAAGCGACGCTAGCGCGCCCGCACGACGACCGTCAAAATACCATCGCAAAGCCGGCGGTCGCGCCACCCTGCCGTGGCGCGACGATCGGCGCCCACGTCGCGCCGTGCACCGGCTCCTCGTGGGTCTCGTTCGTCATGAACGCGGCGTCGATCGTCGCCGCGACGATGAACCCGCCCAGCATGCCCGGCCCGATCCGATCGAGGCCGCACAAGAAGTCGTGGGGCGTGCACGACGCGCTCGCCACGCCGATCACCGCACCGGCGCCGATCGCGGTCGCGCGCAACAAGTAGCTCGCGATCGCGCGCCCACCGTGGCCGTGGAGGCCGTGGATGATCGGCGTCGCGAACACCCCGCCGAGCAGCGCGAGGGGATAGAGCGTGTTGGACGCGGCCGTGTCGCGGCCGTTGGCACCTTCGAGCTCCGCGCCGAGCAGCGCGGCGCCGAGCACGAGGCCGTCCGCGGTCAAGGTCTTCGAACGGTAGGAGTCGGTGACCGTCACCGTCGCCGGTTCGGGCTCCGGTTGTGTGAGCGGCGTGAGCGGCGTGAGCGATGGCGGATCGGCAAACGCGGGCACGCTCGCGACGGCGAGCGCGACGCCGAGCGCGATGGAGACCACGACGCGGTGCATGCCGGCCGTAAAAGCAAACCGCGCGCCGGCGCCGAACCTGGCGGGATCGCAAGAGCGAGCGCACCGGCAGTGCCGGAATCGTGACAGGGGTGTCAGCGTTCATCGCCTGCCCACAGCGGCGCGAGTGCTATTTCATGAAGTCCTGATATCCAGAGTTAAACCAAACATCTAGCGCCTTTGCTCGCTGCATCGCGAACGGGTGCGTCCGGTTGAGCGAGAGCAACACCTTGTAGGCCTTGTCGAGGCCCGACCGATCGACCTCCTCGTAGGCCTGGATCTGGCGCACGAACTCGTCGCGGTCCATCTCGGCCGCGAGCCGCGTGGTGCCGCCCGCGAGCTTCATGAACGTATCCCGGGCCGGTTCGAGGTCCTGCACGCACAACAGCGCCGCGCGATCCGACGTCAGCTCCGCGCAGCGAAACCACTCGAGCAGGGCGATCACGAGGCCCTGGCCGAACCACGAACCGATGCCGAGGGTCGCCTGACCGATCATCGCGACGATCGCGGCGATGTTGCGCGCCATCGTGCCGTACAGCACGTGGCCGGCCTTGATGTGCCCGACCTCGTGGCCGATCACGAAGAACAGCTCCTCGTCGCTCATCACGTCGATCAGGCCGGACGTCAGCGTGATGAATGGCTTGGTGTGGCCGTACGTCCACGCGTTGGGCACCGGATCGAGCGTGACGTACATCTCGGGCTCCGGAACGTCCAGGATCTGGGTCGCCCACGTCAGGCTCTTGTGAAGCCTCGGAAACATCTTCGCCGTGACGCGGAGGTTCGAGGCGACGTTGTCGACGTAGTACAGGCGCTCGAGGCCGTACTCGAGGATCTTCGCGAGCAGCTTGTCGAGCCCCGGGAT
>JBDTEH010000316.1:0-7092 GCA_039922635.1 Kofleriaceae bacterium | reverse complement strand
CGGAGTGATCGTAGAGCTCGGTCGTGTAGCTGCCGAGCTCGACGGCATCGGCGAGGCCGCCCGGCGCGCGGTGCACGAAGCCGATGTGAAACTGATCGAGGTAGTTCGCGGCGTGCTGCTTCCAGTTACCCGCGACCTCGCGGATCTCGGCCGACATGCGCTCCGGGATCGCCGGCATGTTCGCGAGCGAGGCGTCGACCGGTGCGAGCACCTCGGCCAGCCGGCGCGCCGCCGGATCGAAGTTGACCCAGGTCAGCCGCCGCCACGCCTCGACCGGCAACGTCGTCAACGAATCGCACGGTCGCATCGCCTTCGCGTCGAAGCCCTGCTGCGAGATCACGCGCCCCGCGCAATCGAAGCGCCGGCCGTGCTGCCCGCACACCAGGGTCGGGCCGCGCGACGCGCCGAGCACCAGCGGAAACCACGCGTGCGTGCACGTGTTCGGGAACGCGCGCAACGCGTCGTCGTCCCACGCGCGCTGCAGGAACAGCGGCCGATCCGTCACCGTGATCGGCACGCGCGAGCCGCGTGGCGCCAGTTGCTCGTCGAGCGGGCGCGGGTCATCCCCGCGCTCCGAGACCACCAGCCACTCGCGCGAGAAGATCGTCGCCAGCTCGCGCTCCAGACATCCGCGCGAGGTGAACGCCTCCGCCGGAAGCCCTTCGGCCACGCGGATGTCGTCGTCGACGTGCCAGTCTTCCATAACGGGGACGTACTACAGTTTCACAAGTTCGCCGTCGCAACCCCGCGAATTCACGACCTCGAAAATGGGGACGTACTACAGTTTCACAAGTTCGCCGTCGTAACCCCGCAAACCCCGCGAGAGCACGGCATCGCGGCGGCGATGATCGCCCCGGCTCGTGCCCGGCGCAAAATCGCCGGACGACGTCGCCGGTCCGAGCTCGAAGCGCGCCCTTCCGTGCCGCTGAACGCGCTGCGATCGCGTCTTCTGCATGCGGACGTGTAGAGCTCGGCGACTCGCAGGTAACCAACGTGGAGTGCACCGTCAGGGTGGCGATCCCGGCGGCTGCGTGGCGAACTTGTGAAACTGTAGTACGTCCCCATTTTCGGGGTCGTGATTTCGCGGGGTTACGCGCGCGAACTTGTGAAACTGTAGTACGTCCCCTTCTAGGCGGGGAGGGCGAGCTCGAAGCGGGCGCCTTCGCCGGGCCGGCTGAACGCCTGGATGGTGCCACCGTGCGCGAGCGCGATGCCCTTCGCGATGGCGAGGCCGAGGCCGGCGCCGCCGCGGCGCGCTCGACCGGTCCAGTAGCGATCGAAGATGTGCTGCATCTCTTCGGGCTTGATGCCGGGGCCACGATCCTGGACGGCGACGATGGCGTGGCCGCCGCGGCGCTCGATCGAGATCTGGATGGGCGTGCCGCGCGCGTGCTTGAGCGCGTTGCCGATGAGGTTCGCGAGCGCCTGTAGCAGGCGATCGCGATCGGCGGTGACGTAGACGGGCTCGTCGGGGACGACGGCCTGGATCGAGCCGCCGGAGGCCTGGACCTGGAGCTCGTGCTCGGTGACCGCTTGCGTGACGACGGCGGTGAGGTTGATGCGCGCCTCGGTGAGCGAGAGCTTGCCGTTCTCGATCGCGCTCGCGTCGAGGAGGTCGGAGATCAGGTGCTCGGCGCGTGCGCCGGCCCGGTCGATCGCGGCGAGGTAGCGCTTGCCGTCCTCGTTCGCGTCCTCGCGCAGCGCCTCGCTGGCGAGCGAGATCGCATGGAGCGGGCCGCGCAGGTCGTGCGAGACGATCGCGAGGATCTCGTCGCGGGCGCGGGCGGCGGCGGTCGCGGTCTCGATCGAGCGCACGTTATCGACCTCGGCGAGCGCGAGCCGGATCGCGAACTTCACGCGCAGGCCGAGCCGGCGCGGTGACAGGTCGCTTTTCGGAGCGAAGTCGGTGACCCCGCAGTCGATCGCCTGTTGCAGCAGGTCCTCGTCCTGGAGTCCGGTGATCAACAAGATCGGCACGGGGTTGCGGTCGCCGCGCAGCTGCACGACGATCTCCAGCGCGCCCTTGTTCGGCAGATCCTGATCGACGAGCACGCAGTCGAACGGGACCTGCAAGGCGGCCAGCGCTTCGTCGGGCGTGCCGACCTCGACGATCTCCGCGTGGAGCGTGCTCTGTTCGAGCGTTCTGAGGATCCCGAGCCGATGGATCGGATCGTGATCGACGACCAAGACGCGCAGGCGGTCCGTCACGAACCCAACGTTACTCTAGCTCGGTCGGATTGGCCGGGGGCGACGACGGCGGACGCGCGTGGCCGTTCGAGCCGCTCGCGGCGTAGCCTCCGTTGCCGTGAGCTGGCGTACCTGTCGCCGGTCCGCCGTTGGTATCGCTGCGTGCGGCATCGCCGGCACGCGGCTCCTCGAGGCGGCGGTACAACGACCGGCGATCGATGCCGAGGATGCGTGCGGCATGGGTCTTGTTGCCGCCGACGGCGGTCAACACCTGGCGCACGTAGCGGCGCTCCATCTCGTGCAGCGTGATCAGCTCGCCGGGGCTCTCGGTCGTGATGACGATCTTCGAGCTCTGGTGTTCCTGGATCTTCGCCGGCAGGTCGTCGACGGTGATCTCGTCGAGCCGGCACAGCGCGACCGCGCGCTCCATGCAGTTCTCGAGCTCGCGGACGTTGCCCGGCCAGTCGTAATCCATGAGCAAGCGTGCGGCCGGGCCACTGATGCCCTGCACCGGCTTGCTCGTGCGCCCCGCGATGCGCTTGAGGAAGAACTGCGCGAGCAGCAGGATGTCACCGGCACGCGCGCGCAGCGGGGGCACCGGGATCGCGACGACGTTGATGCGATAGAACAGATCCTCGCGGAACCGCTTCTCCTCGACCTCGGTCTCGAGATCGCGATTGGTCGCCGTGATGACGCGCGCCTCGAACGGCACCTCTTCATCACCGCCGACCGGGCGGACCTTGCGCTCCTGCAGCACGCGCAGCAGCTTGACCTGCATCTCGATCGGCATCTCGCCGATCTCGTCGAGGAAGATCGTGCCCGCACCGGCCTGCACGAACAGACCTGCGCGCGACCGCTTCGCATCGGTGAACGCACCGCGGACGTGGCCGAACAGCTCGCTCTCGAGCAGCGGGGCCGGCATCGCGGCGCAGTTCACGGCGACGAACGGTTGATCGTGGCGCGGCGACAGGTTGTGCAGCGCGCGGGCGACGAGCTCCTTGCCGGTGCCGGACTCGCCGGTCACCAGCACGGTCGCGTCGCTATCGCTGACGCGGCGCACGAGCTCGATGGTCTCGCGGATCGCCGGCGAGCTGCCGGCGATGCCGTCGATCGAGGCATCGTTCGCCGAGTTGCGAAGGCGCTTGACCTCGCGGCGCAGCGACAGGTGCTCGATGGCGCGGCTCACCGCGATCGCGAGTGCGTCGATCTTCACCGGCTTGGTGATGAAGTCGTATGCACCGGCGCGAATCGCGGCGATCGCGGTCTCGAGACCGCCCTGACCGGTCAACACGATGGGGAGCAGGTCGGGATGCCGCGACCGCAGCTCCTGACACAGCTCGATGCCCGTCATGCCTGCCATCTGCACGTCGGTGACGACCACGTCTGCGGGCGTCGTCCGGAGGTGCTCGAGGGCGGCCTGGCCGGAGGTCACGGAATCGACGTCGAAGCCACGCTTGCGCAGGCTGTCTCGCAACAGCAGTGCGGTGTCTTCCTCGTCGTCCACAATGAGGATGTTTCCGGTCACGTCGGACATCTTACCTTTCTGCCGCCAGGGTAGCCCCTGGTGCGGGGGATAGACCTGCTACGCCGCAGGTCGTCGGCCCATGGCGAAGCTGACGATCGCCATGATCAAAGCCACGATGAAGATGATCTTCGCGATGCCGGCGGCGCTCGCCGCGATCCCGAAGAAGCCAAAAACTGCTGCGATCAGCGCGATGACGAAGAAGGTGATTGCCCAGGAAAACATAGAGACCTCCTATGTCCTGGCTCTTTGCGCGATCCATGCCGAGCTCGTTCACGAGGCGACCCGTTCGGGCTGGCGCCGCAAGCGCTGGAATTCGTGCTCGAGCTTGCGTAGTTCGTCTTCCGGAAGATCTTCGAGGTCGACGAGGCTCGTGCGTGCGGCGCTCACCGCGCGGATCAGCTCGTCGAGCTTGAGGTGGATCGCACGGCTATCGTGGTTCTGCGTGTTCTGGATCAAGAACACGATCAAGAACGTCACGATCGTCGTGCTCGTATTGATCACGAGCTGCCAGGTATCGGAGTAATGAAACACCGGTCCGCTGACCAGCCACACCACGACTCCGGTGAGCGCCAGGACGAATGCCCACGGCGTGCCGATCGCCGCCGACACCTTCCGGCACACAACGCGAAAGCCCCCTGCCTTGGAAGGTTCGGAGCTGTCAATCGAACGCGGCATCGCGGAGTGCTCTCTACAAGCACAGTGCCAAGCGCAACCATGCGAAATCGCCACGCCGTGCCGTCAAGACCGTGCGGTCACGCTCGGTGAGGCGTGCGTGCGCGGCGCTTTTTCGGGGTTAGAGACCGATCAACCACGACTCCCGCGCATAACTCCGCGGAGCGCGTTCGGTCGGCGCACGAGCTCGCAGTTGGTATCGGCGATGCAGTGCCGCCGGGCATGCTGACGAAGCGTGACGAGCTGAAGGACCGAGTCGAGGTTCAGAAGCACGCTCTGCTCAAGAAGCTCGCGGAGCTCAGGGCCGATACTCGCATGGACGCGATCAACGCCCGTGATCAGGTCAAGGCCAAGCTCGACGAGCTGGAGGGCTATCTGAAGGCTGGTTGGGACAAGGTCTCCGCCGAGACCCAGGCCAAGCTCCACGAATGGCTCCATAACAAGTCGGGCGAAGGCCCGAACAAGAACTAGTTCACCACGGCGCCCGATAGCTCGCGTTCCACCCACGCGGGCAGGATGCCACCCCGACCCCCGCACTACTTTGCGGGTCCCGCCCAGCAGCTCTCCACCCCGAGTTGCTGGGCGGTTTTTTTTCGGAGCGGCCTGCCGCACCACGCTGCACGAGCGTACGCGCTCACTTTGTCGGCGCGAGCTCGGTCCACATCGCGGTGGTCGCCGCGACGGCGGCGGGCCCGAGCGCGGCGATCTCCGGCGCGTCCGGCTTCAGCGTGCCCTCGAAGATCTCGCGCCACAACGCGTGGAGCCGGCGCGGCATCGGGGCGGTGAGCGGCGGCGTGGGCTGCTGGATCGCGGCCATCCACGCGAGGTCGTCGCCGAACACGTCGGCGAGCCACGGTCCACGCGGAATCGCGGTCAGCGGCAGGAACCCGAACAGCGACGGGCGCGCGCGCGTCGGCTGGGTCGCGGCGAGGAGCGCGAGATCCGCGGCGCCGAACCGCGCACCGTACGGAGTGCTGGTTCGCGCGCCGGCCTCGCCCGCCGGCGATCCCGCGTGCTCCACGAGCCCCGCGGCGCGCGCGGCTCGATCGAGGTGGCCGGTGGCGGCTTCGAGTTGCGCGCGTTCGATCGCGAGCACGAGGCTCTCGTCGGCGCCGATCGCGGTCGCATAATCCGCGGGCGGAGCCACCGGCGCGGCCGGCACACTGGGGACCGCGCCGAGCAACTGGAACCCGCGGCCGCGCGGGCGCGTGCGCTGGATATCGAGCCGGCCGAACGCGGCGGCATCGGACGCGACGAGCCGGCCGGCGCGCAGCGCATCCGCGGCGACCACGTCGGCGCGTTGCGGGGGCAGCGGCGGGGCGAGGTCGAGATCGGGACGCGCGCCGGCGATCGCACGCTCGTACTGGAGCGCGAAGAAGCTCGGCGTGCGCGTCGCGATGAACGTGCCGGGGCCGGGCGGGAGCTCGTCGATCAGGTCGGCGACCAGCCGGCGCGGCGTGGTGCCGTCATCGGTGACGAGCGCGGCGCCGGTGCCGAGCGCCGCGAGCACGAGCGGGATCCCGCACGCGAGCACCGCCGCATCGCGCTTGCCACCGGCGAGCTCGCCGGCGACGAGCTTGACCAGCGCGGCCGGCACGATCGCGACGGCCACGCCGAAGATCGCGAGCAACGCGCCGGGGGCTCCGCCGACGAGGATCTCGTGCGCCGCGACGAGCGCCGCGAAGCCGGCGAGGATCCGGACCCGTGGCAGCGCGGTCGCGGCGGCGATGCCGAGCCCGAGCAGGCCGGCGCCGATCACGATCGCTCCCGCGCCGCGCCCCGAGGCGGCGACCGCGGCGGCGAGATCGAGGTGGAACCCCGGCAGCGCGCCGGGCGCGTCGAACCACCACAGCACGATCGCGACGCCGATCGCGCCGACCGCCGGGACGACGATCCGCGCGTGGCGGCGCAGGTGGAGGGCGAGCGCGAGGGCGAGCGTGACTCCCAACCACGGCGCGCTGCCGATCACGAGCGCGGCGGCGGCGAGCGCGGCACCGGCGGCATGGTCCGGTGTGGTGGCGCCGGTGCGCGGGCCGGGCTCGCGCGGCGCCGCGAGCACGAACGCGAGCGCCCACACCGTGCCGCACGCGGCGAGCGCGTTCGGCGTCGCCAGGAGGTCGCGGAACGGCGGCGCCAACCCCACCAGGATCGCGCCGATCACGCCGGCCGCCGGCTCCTTGGGGACCAGCGCGCGCAGCGCTGCGACCACGCCGGCGAGGGTCAACGCGCCGAGCAGCGCGCCGAGCAGGCCCAACCGGAACGCCGGCTCGCCGACCGGAAGCAGCGCCGCGACCCCGGCGAGGAGGTCGTAGAGCGGCGCACCCGCCGTATGATCGAGGCGTGCGGCGACGACCGTACGCGTCGAGGTCGCCGCCCAGCCCGAGCCGCCGTGCGCGTCGAGGACCAGGACCACGAACGCGGTGGCGAGCACCCCGATCTCGAGCTTGCGCACGACCATCTCGCCGAGGCTGCCACAACCGCGTTATGATTATTCCCTCGCATGGCTCAGATCCGTTTGGTCGACGACTGGCTGCGCAGCCCGGCGTCGTATCCCACGCACTACCGCTCGGTCATGGTGATCGCCGAGAAGTGGGCCGAGCAGCGCGTGCTGATGCGGGCCTACGCGCAGAGCCGCGAGCAGACGATGCCGACGATCCTGTTGCACGGGATCGAGCTCGCGATCGGCCCGGCCGGCACCGACGTCAACG
>JBDTEH010000315.1:0-2288 GCA_039922635.1 Kofleriaceae bacterium | reverse complement strand
CTCGACACCGACTACAGCTTCTCGGAGCAGAAGAACTACCCGATGGTCGACACCGTGATCCACGCGGGCGACAAGATCACGACGACCTGCTCGTACCAGAACAACACCGGGACGGTGATGACGTTCGGGGAGAGCTCGAACAACGAGATGTGCTTCACCGGGATCTATCGCTACCCGGCCGGCGGCAACCTCGAGGCCTGCGCGCTCGGGCAGTCGATCTAGTTGCGCCGCCTTCGCGGCGCGCAGAGGCTCGGTTAGGGCCCTCGAATTCAGTCGAACCAGTCCCCGGCGAAGAAGAGCGAGAAGGTCGCGCGGACGGCGTTCCTACCCGAGGCGCCTCCACCGGGGTGGAAAGGTCCGCTCCTCGACGGCGAGGTCGAGTCGCTCCGCGCTCTGTCGCGCGTGGTCTCGCTCTCGCTCACGTTGGGGCTCTCCGCGGTTCCGAAAGACGTCGCCAAGCTCGCCGCGCTCTGCTTTCTCAGCCTCGATTTCAATCGCCTCGAGCGCGTGCCGGAGTCGCTCGCCGAAGCGCCCGCGCTCGAGACCTTGAGCGTTCATGGCAATCGCACCCTCGACACCGACCAGGTGGTCGACGTCGCGCTCCGTTCGCGCTCGCTCCGCGGACTGTGCTTGCCGAACGCCGGGCCGTCGCCCGCCGCCGAGAAGAAGCTGCGCGCGGCCGAGTTCCGTCGCGCCGCGAGCATGACCGGCGATCAATGGTTCCGTGGCGATCTGCTCGCGTCGTGGCGGTCGATCGCTCGGAACCGGCCTTGATACGCCGGATCCCGGTCGTGCAGTCCTGAAGTTGCGGTCCTTGCCGATGATCGCCGGCGCGCGGCGCGCGGCGCTCGAGCTGTACCTCATGTGCCCGGCGCACTCCGACGGCTATTCGACCCACCGGCTCAGCGGGGACGAGCTGATCGCGCAGGAGACGTCCACGTCGCAATTGGTTCGTCGAGTGACGGCTCCGCGGAGCTGTGGTGCGGCGATCAGATCGGATCGATCTCCTCGGCCGGAAACACAGCGTCGAGGTCGAGCTCGATCGCATCGAACGGTTGCGCTCGCACGGCGCCTCGTCCAGTGTACACGTCGGTGATCCGGTACGTCGGGCCGTCGAGCGCGAGAACCTCGAGCGTGCGACCGATCGGATCGACCAGCCAGACCCACGGGATCCGCTCGCGACCGTAGACCTTGAGCTTGGGCCCGCGGTCGATCGATGCGGTCGATGGCGATAGCACCTCGCAGACCCAGTCGGGCGCGAGCGTGAGGAACGGGGCTCGCGGCAAGGCAGGCATCCGTTCGCGACGCCAACCTCCGAGATCCGGCACGACGACGTCGAGGCCAAAATGGAGCTCGGGCTCGTCGAGCAGGATCCAGCCGCCCGGCCCGCCGCGACCGCGATGAAACGCACCGCCGAGGTCCATCCCGAGCACCGACGCTGCCTGGGCATGTGGCGTCGCGGGCCTCGAGTGGGTGTAGAGCACGCCGTCGATCAGCTGGCCGGTGATGTCGGGCGGCAGTCGCTCGATATCGGCGTAGGTTGCCGACGGCTTGGCGGGTGCGGCCATCCCCATCAAGTTACCACCTGCTCGCTACGTCGGTACATCGTCATCACGGCGCCGGAGGCCGGGGGCAGAAGTGCTTGTGGTCGGCTGTCGCCGTCGCGCGCGACGCAGGCTCTCGGCTCCGTTCCGTCGCCGAAATAGCCGCGTGGCATGATCTTCACGCGGACGCTCGCGATGGCAGAGCGTGCCGTTCTACCTGCGCGCCGGCAAGAAGCTCGCGGAGCGCCTCCACCGAGGTCAACATCCACTTCAAGTCGTCCCCGGCGAGAACATCAACGTCGGCAACGTCGTGATGAACATGAACTACGCGGATGCGTTCAATCGTCCGATCGCGGAGGCGTACGAGCGGTTGCTGCTCGACTGCACGCGCGGCGACGCGGTTCCGGCGCGACTCGGTCGATCGCGCGTGGGAGCTGATCCAGCCCGTGCTCCAGGTGTGGGAAGCGACGCCGGGCGTGCACTTCTACGAAGACGGTCAAAGCGATACGGCCTCGCTCGGGGGTGGTTCGGTCGATGTTCACGACGCACCGCTGAGCGACGTGCTAAGCATGCTCGAAGTACCGCTGCACATGCGGAACGACGGCCGCCGCGATTAGTCGCTGTTCTGCCATACGAGGAAGATCCGCGGCATCGTTTCACCCAGTGACGGAGCGCGTCCTGGATTGCCGCTTGGCCAAACCGCGTCCGCACGCATCTCAAAGGTCAGATCGGCGTGAGCTGGAG
>JBDTEH010000314.1:0-36890 GCA_039922635.1 Kofleriaceae bacterium | reverse complement strand
GATGCCGCAGCCGCCGGCCGGCGGCATGCCGTATTCCAGCGCGCGGATGTAGTCGGCGTCGTAGTACATTGCCTCTTCATCGCCCGCGTCCTTGGCCGCCACCTGCGACAAAAAGCGCGCCGACTGGTCTTCCGCGTCGTTCAGCTCCGAGAAGCCATTGGCGATCTCGCGGCCGCACACGAACAGCTCGAACCGGTCGCAGAACGCCGGGTCCTGGTCGTTGCGGCGCGCGAGCGGCGAAACCGCGAGCGGGAACTGGGTGAGGAACGTCGGCTGGACCAGCTTGGCCTCGGCGGTCGCCTCGAACAGCAAGTAGCCGAGGTGACCCGCGCGAATTCGCCGCTCCATGTCATCGGGATAACGCGCGACGAGCTCCTGCGCCAGCCCGGGATTTGCCTTGAGCTCCGCGACGGTCTGCTCGGGTGTGCCGGTGCGCGCGGCAAGGGGGACCCCCTCGAGCAGCACCCGCGCGATATCGGCCACCGGCACCCCGTGCGCGGCGGCGATCTCGGCCGCGAGCACCGGATCGGCGAACAGCCGCTCCGCCTCGGCGATCCCGCCGAGCGTGCGCACCGCGTCCACGATCGTCAGCCGCTGCCACGGCGCGGCGAGCTCGACCTCGACGCCATCCCACGTGACCTTGGTCGTACCGTTGATGTCGCGCGCGAGGCCGGCCACCAGCTCCTCGGTGAGGTCCATGAGATCGACGTAGGTCGCGTACGCTTGGTAGAACTCGAGCATCGTGAACTCGGGGTTGTGTTGACGAGACAACCCCTCGTTGCGGAAGTTGCGGTTGATCTCGTAGACCCGGTCGAACCCGCCCACGACCAGCCGCTTGAGGTACAGCTCCGGCGCGATCCGCATGAACAGCTTCATGTCGAGCGCGTTGTGGTGGGTGACGAATGGCCGGGCCGCGGCGCCGCCGATGATCGGGTGCATCATCGGGGTCTCGACCTCGAGGAACCGCCGGGCGTCGAGGAACGCGCGGATCCCGCGCACGATCTGCGAGCGCTTGCGGAACACCGCGCGGACCTCGGGATCGATCGCGAGGTCGACGTAGCGCTGGCGATAGCGGGCCTCGACGTCGCTCAGGCCGTGCCACTTGTCGGGCAGCGGGCGCAGCGACTTGGTGACGATCCACAGCCGCTTGGTCAGGATCGACAGCTCGCCGGTGCGGGTCCAGAACGCCGGGCCTTCGGCGACGACCTGATCGCCGGCGTCGAGCTGCGCCAGCACGTTCGTGAAGTCATCGGGCGCGAGGTGATCGACGTTGAGGAACAGCTGGAGATCTCCGCTGGTGTCGCGGAGCGGCGCGAACACGGTCTTGCCCATGCCGCGCTTGACCATCACGCGGCCGCCGACGCGCAGGTCCTGGCCATCGATCGGCGTGATCCCCGCCCGCGCCGGCTTGTCGCCCTTGGCGGGCGGCGGCGTTGGGGCAGGCTTGGTCGCCTCGTAGCGCGCGCGGACCTCGGCGAGCGAGATCGTGGGGCGGATGTCATTGCGATACGGATCCGAGCCGGCCGCCCGCAGCGCCTGACCTTTGTCCCGGCGCTCTTGCATGATGCGGGCGAGGGTGGTCTCCGGTTGTGGCTCGAGCGGCGTTGCCATGGCGGCGCACCTTATCATTTTGGTTGTATCGTGCAGCCATGTTCCGGCTGGTCCTTTGCGCACTCGTCCTCGGCGCCGCTTGCAAGGGCCACGCGCCCAAGCCAGCGGATGACCACAACCCGCCCGTCGCCGCGAAACCCTCCGAAGACTTCTGCAAGCGCGCGGAGCCCGATGGTCCGATCGCGTGGATCGCGAACGACTACGCGAGCGCGCTGGCCTGCGCGAAGCAGCGGAAGGCGCCGCTGGTGATCGATCTGTGGGCCCCGTGGTGTCACACCTGCCTGTCGATGCAGACCACGGTGTTTCAAGACCCGTCGTTCAAGGACGAGCAGAAGCGGTTCGTGTTCGCGAAGCTCGACACCGATCGCGACGCGAACGCGCCGGCGCTCGAGAAGCTCGCGATCTCGGCGTGGCCCACGTTCTACGTGATCGACAGCACCGACGAGACCGTGCTCGCGCGGTTCGTCGGCGCCGCGACCGTGTCGCAGTTCCACGACCTCCTCGATGCCGGCATGCGGATGACCCATACGAACAACGACGAGGCCAGCCAGCACCTCGCGGCCGCGCAGCGCGCGCTCGCGGTCAAGGACCTCGCGAAGGCCCAGACCGAGCTCGAAGCCGCGCTCGCCAAGGCGCACGCGGCGTGGCTGTTGCGGCCGAACGTGCTCGGCTCGCTGATCTTGACCGAGTACAAGCGCGACGACTTCAAGGGCTGCGTCGAGCTCGCGAACAAGTACATGGACGAGGTCGGCAACTCGGCGATCACCAGCGACTTCCTCACGACCGCGGCGAGCTGCGCGGACAAGCTGGCCGATCCGGCCGCGCAGAAGGCGTTCCGCCAGGCCGCCATCAAGCGCTGGCAGCGGCTGCTCGCGGAGAGCGAGGTGATGTCGGTCGACGATCGATCCGACGCGATGGCGAGCATGCGCGAGGCGATGGACGCGCTCGGTGACAAGCAGGAGGCAAAGAAAACGGCCGAGGCGCAGCGCACGTTGCTCGACGCCGCCGCCGCGAAGGCCCCGACGCCGTTCGCCGCGATGACCTATAACTGGCCGCGCGCGGAGGTCTACGTCTACCTCGGCAAGCCACTCGAGCTGGTGCCCGCGCTCGAGAAGTCGGCCGCGGATCTGCCGAAGGAATACGATCCGCGCGCGCGGCTCGGCTGGATCTACCTGCACGCCAAGAACTACGCCGACGCCGCCACGTGGACCGATCAGGCGCTCGCCCTGGTCTACGGGCCTCGCAAGGGCCGCCTGCTGACCCAGCGCGCCGACATCGCGGCGGCGCAGGGCGACAAAGCGGCCGAGCTGAAGTATCGCCAGGACGCCGTGGCGCTCTACGAGGGGCTGCCGAAGGGTCAGGCCATGCCGGAGGCGCTGGCCAACGCCAAGGACGCGCTCGCGAAGGCCGGCTCCGGAGCCGGCGCGGGTTCGGCCCGCGCGATCCACAGGTAGGCGCGTCGCGAACGCCCCCGTAATCGGTCGTGCTGCTTCGTGATCGGCGCCAGCGCGCGGCTCGGCTGGCAGTGCGGCGATCCAGGCCTGGTTGGCGGCACATCCGCATGCCTGGCGGAAATGCCCTACGTGCGGCAGCGGTTACTATCCGCGCATGCGCCCTCGCCTGTCGCTCGCCGCGTTCGTGCTGTCGGTGGTCGGATTCGGCGCGAGCCTGGCGAGCCTGATCGACTACCGCGCGCCGACGTTCTGCGCCGAATCGGGGTGTGACACCGTCCGCGCGTCGGCGTGGGCCCACCCGCTCGGGATCCCGATGCCGGTGTTCGGGCTCGCGTTCTTCGCCGCGATGATCGCGCTCGCGTTCGTGCCGCGACCGCGCTGGCGCAAGCTCCTCGCGCTCGGCGGCGCCGCGTGGGCGATCGCGCTGATCGCGATCCAGGCGTTCGAGATCGGCGCGTGGTGCAAGCTGTGCATGATCGCCGATCCGATCGCGATCGTGCTCGCCGTCACCGTGATCGCCGGGGCGAGCACGCTCGCGCCGCGCTGGCGGCTCGGCGCGCTCGCCGTGCCCGCGCTCGCGGTGGTGCCGGTCGTGTTCTTCCTGCTCCACACCGCGCCGCCGCCGCTCGTCCCGATCGGCACGCCCGCGCCGATCGCGCGCGAGCAAGTTCCCGGCATCGCCACGGTCGTCGACTTCGTCGACTTCGAGTGCCCGTTCTGCCGCAAGCTCGCGCCCGTGCTCGACCAGGCGATCGCGACCGCGCGGCACCGCGGGATCGTCGTCCGCGTCGTCCGCAAGATGACGCCGCTGCACATGCACCCGCACGCGCTCGACGCGGCCCTCGCCTATTGCTGCGCCGACGCGCAGGGCAAGGGCGACCAGATGGCGGCCGAGCTGTTCGCCGCACCACCCGCTCAACTCACCCCACAGGGTTGCGAGGACCTCGCCGTCAAGGTCGGCTGCGATCGCGCGCGGTTTCGCGCCACGCTCGCCGATCCGGCGACCCGCAAGCGCGTCGTCGACGAGACCGCCGACGCGAAGGCGGTCGGCGTGCGCGGCCTGCCGACCCTGTTCATCGGCACGACCGGCTTCGGCGGCGCCGATCACGACGCCGGCGAGCTCGCGACCGCGATCGAAAAGTCGATCTAGCTCATCCGCGAGTTCGCGGCCAGCAGCAGGTACGTGCGGATCAGCTCGTCGAGATCTCCGTCGAGGACGCCGGCGACGTTCGAGGTCTTGAGGTCGGTGCGGTGATCGGCGACCTGCTGGTACGGGAACAGCACGTAGCTGCGGATCTGCGAGCCCCACTCGATCTTGAGCCGTGCCTTCGCGTCCGCGGCGGCCTTGGCCTCGCGCTTGGCGACCTCGAAGTCGTAGATCTTCGCGCGCAGCATCTTCATCGCCCTGGCCCGGTTCGCGTGCTGACTGCGCTCGTTCTGGCACTGCACGACGAGGCCGGTCGGGATGTGCGTCATCCGCACCGCCGAGTCGGTCTTGTTGACGTGCTGGCCACCGGCGCCGCCGGCGCGATAGGTGTCGACCCGGATGTCGGCCTCGTCGAGATCGACCTCGATGTCGTCGTCGATATCGGCGGTGACCTGGATCGCGGCGAACGAGGTCTGGCGGCGGCCGTTCGCGTCGAACGGCGACACCCGGACGAGCCGGTGGACGCCGGTCTCGGCCTTCAACAGGCCGTACGCGTAATCGCCGGCGACCATGAACGTCGCGCTCTTGATGCCGGCCTCCTCGGCGAACGTCTCCTCCAGCACCTCGACCTTCCAGCCCTTGCGCTCGCAGAATCGGATCAGCATCCGCATCAGCATCATCGCCCAGTCGCTCGCGTCGACGCCGCCGGCCCCCGCGGTGACCTGGACGATCGCGCCACCGGGATCGAACTCGCCCGACAGCATGCGCTTGAACTCGAGCTCGTCGAGGGCGCGTTGCACGCCGCTCGCCTGCCCGGCCGCCTCCTTCGCGGAGTCCTCGTCGCTCGCCTCCTCGGCGAGGTCGAGCAGGACCTCGGCATCGGAGATCGTGCGGACCTGCGTGTCCCAGCCACCGACGACCTGCTCGAGGTGCTTCTTCTCGCGCAGCAGCGTCTGGGCCTTCTTCTGGTCGTCCCAGAACGCGGGCCTGGCCGCGATCGAGTCGAGCTCTTCGATCTTCAGGCGCTTGTGTTCGACGTCAAAGCAACCTCCGGAGCTCGTCCACCTTCGCGGACAGCTCCTTGAGTTGCACGCGGACCGCGCGGGTATCGGTGCCTTCGATCGCCATGATGGTCTCTCGTCTGATCTCGTCTGGTGTCGTCTGGTCTCGGCGAAGTGGTAGCAGCTTAGCGTGCGCGGCGGAGCTGGACGAGATCCGCACTGTGGCCGAGCGCCACCGGATACTTGCCGGTGAAGCACGCCGAGCAATAGCCCGCGCCCGTCGCATCGCCGAGCGCGCCCATCATGCCCTCGTGGGACAGGTAGGCCAGCGTGTCGCTGGTGACGTACTTGTTGATCTCCTCGACCGAGTGCGAGGCGGCGACCAGCTCGCTGCGGGTCGGCGTGTCGATGCCGTAGAAGCACGGATGCGTGGTGGGCGGCGCGCTGATCCGGAGGTGAATCGACCGCGCGCCGGCGTTGCGCAGCATCTTGACGATCTTGCGCGAGGTCGTGCCGCGGACCAGGGAGTCGTCGACGACGACGACGCGCTTGCCGTCGACGATCGACCGCACCGGCGATAGCTTCAGGCGCACGCCGAAGTGCCGGATCGAATCCTGCGGCTCGATGAACGTACGCCCGACGTAGTGCGAGCGGATCAGGCCCATCTCGAACGGGATGCCGCTCTGCTTCGAGTAGCCGATCGCGGCCGGCACGCCGGAATCCGGTACCGGGATCACGACATCGCCCTCGGCCGGCGCTTCTTGCGCGAGCCGCATGCCGAACTTCTCGCGCGCGCGATACACGCTCTTGCCGTTGACCAGCGAATCGGGCCGCGCGAAGTAGACGTGCTCGAACACGCAGAACGTCGAGCCCGGCATCGCGGACCCGGGATCGAGCGGCACGCGGTGGCTGGTCATCCCGCCGCGCTCGATCACGACGATCTCGCCCGGCTCGAGCTCGCGCAGCGCATCGCCCTCGACCAGGTCGAACGAGGAGGTCTCCGACGACAGCACGTACGCATCCTTGAGGCGCCCGACGACGAGCGGCCGGAAGCCATGCGGATCACGCGCGCCGATCATCTTGCCGTCGCTGGTCAGGATCACGAGCGAGTACGCGCCCCGGACCCGGCGCAGCGCCGCCTGCAGCTTGGCCAGGACATCCGGCTCCCGAGCCTTCGCCATCAGGTGGACGATGACCTCGGTGTCGCTCGAGGTCTGGAAGATCGAGCCCTGCGCCTCGAGCTCGGCGCGAAGCTCGGTCGCGTTGACGAGGTTGCCGTTGTGGCCGATCGAGATCGCACCGCCGGCGTACTCGAACAGGAACGGCTGCGCGTTGCGTAGCTCCGAGCTCCCGGCGGTCGAGTACCGGACATGGCCGATCGCCGCGGTCCCCGGCAGCGTCGCCAGGGTGTCCCGGTCGAACAGGTCCGAGACCAGGCCCATGCCGACGTGACGGCGGAGCTTGCCATCGTCGAGAGCGACGAGGCCCGCGGACTCCTGGCCGCGGTGCTGGAGGGCGTGCATGCCCAGGTACGCGATGTTGGCCGCTTCGTCGTGACCGTGGATGCCGAACACCCCGCACATGGCGCATCCAATACCACGATCTCCAGATCGGAGTACCAAACTTGTGGAATCCCACCACTTGCCGTACCTTTAGGCAGAACCGTGCCACGGCTTCTCTGGCGTGATGCGCAGGGCATCGAGGGCTCTCTCGACCTCACCTCTGTCGAGATCCGGATCGGCCGGGCGATGGATTGCGCCATCCGCACCGACGACGCGATGGTGTCGCGCCACCACTCGCGGATCTTCTGGGGCGGTGGCGGCTACGTCCTCGAAGATCTGTCGTCCGCGAACGGCGTGTACTTCCAGGAGCAGCGCGTCCAGAGCCACCTGTTCAAGCACGGCGATGCGGTCCGCTGCGGCAGCCTGTGGCTGCGGTTCGTCGATCCCAATCAGATCTCCCCGGCTGGCGGCGCCGCGGCCGCCAACCAACCGATGATGCAGCATCCGCCGGGCGGCATCATCTCGAATCTCGGACCGACCGCCCAGGCGGCCGTGGTCTCCCCGGCCGGTCCGGCGCCCGTCATCGCCAGCCCCGAGTCCGATGCCGAGATCCGGGTGTTGCGCCGCCGCGTCGAGCAGCTCCAGACCGAGCTCCGGGTCTATCGCGCGCAGAAGTTCAATCCCGAGAACGCGCGCCGGATGGAAGATCTCGAGAACGATCTCTCGATGATGGAGATCGAGCGCGACAACCTCAAGAGCCGGGTCGACAAGGCCGATCACGCGATCGCGCAGGAGTCGGGCAGCGCGAAGGTGAAGCGCGCGCTCGAGATCGCGGCGCTCACGGCCGAGACCGCGGCGTCGCTGAACGACCTGTTGTCGTCCTTGCGCATCGAGGTGATGGCCGCCGAGGGCGAGTTCGACCAGTACGCGCAGAACATCCCGCGCGCGAGCTTCGAGCTGATCCGCCAGTCGATGAAGGACGCCGCCACGCACTGTGACGAGGCGCGCGACGTGCTCCGCAAGCTGCGCGAGATCGCCGAGTAGTGTGATCGGCGCCGCGGTCGGCGCGCAGCGACAATTGGGCGGCACTTGCGATGATCCTGAACGATCTTGGACTGTTACGGCGTCTCAATTGTCGCTAACTAGATACATCTTATCGACAACTGTCTCTGGCCGATTACAATCAGGGTCATGGTCGAAGCCGTTCGAGCCGAGCGCCACAGCCAGGCTCGGGTGCGCCGCCGCCGCGACGACCTCGCGATCGGCGTCACCGCGCTGCTCGGATCGATGCTCGCGTTGCCGCTCGCGCCGTCGTCGTGGAACGGCCCCGAGGTCGCCTCGACGCTCGCGATCGCCGCGACCTGCCTGCTCGCCGGCCAGCGCTGGGCGATCGCGCTGATCGCGTTCGCCGAGCTGCTGCTCGCACCGACGCTCGCGACCGCCGCGTTTCACGGCGGCCTCGCACTGTGGCCCGGCCGGATCTGCGCGTTCGTCGGCCTGCTCGCGATCGTCCCGGGGCTCGTCAACGTGCGCCGCGCCGCCGCCGCCCTCGTGTTGCTCGCGGGGCTCGAGCGCACGAGCAAGATGTGCCGGCGCGTGCACGCCGGGCTGCTCGTGCTCGCCGCGCTCGCGCTCGCGCTCCCGCTGGTCTAGGTCTGTCCCTGATTGGCCGTGGCCGTGGCCGTCGCCGTGGCCGTCGCCGTCGCCGTCGCCGTGATCGTGATCCTCCCCGTGATCGTGGCCGTGCACGAGAACGGGAACGCTACCGTGATCGTGATCGCCCCCGCTACGCTTGTCGTGCGGCCACTGTCCCACCGTCGGTCCGATTCGGGCCCGGGCTCGCTGTCGGGGACGGGACAGAGCTCGACGCGCAGCTGCTCGCGCCTGTTGTTACCGATCGGGAATATTCGGTCGTTGTCGGGTCAGCATCCTCGTGATATTACCGATCGGGAAGATGGCCAACTCAGGCACGGAACCGATCCGCATCCGGACTACCGCGGAGCTGGGCGCGATCGTTCGTAAGATTCGACGGGACGGCGACGCAGACCAGGCAAGCGCGGCCGCGCTCGCTGGGGTTGGCGTGCGCTTCTTCGGCGATGTCGAGCGCGGCAAGCCGAGCGTGCGCCTCGGCCTCGTCCTCCAGGTGCTCCACCGGCTGGGCCTGGAGGTCTGGATCGCCCCTCGTGGATGGCGCCCGAAAGGCTCGTGATGCCGTCCGACCTGCTCGACGTGCACTCGGGGTCGCTTCATGTCGCGACGCTCGACGTGAGTGACCTGAGCCGGCTCGTGCTGACGTACGAGCCGACCTGGCTCGGGAGTGAACGTGCCTTTCCGATCTCGATCAGCCTGCCGCTTCGAGCGGAGCCGTTCGTCGGTGCGGCCGCCCAGCAGTTCTTCGCGAACCTCCTCCCCGAAGGTCAGGCTCGTCAGGCCGTCTGTGGACGTCTCGGGATCTCGATCGACAATGACATCGCGCTCCTGCGTGCCATCGGCGGGGAATGTGCGGGCGCGCTGTCGGTCGTCGAGCGTGGTCCCCGGCGACGGTCCACGCGCGACGAAGCATACGAGCCGCTGACGGATGCGCGCCTCGCGAAGTTGATCGGCGACGACGCGGTCGTGCCGCTGCTGATCGGAGGACCGCCAACGCGGCTTTCGCTCGCCGGTGCGCAGGACAAGCTGCCCGTCGCGCTGTTCGATGGAGAGCTCTACCTCCCCCTCGAAGGAGCGCCGAGCACGCACATCCTCAAGCTGCCCAACCCGCGCTACCGGCACCTGCCGTTGAACGAGGCGTACGTGATGGGTCTGGCCGCTCAGCTCGGCTTCGATGTCGCGGGGGTGGACGTGGTCACGAAGACCGATCCACCGTCCCTGCTCGTCGAGCGTTACGATCGACGAGTCGGCGCCGATCAGGATGTCGAGCGCCTGCATCAAGAGGATCTCTGCCAGGCCCTCGGGCTCCCTCCGGGCCAGAGGTACGAGCAAGAGGGTGGCCCTTCCTTCGCACGAGCCGTTGTCGTTGTCCGCGACCACGTCCAGCAGCCGGTGGTCGACGTTCGCCGGCTCCTCGAGTGGCTTGCCTTCAATGT
Source organism: Kofleriaceae bacterium (assembly GCA_039922635.1). Classification (GTDB taxonomy): domain Bacteria; phylum Myxococcota_A; class Polyangia; order Haliangiales; family Haliangiaceae; genus JABFXX01. The sequence goes on along the minus strand of JBDTEH010000314.1, from coordinate 27,089 downwards.
GGTCGTCGGTAACTCCGACGGGCACGCCAAGAACCTCGCACTACTCTACGACGGCCCCACCGCACGACTGGCCCCCTTCTATGATCTGCTCTCGACGCGCCAGTATCCGGCGCTCGATCACCAGCTCGCGATGAGCATCGCTGGACGCCGCGACGCCGCGACGCTGCATCGGCCTCACTGGGAACAGCTAGCCCGAGACGCTGGCCTGGGGCCGCGGATCGCGACCGACACGGTGACGAGGGTCGCGGAGCGCTGCCTCGAGGCCCAGTCGGCGTGGATCAAGGACTACCGCCACCGCTATGGTAATCGCGCGGTGTTGCAGCGCTTGCCCACCTGGATCACGAGGTCGGCCCGGAGGGTGCTCGCGAACTTGCGACGATGATCGTGAACCCGCGCCCAACGCGTGTCGGTTGGGTTCGTGCCGGTGGACGCCCCGGCCACCTCGCGCGAGGCGTACGTCTAACCGCTAGTCGACCCAGACCCGCGCGTTGCGGAACATCCGCATCCACGGGCTGTCCTCGCCCCACTCGCGCGGATGCCACGATAACTGCACCGTGCGGAACACGCGCTCGGGGTGCGGCATGATCGCGGTGATCCGGCCGTCGGGCGACGTGATCGCGGCGATGCCGCGCGGCGAGCCGTTCGGGTTGATCGGATAACGCTCGCTGACCTGACCGCGGCCGTCGACGAACCGCGCGGCGACCAGGCGCTGGCCCTCGAGCGCGGCGAGCTTTTCGGTCGAGAGCTCGGCGCGGCCTTCGCCGTGAGAGGTCGCGATCGGCAGCCACGATCCGGTCATGCCGCGGAAGAATAGCGACGGACTGTCGTCGATCTTGACCATCACCTCGCGGGCCTCGAACCGGTCGCTGCGGTTGCGCACGAACCGCGGCCACGCGGCGGCGAGCTCGGGGACCAGCTCCGGTGCGAGCTCGGCGATCATCTGGCAGCCGTTGCACACGCCGAGCACGAACGTCTCGGGGCGCGCGACCAGGCGCTGGATCGCATCGCGTGCACGCGGGTTGTAGCGGAACGTCGAGGCCCAGCCGCGTCCGGCGCCGAGCACGTCGCCGAACGAGAACCCGCCGCACGCGACGACCCCGCGGACGTCCGCGAGATCGGCGCGGCGCTCGACGAGGTCGGTCATGTGGACGTCGATCGCGTCGAAGCCGGCGCGCGTGAACGCCGCCGCCATCTCGATCTGGCCGTTGACGCCCTGCTCGCGCAGGATCGCCACGCGCGGGCGCGGATGACGCGCGATCGCCGGCGCGGCGATGTCGTCGGCCGGATCGAACGTGAGGTGCGCGGTGAGGCCGATCGCGCCGGCGTCGACGCGTAGCTCGTGGTCCTCGTCGGCGCACTGCGGATCATCGCGGCGGCGCGCGATCTCGTGCGTGACGTGCGACCAGCGATCGCGCAGCGACGCCCGGCTGGCGTCGAGCACGCGGCGCGCGCCGTGCGTGATCCGGATCCGATCGGACTCGACCGCGCGGCCGATCGGCGTCACGGTCGCGCCACCCCCCGTCAGCACCGCGATGACGTGCGCGAGATCCGAGGTCGCGACCTCGATCACCGCACCGAGCTCCTCGGCGAACAACGCCGCGAACGGATCGGTGTGCAAGGCGGTGGTGTCGAGATCGAGGCCGAGCCCCGAGCAGAACGCCATCTCGAGCACGGTGACGACGAGGCCGCCATCGGAGCGATCGTGGTAGGCGGACAGCCGGTGCTCGGAGACGAGCTGCTGGATCGCGTCGTAGAACCGGTGGAGCCGGTGCGGATCGTCGAGATCGGGCGGCGTCTCGCCGAGCTGGCCGAACACCTGCGCGAGGCAGCTGCCACCGAGCCGCGCCTGGCCGCCGCCGAGATCGACGAGCAAGAGCTGGCGCTCGCGATCATCCGCGTTCCCGCGCAGCTCGGGCGTGACGGCGCGGCGCACGTCGTTGCACGGGCCGAACGCGGTGACCACGAGCGTGACCGGCGAGACCACGACGTGGACGTCACCGTCCTCCGCGGGCCACACGGTGCGCATCGACATCGAGTCCTTGCCGACAGGGATCGCGATGCCGAGCGCGACCGCGGCGTCGCTGCACGCGCGCACCGCGTCGTACAGCGCGGCGTCCTCGCCGGGATGACCGGCGGCGGCCATCCAGTTGCACGACAGCTTGATCCGGCCGAGCGGGCCGATCGGCGCCGCGGCGAGGTTCGTGATCGCCTCGCCGATCGCGAGCCGCGATGCCGCCGCGCTGTCGAGCACCGCGACCGGCGGACGTTCGCCGATCGCCATGACCTCGCCCGCGTAGGTCTCGAAGCCGGCCGTGGTCAGCGCGCAGTCCGCGACCGGAACCTGGAACCGCCCGATCATCGGGTCGCGCGCGACGAGGCCGCCGACCGTGCGATCACCGATCGTGACGAGGAATGACTTGTCGGCCACCGTCGGCAACCCGAGCACGCGATCGACCGCCTCGGCGATGGTCGCGCCGCCGAGGTCGAGCTCGAACCGCGGCTCGAGCAGCGGCTCGGCACGGCGGGTCATCCGCGGCGGCTTGCCGAGCAAGAGCTCGAGCGGGATGTCGACCGCGGGCGGGCCCTCGGTATCCGCGAGCAGCAGGTGGCCATCGGCGGTCGCGGTCCCGAGCTGCGCCCACGGCGCGCGCTCGCGGGCGCACAGCGCCGCGAAGTCCGCCACCCGGTCGGGCGAGATCGCGAGCACGTAGCGTTCCTGTGCCTCGTTGCACCACAGCTCGAGCGGCGACAGCCCGGCCTCCCCGGTCGGGATCGCGCGCAGCGCGAGCGTCGCTCCGAGCCCGGCGTCGTGGACGAGCTCGGGCATCGCGTTCGACAGGCCACCCGCGCCGACGTCGTGGATCGACAGGATCGGGTTGGTATCGCCCTGCGCCCAGCAGCGATCGATCACCTCCTGGCAGCGCCGCTCGATCTCGGCGTTATCGCGCTGCACCGAGGCGAAGTCGAGATCCTCGGCCGAGGCTCCCTGCGCGAGCGAGCTCGCCGCACCGCCGCCGAGGCCGATCAAGAACGCCGGGCCGCCGAGCACGATCAGCGCGGCACCCGCGGGGACCGGTGCCTTCGCGACGTGCGCCGGGCGGACCGCGCCGATGCCACCGGCGAGCATCACCGGCTTGTGAAAGCCGCGCACGACGCCGTGATCCTCGGGCGCGTACTCGAACGTGCGGAAGTAGCCGAGGATCGCGGGCCGGCCGAACTCGTTGTTGAACGCGGCGCCGCCGAGCGGGCCGTCGATCATGATCTCGAGCGCACTCGCGATCCGCGCGGGCGAGCCGATCCACTCCTCGGCCGGCGGCTCCCAGGGCTCGAGCTGACCGGGGAAGCGCAGGTCCGAGACCACGAACCCGATGAGACCCGCCTTCGGCTTGCCGCCGCGGCCGGTCGCGCCTTCATCACGGATCTCGCCGCCGGAGCCCGTCGCCGCGCCGGGGAACGGAGAGATCGCGGTCGGGTGGTTGTGGGTCTCGACCTTGCCCAGGATGTGCGAGACCTCCGGGTGGCCGCGATAGACGCCATCGCCGTCCGGAAACAACCGCTCGGTCGGCTGGCCCTCGACGACCGCCGCGTTGTCCGTGTAGGCCGAGAGCACGCCCTCGGGCGCGCTCTCGGTCGAGCGCTTGATCCACTGGAACAGCGAGCGTGGTTGCTTGGTGCCCTGGACGTACCACTCGGCGTTGAAGATCTTGTGGCGGCAGTGCTCGCTGTTGGCCTGCGCGAACATCATCAGCTCGACATCGGTCGGATCACGGCCGAGCTGGTGGTAGCGCGTGACCAGGTAGTCGATCTCGTCGTCGGCCAGCGCGAGCCCGAGCTCGCGCGAAGCCAGGCGCAGCGTCTCCGCGCTGGCCTGGATCGTCGCGAGGGGCCGCGCCGCGGTGGTGTGTCCGAGCAAGAGATCGAGATCGGCTTCGCGCAGGATCACGCTCTCGGTCATCCGGTCCGACAGCGCGGCGCCGATCTGAGCGCCGTCGATGCCCTGCCCCGTGACCGTCCACTCGGTCGCGCGCTCGATCCGCGTGACCGGGGAGAGGCCGCACACCCGCGCGATGTCGGTCGCCTTCGACGACCACGGCGAGGTCGTGCCGACGCGCGGCGTGATGAAGAACGAGTCGGTCTCGATGGTCTCGACCTTGAATTGCGCGCCGGGCGGCGTGACCGCGACGGTGGCGGTCGGGCCGTAGCTCAACATCGCCCCGAGCTGATCGAGCTCGGAGCGATCGAGCTCGCGCGTGCACGCGACGACGTGGACCCAGCGTGCGTCGATCGAGGTCGCGTGTGGACATGCGGTCCGCGCCCTCGCGAGCGCGCTCTGCCGCCTGGCCGCGCTGAGGGCCGCGCGACCGGGGAGGACTAGCACGTCGCCCCGAGCGCCGCGGCGATCCGCGCGACGGGCTCGCGCGTGTCGGGCACGAACGGTGTGCCGGTGACGAGCTCGTAGCTCGCGATGTAGCGGCGCGCCGCTTCGATCCGGATCTCCGCCGGCATCACGGGCGGCGGCCCATCGCCAGTCCACTTCGCTTCGCCGGCGAGCCAGCGCCGCACGAACTCCTTGTCGAGGCTGCGCGGTTCCTCGCCGCGCGCGACGCGCGCCTCGTAGTCATCCGCGTGCCAGTAGCGCGACGAGTCCGGCGTGTGGATCTCGTCGATCACGGTCAGGTTGCCGGCCGGGTCGAGCCCCATCTCGTACTTGGTATCGGCGAGGATCAGGCCCTGCTTCGCCGCGTGGGCCTGGCCGGCGGCGAACAGCTTCTCGGCGAGCGCCGCGGCGCGCTCGAACAGCTCCGGCGAGATCCGGCCCATCGCGAGCAGCTCGTCCTTGCTGACCGAGACATCGTGATCGCCCTTGGCCGCCTTGGTCGACGGCGTCAGGATCGGCCGTGCGAGCGGCTGGTTCTTGGTCATGCCCTCGGGCAGCGCGTGGCCGCAGAACGTGCGCGCACCGCGCTCGTACGCGTACCAGATCGAGGTCGAGGTCACGCCGGTCAGGTACGCGCGCATCACGAGCTCGACCGGCAGTGGCGCGCACTCGCGCGCGATCATCACGTTCGGATCGGGCACGCGCACCATGTGGTTCGGCGCGAGCTGCCTGGTCAGATCGAACCAGAACGTCGCGAGCTGGTTGAGCACCTGGCCCTTGAACGGGATGGTGCCGACGACCGCATCGAACGCGCTCAGCCGATCGGTCACGACGATCACGCGCTCGCCGCGCTCCGGATCGAGATAGCAGTCGCGGACCTTGCCGTTGTAGCGCGCCAGGGTGCGGCCGCCGAGCGCGGTCCACGGCGTGGCCTCGAGCGTCTGCGCGAGCTGAGCGTGGAACGTGGCATCGCTGATCGGCGAGCTCATGCGGACCTCCCCAGCGCGCGTTCGAGGATCGCGGGCACGAACCGCAGGTGATGATCGAGGTCGAAGCACGCGTCGAGCGCGTCCGGCGACAACCGCGCACCGACGTCCGGATCGGCGCCGAGCAGCTCGCGGAACCGCCCCGGCTTCGCGCCGGCGAGCCCTTCCTGCGTGGCCTCCGCGAGCGCCGCGAGCGCGGAGCGCTGGACCATCTCGTAGGCCTGCTGGCGCGGCAGCCCGGCCTTGACGAGCGCGAGCAACACCGCCTCCGAGAAGTACAGGCCGCCGAAGCGCTCGAGGTTCGCGCGCATCCGCGCGGGATGCACGACCAGGCCCTGCACGAGCGAGGTCGCGCGCGCGAGCATGAAGTCCGCGAGGATCGTCGCGTCGGGCATCGCGACGCGTTCGACGCTCGAGTGCGAGATATCGCGTTCGTGCCACAGCGCGACATCCTCCATGCCGGCCTGGGCGTAGCCGCGCAACAGGCGCGCGAGCCCGGTCAGGTTCTCCGACAGGATCGGGTTCTTCTTGTGCGGCATCGCGGACGAGCCCTTCTGGCCGGCGCCGAAGCCCTCCTCCGCTTCACCGACCTCGGTGCGCTGCCAGTGCCGCACGCCGAGCGCGATCTGTTCGATCGCGGTCCCGAGCATCGCGAGTGCGTTGAGCACGTCCGCGTGGCGGTCGCGCGCGACGATCTGGGTCGCGACGGTCTCGGGCTCGAGCCCGAGCTTGGCGAGCGCCTCGCGTTCGATCGCGGGATCGAGGTTGCCGTAGACGCCGACCGCGCCGGCGATCTTGCCGACCGCGATCGCGTGGCGCGCGCGGACCAGGCGCGACGACGCGCGCACGACCTCGGCGTTCCAGCGCGCGAACGTCAACCCGGCGGTGATCGGCTCGGCGTGGATGCCATGCGAACGCCCGATCATCGGCGTGGCCGCGTGCTCGCGCGCCTTGTCGGCCAGCGCGTTCGCGAGGCCGATCACGCCGCTGATGATCCGGTCGAGTGCGCGCCCGGTCTGCAACGCGAGCGCGGTATCGAGCACGTCCGACGAGGTCATCCCGAGGTGGAGCCAGCGTGCCGGCTCGCCCGCGAGCTCCTCGACGTGGGTCAGGAACGCGATCACGTCGTGCCGGGTCTTGTGCTCGATCTCGAGGATCCGCGCCGGGTCGAGCTTGCCCTGCGCCGCATCGCGGACCTTCGCGGCGGTGCCGAGCGGGACCGTGCCCGCTTGCTCCATCGTTTCACACACCGCGAGCTCGATCGCGAGCCACTGCTCGAAGCGATAGGTATCGGCCCACAGCGCCGCGAGCTCGGGCCTGCTATAGCGCGCGATCATGGCGCTCTGAATACCACAACCTAGTGCTTGGCGAGGAACCAGATCCCCAGCGCCACCACGCACGCGAGGATCACGCAAATCGAGCTCCACACGACGAAATCTCGCCGCCGGCGCCCGCGCACTTCGTTCGGATCGCGCGGTGGTGCGAGGTAGCCGAGTTGCTGCTGCGGCGTGTGCGACTTCGAAGTCACTTCGGAGATCGCGCGCAGCTTGACCTGTGGGATCGGGCGAACGTCCGGCGGCAGCGGAATCGGACCGGACGACGCCAGCCCCGGGGTCTTCTTCGACACGACCTTGATCGGGGTCGCGGCCTCGCGCACGAAGTCGGGCTCGCCCGGGCGCGGCTGGGTCGCCTTCGGCGTGGTCGCGTACTTCCCGGACTCGTAGATGCTCGTCGGATCGTCCTCGGGCTCGGCGCTGCCGCGCCGCCGCGCGTTCGGCCCGTCGTGCCGGGTCGCGCCAGGCGGCGCCTTCAACGTCGGTGTCTTCGAGCGATCGTTCGCCAACTAGCGCCCCGTCGATCCGAACCCGCCGCTCCCCCGCGTGGTCTCGGATAGCTCCTCGGTTTCGACCAGCTCGGCGCGCACGACCGGCGCGATCACGAGCTGCGCGATCCGGTGGCCCGGCTCGATCGTGAACGCTTCGCTGCCGTGGTTGATCAACAGCACTGCAATCGCGCCGCGAAAATCGCAATCGATCGTCCCGGGTGCGTTCGTGCACGTGATGCCGTGCTTCATCGCGAGTCCCGAGCGCGGCCGGACCTGGCCCTCGAAGCCTTCCGGAATCGCCATCGCGAGGCCGGTGCTGATCGCGGCGCGGCCGTGCGGCGCGATCGTGATCGGCGCGTCGATCGCGGCGCACAGATCCAGGCCCGCCGCGCCCGCCGTTTGATACGTGGGCACGACCGCATCGGGCCGAAGCTTCTTGATCTGCACCCGAGGAACCATCGAGCGCCATCTTATCACCGACGCCGACGGTGGAACGCTGCTCTCGCCGTCGTCGTCGGCGGCGTTCTCGCCCGAGCAGCCCGAGCCCGAGCCCGACCGAGCCCGACCGAGCCCGACCGACCGAAGTCATCCTCGGCCGGTCGCCCGCTACCTAGATCACGAAGTTGTGGATCTCTTCAGGGCCCGGATTCGCGTCGAGCGCCTCGCGGCGCGACAGGCGGATCTTGCCGTCGCGGTCGACCTTGATGCACTTCACGACCACCTCGTCGCCCTCGGACAGGACGTCCTCGACGGCGCGGATGCGGTCCTTGGAGACCTCGCTGATGTGCAACAGGCCGTCGGTACCGGGCAGGATCTCGACGAACGCACCGATCTCGACGATCTTCTTGACGATGCCGTTGTAGTACAGGCCGACCTCGGGCTCCATCGTGAGGCCGGAGATCAACGCCTGCGCCTGCTCGATCGCCTTCGCGTCCGACGACGCGATCGACACGATGCCCGAGTCGTTGATGTCGATCTGCGCGCCGGTCTGCTCCTGGATCGCGCGGATCGTCTTGCCGCCCGGTCCGATGATGTCGCGGACCTTGTCCGGCTTGACCTGGACCGTGACGATGCGCGGGGCGTAGACCGAGACCTCGTCGCGCGGCGCCGACATCGCGGCGTCCATCTTGTCGAGGATGTGGATCCGACCGCGCTTGGCCTGCTCGAGCGCCTGCTCGAGGATCTCGCGCGTGAGGCCGTCGACCTTGATGTCCATCTGGAGCGCGCACACACCGCGGCGCGTGCCCGTCACCTTGAAGTCCATGTCGCCGAGGTGATCTTCGTCGCCGAGGATGTCGGACAGGATGACGTAGTCACTGCCTTCCTTCATCAGGCCCATCGCGATGCCCGCGACCGGGTTCTTGGTCGGCACGCCGGCGTCCATCAACGCGAGCGAACCACCGCACACCGAGGCCATCGACGACGAGCCATTCGACTCGAGGATGTCCGAGACCACGCGGATCGTGTACGGGAAGTCCTCGTACTCGGGGACGATCGACTCGACCGAGCGCTCGGCGAGGAAGCCGTGGCCGACCTCGCGGCGCGACTGGCCGCGCAGCGGCTTGACCTCACCGGTCGAGAACGGCGGGAAGTTGTAGTCCATGTAGAACGTGCGCTTCTTGTCGCCGAGCAGCGTGTCGAGCTTCTTCTCGTCGTACTTGGTGCCGAGCGTCACGGCGACGAGCGCCTGGGTCTCGCCACGGGTGAACAACGCCGAGCCGTGCGCGCGCGGCAGCACGCCGGTCTCGATCGTGATCTGGCGGATCTCGTCGGGGTTACGGCCGTCGATCCGCTTGCGGGTCTCGAGCGTGTGACCGCGGGCCCACTTCTTGTGGATCTTGCCGAACGCGGCCTCGAACGTCTTGTTGTCGGCGACCTTGGTCGCGTCGAGCTTGCCCTCGCCCTGGAGAGCCGCGAGGCTCTCGGCCTTGAGCGTGGCGACCTCGGCATAGCGTCGCTTCTTGTCCTTGATCTGCAGCGCGGTTCCGAGCTTGTCCCAGGCCAGCTCCTTGATCCGCGCCACCAGCTCGTCGTTCGACGCCGGCTTGGTGAACGGGCGCTTCTCCTTGCCGTTCGCGGCGCGGAGGCGCTCCTGGAGCTCGATCAGCGGCTGGACGGCGGCGTGCGCGAACAGGAGCGCGTCGATGATGACGTCCTCCTGGAGCTCGTGCATCTCGCCTTCGACCATCATGATCGCGCTCTTCGACGCGGCCACGATGATGTCCATCTCCGACTTCTCGCGCTCCTCGAACGTCGGGTTCGCGATGAACTGACCGTCGATGCGACCGACGCGCACGCCGGCGAGCGGGCCGTCCCACACGAGGTCCGAGATGTGGAGCGCGCACGAGGCGCCGGTCATCGCGAGCACGTCGGTGGCGTTGTGCTTGTCGAACGACACCACGTTCGCGATCACCTGGGTGTCGATGAACCAGCCCTTGGGAAACAGCGGGCGGACCGGGCGATCCATCAGCCGGCAGACGAGGATCTCGGCGTTCGTCGTGCGGCCTTCGCGGCGGAAGAAGCTGCCGGGGATCTTGCCCGACGAGTAGAACTTCTCCTGGTACTCGCAGGTCAGCGGCATGAAGTCGATGTCGCGCGGCAGGGCCGAGCCGGCCGCGGTCACGAGCACCATGCTGTCACCGCAGCGAATGACGACCGAGCCGCCGGCTTGCTTGGCCCACTTGCCGGTCTCGACGATAATTTCCTTGCCGCCGACGATGGCGGACTCACGTACGTAAGGCATTTCACGTGTCCTTCAGAGAAGTCACGTCACCGGGTCCCGCGACGACCGGCCTGCCTGAACCCTCTGTCCAACTTCACGAACAGCGCTCGTGACACTCGACGGAACGATCAAACCTGCGCGATCTCTTAGATATCCTGCGACGCTACAGTTACTTGGTTGTGCGGCGAGGTATCGCACGTCCCCGGAGCGATGCCAAGTGGTACCGTTTCGGTCCGGATGAAGACCCACGCGCCCGGTTGCTTGGATGTGAAGTTGGCGATCATCGCCAAGGATCCAGACGGTTGGCTCGTTGCCCTCGCCGCGGTCGGGACCGTGGAGGACCAGCGAGAGGACACCGGCTGGCAGATCCGATGCGTCCGCACCGGGGCGAAGCTCTCCGGACTCGAGATCCGCGTGCTCGGCTATGTCGGCGCGCCGACCGCCGATGTCCGGATCGGCTTTGTCGGCGCCGACCGCGTCGTCAGCGACGGCACGACCGAAATTCCGGACGTCTCGATCGCCGACGTACCCCGGATCGCCGGTCCGCCGTCGAAAGAGACGCTGATGACCGCGCTCAAGGACGCGCTGCGCGAAGCCGCGAAGCACACGCCCGCGTCGGAATGAGCAGCTCTAGCGGCGAAGGCCGAGGACTTCGATCAGCTTCTTGTAGCGCTCGAGGTCGATGCGCTTGAGGTAGTCGAGCAGCGCGCGGCGCTGGCCGACCATCCCGAGCAGGCCACGCCGGCTGTGGTGGTCCTTGTGGTTCGCCTTCAGGTGCTCGGTGAGGTGGGCGACGCGCTCGGTGAGCAGCGCGACCTGAACCTCGGGCGAACCGGTGTCGCCTTCACCCCGCGCGAACTTCTTGATCGTCTCTTGCTTGCGTACGGTCGAAACAGGCATCTCTAACCTCAGTCGCCAGCGGTCGCGCCCGATGTGGACGTGCTCCGTGGTCGCGCGCACTTTGCTGGTTTCGGGTGGTCAGGTCAAGGCGGGAAACACGCGGTCGTAGATGATCTTGCCGGCGTCCGCGTGGACGATCGCGACGACCTTGCAGGCCTCGTCAATCAGCTGGAATTGCGGCGTTTCCGGGATCGGCGGGAGCTGGTCGAGCCGGAGCTGTAACCCCGATCGTACGAACGGCACGAGGTCCGTGGTCACCGTCACCGCGGGCAGGCGCAGGACGTCCTCGATCGAGAACAGCCGGCTCGGATCGAGCGCGGTCAGCAGCTGCGCCTGGTCGATCGAGAACAACCCGCTGCGCGTGCGGCGGAGCTCGGACAGATAGGCACCGCACCCGAGGTCGCGGCCGAGGTCATCGACCAGCGAGCGGACATAGGTGCCCTTGGAGCACGCGATCTCGAGCGTGACGCGCGTGCCCTCGAACGCGACGAGCTCGAGCCGATCGATGCGGATCCGGCGGGGCGCGCGCTCGACCTCGACGCCGCGGCGGGCCTGCTTGTACAGCCGCACGCCATCCTGCTTGATCGCGGAGAACATCGGCGGGATCTGGTCCTGCTCGCCGCGGCGGCCAGCGAGCGCGGCCTCGATCTGCGCGCGCGTGATCCCGCTCGCGTCGCGCTCCTCGCCGACGATGCCGGTGCGATCGAGCGTGTCGGTGACTTTGCCGAGCACCATCTCGGCGCGATACGCCTTGTCATCGGCGAGCAGGTACTGCGCGACCTTCGTCGCCTCACCGAGGCACACCGCGAGCACGCCGGTCGCGATCGGATCGAGCGTGCCGCCGTGCCCTGCCCGCTTGACGCGCAGCGCGCGCTTGACGTGGTCGACGGCCGCGGCCGAGCTCATGCCCGGCGGCTTGTCGAGCACGAGGACGCCGTTTACGGGGTGGTGATCCACGTCGTCAGGTCTGCCATGCCGGCCGGATCGATCATCTTGGAGCCGGCCGCCGGCATGTGCTGGTTCGACATCGGATCGGCATCGAACCGGAGCATCATCACGGAGTCGGCCGGGGTGCCCGGCGCGATGATGCACTCGGCGGCGTTCGGCACGTTGCTCAGGTCCGGGCAGTGGTACTGCGCCGGCAGCAGGCCGAGCGGCTCGGTCGCGCGCTTGCCGACCGCCGTGCGATACGCCGCGGTCAGCGTGTGATCGTGGACCTCGCCGACGAGCAGGCGGAGCTCGAGCGGCACGATGTCGTGGGTCGAGGACGTCGGGTTGTGGCAGTGGCTGCAGTTCGCGTGGACGTAGCCGAGCGCGGCGTGCTGCGTCGGGTTGCCCTCGATCGGGAAGTACGTCGTGCCGGAGGTCGGCGCGGTCGGGTTGACGGTCAGCGTGTTCGCCGCGACGAGCGACGCGAGCGTGGTCTCGCCGGCGTTCGCCGCGGGAGCGTCGAGCTGGATCGCGCCGAAGCCGAGCACGCGGGTCGGCTTGAGGCCCTCGTGGCACATCTTGCAGAATAGCCGCGAGGGGATGTCGTGCTGCGTGCCGTTCGCGTTCTCGACGCCCTTCGGCACCGCCATCGTGCCGTCCTCGGTCGCGTTCCACTGATACGCGACGTAGAACCAGTCGGCGATGGTGTCGCCGGCGCCGATCCGCATCACGAGCCGGGTCTCGACCCGGATCCCGTCGCGCGTGAACTCCTTCCAGAACTTCGTGCCGACCGGGAACTGCCAGTGATCCATGTCGGAGGTATCGATCTGCGTGCCGGGCGGCAGGTAGTACCAGCGCTGCTTGGTCGCGGTGTCGGCCCACAGCGGGAACTGCGGCGTGTACGCGTGGACGTCCGGGCGGATCTGCGTACATGCCTGGTCGACGCACAGCCCGGTATCGAACAACGTCGCCGGACTGTTCGGGTTCGGCGCGTCGGTGCCGGCGTCCTCGAAGGTGTGGCTATCGATCGCGCCATCGGCGATCAGCTTGTTATCGCCGCACGCGTTCAGGCACGCGCACAGCAGCGCAGCTAGGAGCACGATCCGCATCGAGCGCAGCGTATCACCGACGGTTGAACGCGGTATCGAGCGCGGCGACGACCGCGGTCTTGGTCGCGGCCAGGTCGCCGAGCATGTGGCAGCCCCCGGCGCCGGGATGGCCGCCGCCTCCGAGCGTCATACAAACCCTGCCGACGTCGATCCGTTCGCTGCGTGACCGCATCGAGACGCGCACGCCGCCGCCCTTCGCGGTCGTCAGCAGCACGCCGACCTGCACGCCCTCGACGTTGCGCGCCCAGTTGACCATCCCCTCGATATCCTCCCACGACGCGCGCGCACCCTCGACCATCTCGGTGGTGACGCTGAGCACGCCGGCGCGCCCGGCGCACTGCAGCTCGAGCGTCGAGAGCACCGAGCCGAGCAGGCGGAGCTTGCCGGGGCTCGGGCGCTCCTCGAGGGAGGCCGCGATCGTCGCCGGCACGACGCCCGCACGGATCAACTCGGACCCGACGTGCAGCGCCTCGGCGTTCGTGTTCGCGTGACGGAACCCGCCGGTATCGCTGATCAACGACACGTAGAGCGGCACCGCGGCCTCGGGCGTGATCGGCCAGGCCTCGTGCACCGCGATCCGGTGGACCAGCACACCGACGGCCGACGCGGCAGGATCCCACACCGCGATGTCGCCGAACGGGCGGCCGCTCGCGTGGTGATCGAGCGTGATCAGCGTCCCGCACACCTCGGGCGGCGGCAGCGCGCCGCCGAGCAGCGAGATGTCGGCGCAATCGACGACGATCGTGCAGTCGAAGCGCGCGTCGAACGGCATCGTGTGCACCGTGGTCGAGACCAGCGGCAACCAGCGATAGCGCCGCGCGATCGGATCCATCGAGTAGATCACGGCCTCGGTGCCGCGCGCACGGAGCAGCGAGGCAAGCCCGGCCATCGAGCCGGTGCCGTCGCCGTCGGGGCGGCGGTGGCTGGTGAGGAGGACGCGCTTCGCGGAGCGCAGCAGGTCGCACGCGCGCTCGAGCGCCTCGGCGACGCTCACGCTTCGCCCTCCGGCGGCTCCACCGAGCGGGTCTCGCCGACGGGCGGTGCGTCACTGTGTGCCGACTCGGGCGCGGGGGCGGGCTCGAGCTCGGGCGCGGGGGCGGACTCGGGCTCGGGCCCCGGCTCGGCAACACCGGGGATCCGGCCGGCGGCCTTCGCCTTCAGCTCGTCCTCGCGCAGGATCTGCGCGAGCTTGTCCTTCATGTCGATCGACTGGTCGAGCAAGAACCGCAACTCGGGCGCGTGCTGCAGCCCGACGGTGCGGCCGATCGGCCCGCGCAAGAACCCGGCGGCCTTCGCGAGCCCGGCGAGCGCGCCGTCGATCACGCTGGGCTTGCCGACGATCGAGACGTAGACGTGCGCGACCGCCATGTCGACGTTCATCTCGACGCGCGACACGGTCAGGAGGTCTGGTGCGTGCACGCGAGGATCGCGGATATCGGCGGTGATCGCCTCGGTCAGCGCCTCGCGCATCGCGGTCGCGACGCGCTCCTTGCGTGGATTCGGCCGCGCGAGCCGCGTGCCCTTGGCCGGCTTCATTTCGACTCCTCGAGCCACTGGCTCGGAACCCATTCGAGCGCGCTGGCCGCCGGCTTGGTCGCGATCGGCTCCGCCGGCTTCGTGAACGGCGTGACCTCACGCGCGATCGCCGCGACCTCGGCCCCTCCGTCGAGCGCCGCGCTGGCGATCACGCGAACCACGTCGTCGAGCAGCTGGCCGGCGACCTCCGCCTCGCCAGAGGTGACCGCGCAGCCGAGCTCGGCGCGCTGCCAGCTATCTTGGGAGCCGACTTCATTGACGATCACGCCGACCCGTTCGCGCACGCGATCCTTGATCCGGCGCACGACCATGCGCTTTTCCTTGAGCGAGTGGCTCTCGCCGATCACGAGGCTGATCTTGGCGATGCCGACGTACATCCACACACGTTACCGCAATCAGTGGCGGCCGTGCACGAGCGTTCGCAGACCCTCGCGGAACAGCACTTCGATCTTGTTGGCGTCGACGACGCGCGTCACGACCCCGGTGCCCAGCTTGGGATGTACGAGGAGCTCGTCCGCGGTGAACGCCCGATTGACGGTGTAGTCGATCGCGCCGTCCGGGCTCTCACCGACCAGCTTGTTCCACTTTCGCGCCGACGAGTTCTTGGCGCGCTCCTCGGGGGAGACCCGCCAACCCCAGCCCGACAGCACGCTCTCGGGGAGCTCGCTGGTCTTCCAATCCGGCCCCGCCCACACGGTGGAGAGCGGCTCGATCACGTAGGTGTCGGGATGCACGGTCGCGTCGTCGAGCTTGGTGCAGAGCTCGAGCGTGCCGCGGAGCCGGTCGACGTATCCCTTCATCGGCTTGTCGTCCAGCAGGTCATCGAGCCGCACCATGATCGACGGCTTGAGCCGGCGCGCGAACGCGCCGAACTCGGTGAGCATCTTGCGATGCGTCTCACCGCCGAGCGTCGCGAGCGCAGGTGTTCGGCGCTTGAGCCGCGCCATCGCGGTGGTCGCCTCGACCACGAGGTACGGCGGCGCGACGACGAAGTGCGTATCGGTCGTCTTCGCGTAGCGCACGCCCGTGAGCGGCTCGACCCGGATGTCGCCCGGCTCGAACATCGCGAGCCAGTAGATCGGGATGTTGTGCTTCGCTTCGACCTGATGCGCGCGCGCGCTCAGGATGCGATCGATGTGCTCGAAGCTATCTAGATATGCGTAGGCTCCCATGACTTATAGCTTCGCGGCTTCCTCGACGACCTCGTAGGCCTCGATCACGTCGCCAACCTTGATCTCGTTCCAGCCGTGGACCATCACACCACACTCGAAGCCGTTCGAGACCTCGCTGACGTCGTCCTTGAAGCGGCGCAGCGAGCCGACCTTGCCCTCGTAGACCTGCACGGCGTCGCGGACGATCCGGAGATGCGCCTTGCGGTTGATCTTGCCGTTGGTAACCATGCAGCCCGCGACGACGCCCATCTTCGGGATCGCGAACGTCTCGCGGACCTGGAGCGAGCCCATCGGGATCTCGCGCTTGATCGGCGCGAGCAGGCCGGCCATCGCGCCCTTCACGTCGTCGAGCGCGTCGTAGATGATGTCGTAGAGCCGGATCTCGACGTCCTCTTGCTCGGCGAGCTTGCTGCTCTTGCCGGCAGGTCGGACGTGGAAGCCGACGATGATCGCGTTGCCCGCCTTCGCGAGGTTGACATCGCTCTCCGTGATGCCGCCGACGCCGGCGCCGATCACGTTGACCTTGACCTTCTCGGTGGTGAGCTTGACGAGCGCGGCCTTGAGCGCCTCGGCGGAGCCCTGGACGTCCGCCTTGAGCACGATCTTCAGCTCCTTCTGATCGATGCCCTCGGAGATCCGCTCCATCAGGCTCTCGAGCGAGACCCGCCCTGTCGACGCGAGCTCGCGCTTGCGGAACTGCTGGCGGCGGTGCTCGACGACCTGCTTGGCGACCTTGTCGTCCTCGGCCACGTTGACCTGGTCGCCGGCGTCGGGGACGCCGTCGAGGCCGAGCAGCTCGATCGGGGTCGAAGGGCCTGCCTCCAGGATCGTATTGCCGCGATCGTCGAGCATCGCGCGGACCTTGCCGTACGTGCGGCCCGCGACGACGATGTCACCCGCGCGCAGCGTGCCTTCCTGGATGAGCACGGTGGCCATCGGGCCGCGGTTGCGATCGAGGCGAGCCTCGATCACGAGGCCGCTCGCCGACTTCGCCGGATCCGCCTTGAGCTCCATGATCTCGGCGGTGACCGCGATCGACTCGAGCAGCTTGTCGATGTTCTCGCCCTTGATGGCCGAGACGTTGACGTAGATCGTGTCACCGCCCCAGTCCTCGGCGATCAGCTGCTGCTCGGCGAGCTGCTGCTTGACGCGCTCGGGAGCGGCGTCCGGCATGTCGATCTTGTTGACCGCGACGATGATCTTCACCTTCGCGTCCTTGGCGTGGTTGAGCGCCTCGATCGTCTGCGGCATCACACCGTCGTTCGCCGCGACGACGAGCACGACGATGTCCGTGGCCTGAGCGCCGCGGGCACGCATCTCGGTGAACGCCTCGTGACCGGGGGTATCGAGGAACACGATGTCGCCGTGGCCCGGGACGTTGACCTTGTAGGCCGCGACGTGCTGGGTGATTCCGCCGGCCTCGCCCGCAGCGACCCGGGTCTTGCGGATCGCGTCGAGCAGCGTGGTCTTGCCGTGGTCGACGTGACACATGATGGTCACGACCGGCGCGCGCGTCACGCTCTCGCCGACGTCCTCCGCCTTCTGGGTGAAGGCTGCTTCTTCCTTGAACGCGACGTTCTGAACCTCGTAGCCGAACTCGCTCGCGAGCAGCTGTGCGGTGTCGAAGTCGATCGACGCGTTGATGTTGACGCCGGTCATGCCCATGCCCCAGAGCTTCTTCAGCACCTCGGGAGCCTTGACGCCCATGTTGCGCGCGAGCTCGCTGATCGCGATCGTGTCCTCGATGCGGACGACGCGCTTGTGCTCGGCGGGCGTCGTGATCGTGGTCTGCTTGCCCTTCTTGCCGAGGGGCAGCTTCTTCATGTCGTGACGGCCGTGGCCGCCGTGCGGACCACCGGGACGGCCGCCGCGCTGCTGCTGCTGCGCGTACCGACCGCGGATCGGGTTCGCCGGCTGGGGACCCGGGGCCGGGCGACCGCCGATCGGCGTGCGCTCGGTGATCTTGATCCTCGGCGGCAGCGCGATCACGGTGCCGACGGCCGGACGCAAGGGATCTCGCGCGGGCTGCGCCAGCGCGCCGTCCTCGCTCGCGGCGGAGGCCGACGATCCGTTGCTGCGCGGCTGGGTCATATCGACCTCGATCGAGCGCGTCGACGGCTTGTCGGCGGTCCGGGCCCGAGCGCGCTCGAGCTCGCGCTCGAACTGGGTGCGTGCGTCGACCGGCTCGGCGGCCGCGGGGCCAGCGTGCTGGTGCTGCTGCTGCGGTTGGGTCCCCGCGGCCGGACGAACCGGCGTGATCCGCGGAGGCAACGGCGTCGACGGCGGCGGTTGCACGTCGACGATGCGCTGCCCACCGTGGGTGGACCCTGCCTCGGCGCTCGTACGAGCGACGACCTGAGGACCGGCGACGATCACGCGCGAGCGCGAAGGCGCAACCGGCGGTGGTGCAGCGGCGGCCGGCACCGGCACCGGCACCGGCGTGACGACGGGAGCGGGTCGCTCGACGGGAGTCGGCTGGGGGGGCGCGGGCACGGGCACGGGCACGGGCTTGGCCTCGGCGGGAATGGGAGTCGGACGTGACGGCGGTGATACCGCAGGCGCCACGACCTTCGGTGCTTCCATCGGCTCGGGCTTCGCTTCTTGTCGCGGCTCGGGTCGCGGCTCGGGCCTAGGCTCGGGCTTCGGCTCTGGCTTCGCTTCGAGCTTCGGCTCCGGCCGTGGGCTGGCGTGGACGGGCGCTGGCGCTGGTGCTTCGACGCGAGCCGCGGGCTTGGTCTCGGGCTCTGCGACCGCTTCGGCGCGACGGCGGATCACCGGGGGTGCGACGGGCGGCGCCTTCGCGGGGGCGGCTGCAGCGGCGTCGTCATCGGCCGCCTTGTCGCCGCTCGAGCGGCGGCGAAGCACGGTTCCAGACGACAGCTTTTGCGTCTGTTGCGGAGCCACGGTGCCCTTCTCTTTGTCGAGCGACCGCTTGATGCGCGCCACATCATCCGCGTCGAGCGAGGACATGTGGTTATTCACCTCGAGTCCGAGCGCTCGGATCTTGGCGATGAGGTCCTTGTTCGGAATGCCGACCTCTTTTGCAATCTCGTAAACGCGCATCTTTACCCTTGGTCAGTCCTTCGCCTCGGCGCCTGGAGTCCGAGCCACAGTTTCTACAGCTTCTCCGCCCACCTGGCCAGCGACCGTTTGCCCGTGATTGTCGTCGGTTGGTGACAGCTTTGCGGCAAGTCCGCGAAGTGTCGCCGCCGGGATCGCACGACGGAACGAACGAGCGAGCCCGCCACGGGCGGCCCCAGTCAAACAGGAAGCTCGGGAATGTACGTACGCCCCCCGCCCCGGACCGTGGCCGACGACGAGCTCGTCGTGACCCGGAACGAAGGCCATGCGCACCAGCGCCGCCTGCGGTTCGACCGCGCGGCATCCGATGCAGGTGCGAAGGGGAATGTGCGTCACTACGACGAGACCTCCGAAAGCCAGCTGATCGCACGCTGGCGCAGCCGCGCGAGGTCGCCCATGTCGATGCCGGTCGCAGTCGCGACCTGTTCGATCGGCGTCTTGATGAGGTCCTCGGGCGAGTGGATGTTCGCCGTGTGGAGCACGCCGAGCACATCTTCGTCGACCCCGTCGAGCTCCATGAGCTGCTGGTCGCCGGACATCGCGGAGCGCCGCTCGGACTCCTTGCGGAGGTCATCCTTGCTGCGCCGGCCACCGCCCGCGACGTACGCCTTCGCGCCGTCGATCACCTTGTGGGCGTTCTCGGGACCGCCGATGCCGGGCAGCCCCGCGAGCTCCTCGATGTGGGCGCGCGCGAGCTCGCCGACCGAGCGCCAGCCGAGCTTGAATAGATTTTCGGCGATCGCGAGGTCGAACTCGGGCGCGATGGCGTGTGCGATCTGCTCCTTCGCGCGGCGCTCGAGCTCGTAGATCTTCGACTCCGAGTGGATGTCGATGCGCCAGCCGGTGAGCTGGGACGCGAGCCGGACGTTCTGGCCCTTCTTGCCGATCGCGAGCGAGAGCTTGTCGTCGGGGACGATCAGCTCCATGCGGTGGCCTTCGGCGTCGATGATGACGCGCTTGACCTCGGCGGGCGCGATCGCGTTACACACGAAGCGCGCCGGGTCGTCGTCGTACGGGACGATATCGATCTTCTCGCCGCGCAGCTCCTGGACGACGGCCTGGACACGGCTGCCCTTCATGCCGACGCACGCGCCGACCGGATCGACGTCGCGGTCACGCGAGCTCACGGCGATCTTCGCGCGGGCACCCGGCTCGCGCGCCGAGCTCTCGATGCGGACGATCTTCTCGTAGATCTCGGGGACCTCCTGCTCGAACAACTTCTCGAGCAGCCCCTTGTGGGTCCGCGTCAGGATGACTTGAGGGCCACGCGCGTTGCGATCGATGTCCAGGCAGTACGCCTTGATCGTGTCGCCCACGCGATAGCTCTCGCGCGGGACCTGCTCGCGCATCGGCAGCACCGCCTCGGCCTTGCCGATATCGACGACGAGCGCGCCACGCTCGAAGCGCCGCACGATGCCGGGGATGATCTCGCCCTTGCGGTCCTTGAACTCGTTGAACACGTTGTCGCGCTCGGCCTCGCGGACGCGCTGGTAGATCACCTGCTTCGCGGTCTGCGCCGCGATCCGGCCGAATTTCTTCGACGCGTTCTTGAGGTCGATCATGATGCCGAACTTCTCGTCCTGCTCGCGCGCGCGATCGTCGTCCTCGGCCCGATAGAACACCTGGAACAACAGCTCGTCGCCGAGCTCGGCCTCGAGGCCCGCCTTGTGCGCATCCTCCACCGTGATCTCGCGGCCCTCGATCGCATCGTCCTCGACGACGTTGACGATCAGGAACAGGTCGACCGAGCCGGTCTCCGCGTTGAACTTCGCTTCCATCTCACGGTTCATGCCGAACGTGCGCTTGGCAGCGGTGAGGATGGCTTGCTCGAGCGCGCTGATCAGCACGCTCTTATCGATGTTCTTGTCTCGGCCTACCTGCTCGAGAACCATGTCGAGTTTGGCTTCCATGTCGTCCTCTATTGCTTCTGCTGCTTCTGAGACGGGCGGTGACCCGGTTTGATCGGTTTCACAAAATCCCTGGTGCCGACGCCCGATTTGCCCTTCATGACGGCATCCCAGTCGGGCACGAGCTTCGCGGTGTCGATGTCGTCGATGGCGAGCTCGAAGGTCTGGCCATCGCACTCGATCATGATCTTGTCCTGCTCGGGCGAGACGCCCTGCAAGATGCCTTTGAAGTTGCGGCGCTCGCCACCGTCGGCGAGCGGCAGCGGCAGCGCAAGGGTCAGCTTCACTTCGCAGCCCTGGAAGTGCGCGAAGTGCGACGGCAGGCGCAGCGGGCGATCGATGCCGGGCGAGCCGACCTCGAGCGCGTACGCCTGCTTGATCGGATCCTCGACGTCGAGCACGGCCGACAACTCGTGCGAGATGGCTTCGCAGTCCGCGAGCGACACGCGGTCGGTCGAGACCTCGGTGATGTTCGTGATGTTCGCGACCGGAACATCGATCTGCACGCGCAGGGTCCAGCCACCTTGGTCGAGCAAAAAGCGCACGTCAACCAGCTCGAGCTTCGCGGCGTTGACGACGGGCTCGATGATCTCGATCAACTTGGTCTGGAGCGGATTGCGGGACATGTTGGAGCGAAAAAAAAGGTGGCCGACTGGCCACCCAACCGCGGAGCGATTTAAGCTGGGCGTTGGTTACCACTCGCTCGATCCCAGAGCAAGTGCTTTATGGCCATGGGTCGTGGAGCGTTCAGGCAGGTGGTTCATTTGTAGTTTCGCCGTGGTAGGAACAGCCCTATGGCGTGGCAGCTCGCGGTTGCAGCGGTCCAGATGCGCTCGGTCGGAGATCTCGGCGCGAATCTCGAGGTGTGCCGCACGCTGGTCGGCGAGGCGGCGGCCGCCGGCGCCCGGTTGGTCGTGCTTCCCGAGTGCTTCTCGTTCCTTGGCCGCGCCGAAGGCGACAAGATGGCGGCGGCGGAGGTGCTCGAGGCCGGCGGGCCCGTCATGTCGACGCTGGCCACACTGTGCCGGCAGCACCAGATCTGGATCATCGGCGGCGGCACTCCGGAGACCGTCGCGGGCGATGACAAGCGCGCTTACAACACGCTGGTCGTCGTCGATCCGAGCGGCCGGCTCGTCACAAAATATCGCAAGATCCATCTGTTCGACGTCGACATCCCGGGCGGTGCGACGCTCAAGGAGAGCAACAGCACGGTCGCCGGCGAGGACCTCGAGGTCGTCGATATCGACGGAGTGCCGGTCGGCCTGTCGATCTGCTACGACCTGCGGTTCCCGGAGCTCTATCGCCGGCTCGTCGTCGACCTGGGCGCCGAGGTCGTCGTGATTCCGGCCGCGTTCACCGCGCACACCGGCGCGGCGCACTGGCACGTGTTGATGCGCGCGCGCGCGATCGAGAACCAGACGTGGATCGTCGCGCCGGCGCAGTGGGGCAAGCACAACGACAAGCGCGAGAGCTTCGGCCACTCGCTGATCGTCGATCCGTGGGGCCTGATCACCAGCGAGCGCGCCGAGGGCGATGGTGTGATCGTGCAAACCCTCGACGGCGCCGCGGTCGAAAAGCGCCGCACGCAGATGCCGGTCGCGAGTCACGCTGTGCTGTGGAAGCGCTGATCGTCGCGGGCGCGCTGGCGGGCGCGCTGGTGATCGCACTCGCGGGTTGTGGCGCGAGCGATCTGCCGTGTCGACTGCCGGCCGGCACCGACGTGCTCGAGTGCATGGAGCTCGACGTCACCTCGCCGGTCGCGTTCGATCACGTCGACGTGTTCGCCGCGACCCACTCGCTCGCCGCGGACGCTGCGATCGCGACGCCGGCGATCGAGGCCGGCGCGACGCTCCCCGACCTGTTCCTGGTCTACGCACGCAGCGCGACGAGCGCCAACGACCTCGGATCGACGACCGCGTGGCACGTCGAGCTCGATGCCTCGGAGGGCTGGCAGAAAGAGGTCGCGATCGCCGCGACCGCGAACGGTGCGGTCGTCGCGGTCGGCGGGATCCGGTTGAATCTGCGCTCATCGATCACCGACGGTCTCGAGGACATCTGGTACGGCGGCACGGTCACCCTCGCGCCGCCGCCGGCCAACGTCGAGGTCTGGGGCTCGACGGGCGACGTCGCGTGCGCGCGCCTGGCGCTCGATCAGGCGTTCTACTTCACGCGCGAAGGCGACCTCGACTGCGACGGGATCGCCGACGACGTCGATCCGGATCCGCTGCGGTTCCAGGCGCATTGACCGACGTGTAGTCGCGACCGTCGAGCTTCGCGATCGATCGATCCACGGATCGTCGCGAGGACAGGATCGGCGGCGACGAGCGGCCGGCGAGCCCAGAATCAGGATCGGGATCGGGATCGGGATCGGGATCGGGATCGGGATCGGGATCGGGATCGCGTCTAGTTGCGGCGCGGCCCTCGGTCGTGACGACAGACCGCTACGTTACGGCGCGATCGGTGTTGCGGTCGGTGCCGCGGCGCTGCCCGCATTTGGCGTCGCCGCGTGAAACATGGAGTGCCGCACGAAGCCCGCGCTCGCCGAGCCGGCCGAGCCCGCCGCGGCGGAGCCGGTCGCGGAGCCCGGGCCTGCGGCGGGCGGAGGCGGAGGTCGTGTGGCGGAGTCGTCCGAGCCCAGGCCGCTGCCGGCTTGGGCAGCGTTCTTCGCCTTCGATCGCTCGATCGCGGCGCGAACCTCGTCGTCGGTCATGCCGGGCGTCAGCCGCTCGTATGGATCCGGCTTTGCGGAGCCCGAGCCGCTGCCCGAGCCCGAGCCGAAGCCCATCACGAACGTCGAGACGGCCTTCGAGCACGGCTTCATGAGCACGACCAAGGCGACCAACAAGGCGAGCGTGACCAGGATCCGGAAGATCTCCGGAACCGAGAACTTCAGCCCGCGACCACGCGGCAGCTTCGGAACATCGGTGTCGTCGCCAGAGGCCACGCGGGAGTCTTAACGCGGCTACGAAACGATCGCCAGGTCGGAGAGCTCGAGCTCGGCGTTGCGCCGGCCCTGCCAGGTCGAAACCTTCGGCACGAACGCGAGATCGAGCCGCGCACCGACCTCGACCGGCCGGTCGCCGAGGTTGAAGCCGATCGCATCGCGCTGGGTGTGCTGGTGATCCTCGAGCGTGAGCTTGAGGTGCTTGTCGCCGCCGACCCGGCGGACCGCCATCACCCTCGCGGCGCGCGTGACGAGCACCGGCGCCGGGTTGTTCTGACCGAACGGGCCGAGGCCGGCGAGCTCCTGCGCGAGGCGCTCGTCGATCTCACCGAGGTGGACCTCGGCGTCGACATCGGTGTGCGTCGACACCGGGCCCGAGCCTTCGGCGAGCTTTCCGCACACGACACCGAGCGCCTCTGCGAGCGCTGCGACGTTCTCGGGCTTGACGGTGAAGCCGGCCGCCATCGCGTGTCCGCCGTAGCGCATCAGCGACGGTGCAGCGGCGGTGAGTGCATCATAGAGGTTGACGCCGACGCGCGTGCGCGCTGAGCCGCGACCGATGCCGGCGACCGGATCGATGCCGATCACGAACGCGGGACGCTGGTACTTGTCGACGAGCTTGGCCGCGACGATGCCGACGACCCCGGTCGGCCAGCCTTCACCGGCGATCACGATCGCGGGCCCGATCTCGGTGCCCTCGAGCCGCGCCATGACTTCCTCGACGACGCGGTCCTGGATCGACCGGCGCTCCGTGTTCGCCGACTCGAGCACCTGGGCGCGCGCGACCGCGGTCGCTTCGTCGGCGAGCAGCAGCGACAGCGACGGCTCCGCGGCGCCGAGCCGGCCCGGTGCATTCAACCGCGGCGCGAGCTTCCACGCGATCGTGCGCGCGTCGATCTCGCGATCCGGATCGACGTTCGCCGACGCGAGCAACGCGGCGATGCCAGGACGGACCCGGCTCTGCAACCGGCGCATGCCGAGCGCGGTGAGGATCCGATTCTCCGCGTTGAGCGGCACCATATCGGCGACCGTGCCGAGCGCGACGAGATCCAACAGGTCGCGGACGTCCGGCTCGGGACGATTGCGATACCAACCGCGATCGCGGAGCTCGGTGCGCACCGACGCGGCGACGTAGAACATCAGGCCGACCGAGGCCATGCCGCGGAACGGGAACGTGGAGTCGGTGCGGAACGGATTGACCAGCGAGAACGCGGGATGCACGGTGCCCGCCGCCGGCACCGTGTGGTGGTCGACGACGATCACCTCGACGCCGAGCGCCGCGCCCGCGTAGATCGCATCGAGATCGCTGGTGCCGCAATCGCCGGTGACGACGAGCCGGCACTCGCGGCGCGCGAAGTCCGCGGCGGCCTCCGACGTGAAACCGTAGCCGGCTTCGCGGCGCGCGACCGCGCACTCGACATGCGCGCCCGAGGCGCGCAGGAACGAGGTCAACAAGGCCGCGGTGGTGACACCGTCGACGTCGTAATCGCCGAACACGCCGATCCGCTCGCCGCGCTGCACCGCATCCGCGATCCGGCCGACCGCCCTCGCCATGCCGGCGAGGCCTTGCGGCGGTCGCAGCGCGGCGAGCCTCGGATCGATGAAGCCCTGGGCTTCGGCCGGCTCGGTCACGCCGCGGGCAACGAGACAACGTGCGGTCGCGGGACGCACGCGGAGGGTCGACGAGATCCGATTGACGATCCGGTCATCGAGCGTGCGCAAACGAACATCCACGCGCGCACCCTAGTGCGCCGGTCTGACACCGAACCTCGCGAGATCCCGAGAGATCCCCGGGGGATCGCTAGGCTTCTTCGACGGTGCTGTCGACCGTCGGCACCGGCGCCGGCAGTGTTCGCTTCTTCGGCGGGCCCGAGTACCACTTCTTCGACACGTACATGAAGATCGGCGCCGCGAGGAAGATCGACGAGTAGGTCCCGACGATCACACCGACGTTCATCGCGAACGCGAAGACCTTCACGTCACCGGTGCCGAAGATGTTCATGATCAGCGTGGTCGCGAACACCGTCGCCGACGTGAGGATCGTCCGCACGAGCATCTCGTTGATCGAGATGTCGATGATGCGTTCGATCTTCTTGTCCTTGAGCTTCGCTTGGTTCTCGCGAATTCGATCGAAGACGATCACGGTGTCGTTGACCGAGTAGCCCATCACGGTGAGGAGGCCTGCGACCGAGGTGAGGTTCACCGGTGTCCAGGTCAGCGCGAACACGCCGATCACCATGATCGCGTCGTGGATCGTCGCGAACGCCGCGCCCGGGGCGTAGCGAATGTCGAACCGGAACGCGAGGTACAACATGATGAGGAAGATCGCGTAGACGATCGACTTCGCCGCGTCGTCGCGGAGCTTGTCGCCGGCCTTCGCGCCGACGCCATAGCTCTGCTGCACGGTCGCTGACGTGTCGGGCAGCGCCGCCTCCAGGATCTTCTGGTACTGGCGGTCGAGACCCCACATCGCGAACGACGAGTTGTACTCGCCGGTGCCTTCATCGGGGTGCTCGTACTGGTTGACCTCCGCGGGGAGCCAGGGCTTGAGCTCGAGACCGGCGGCCGCAAAGAACACCGGCGCCGCTTCCTCGGGCTTGATCACCTTCCTCGACCGGACGTAGAGCCGATCGCCGGACCAGTTGGCCTTGCCGATCTCGCGATCTTTGAACTTCTCGAGGAACGCGGCCTGCGCCTTCGTCTCGTCCGCGGGCTTCAACGCGGAGAACCGCGCCGAACGCACCATCATGCCGTCGACCCGCTTGCCGTTGTCGTCGTCCCACGAGATGTCGGAGACTTCGATGCCATCCTCGGCGGCTAGCGCCGCGCGGACCTTGCCGGTCTCGACTTTGATGAAGCCAGCATCCGGCTTCGCCTTGTCCTTGAACGCGAAGACGATCTCGGTGCCGCCTTTGAAATCGATCGTCCAGTTCATGTACGAGCCGCGGACGGATCGATTCACGAACAGAGTGCCGATGCTGACCGACATCAGCAGGAGCGAGATGATGATCCAGGCTCTGAACTTCGCGACGAACGCGAAGTTGTTTCCCGGAGGCAACAGGTAACGGAACTTGTGCTTGTGAGTAGCGGCGACGGGTTCGGTATCACTCATGGTCTTGGTTCCCCGCGCGCCTAGATCGAGATCGTCACGAGATGCCCCTTCTTCCTGGCTACGTTCCAGTCGAAGAGGATCCGGGTGACCCAGATGTTGGTGGTGAGGGTGGTGAACACGCCGACGAGCAGCATGACGGCGAAGCCTTTGATCGGTCCCGAGCCGTACTGCAGGAGCACCCACCCGGCGGCGGCCGTGGTGAGCTGGCCATCGAGGATGGCGGTGAAGGCGCGCGAGAACCCGAGGTCGATCGCGCCGCGCACGGACTTACCTAGATTGAGCTCGTCTCGTATGCGTTCGTAGATCAGGATGTTGCCGTCGACCTCCATCCCGATCGACAGCACGATCGCGGCGATGCCGGGCAAGGTCAGCGTTGCACCGAACAGCGCCATGACCGCGAGGGTGAGGAGGATGTGGAACACGACCGCGAACACCGCGATCCAACCCGACCAGCGATAGACGCCGACCATGATCAGGATCACGAGCG
>JBDTEH010000313.1:0-39760 GCA_039922635.1 Kofleriaceae bacterium | reverse complement strand
GCACGCCTCGCATCGCCCGCCCCCTTGCTTTGCCGACACGTTGAACGAGAACCGCCCGGCGGCGTAGCCGTAGGTCTTGGCCTGCGGCATCTGCGCGTAGAGCTCGCGGATCAGATCGAACGCTTTGGTGTACGTCGCCGGGTTCGAGCGCGGCGTGCGGCCGATCGGCTGTTGATCGATCACGATCGCCTTGTCGACCTTGCCGAGGCCGGTGAGCTCGTCGTACGGGCCGACGCGATCCATCGAGCGATGCAGCATGCGATTGAGGGCAGGGTGCAGCGTCGCGTTGATCAGCGACGACTTGCCCGCGCCGGAGACGCCGGTGACCGCGACCATCACGCCGAGCGGAATCTCGGCGGTGACGTTCTTGAGGTTGTGCTCGCGCGCGCCGCTCAGCTTGACCCAGCTCGACGGTGCGCGGCGCTGCACCGGAACCTCGATGCGCTCGCGTCCCGCGAGGTAGTTACCGGTGATCGACGTGGTCACCGCCTTGACCTGATCCGGCGTGCCCTCGGCGACGACCCTGCCACCGTGACGTCCCGCGCCCGGGCCGAAGTCGACGATCCAATCGGCGGCCTCCATCGTCGCCTCGTCGTGCTCGACGACCAGCACGGTGTTGCCGAGGTCGCGCAGCCGGTGGAGCGTACGCACGAGCCGCTCGTTATCGCGCTGGTGCAGGCCGATCGACGGCTCGTCGAGCACGTACAGCACGCCCGAAAGCTCGCTGCCGAGTTGCGACGCCAGCCGGATCCGCTGGGCCTCACCGCCCGATAACGTGCCCGCGCCGCGGTGAAGCGTGAGGTAGTCCAGGCCGACGTCGAGCAAGAACGTCAGCCGGTTCTTGATCTCCTTGATCACCTCACCCGCGATCTGGAGCCGCGCGCCGGTGAGCTGCATCGTCGTGATGAACTCGTAGGCGTCCTTCACGGTCATCCCCGTGACGTCGTTGATCGGACGCTCGTGGACGAACACCGCGCGCGACTCCGGCCGCAGCCGGGTGCCGTGGCACACCGCGCACGGGATCGCCCGGAAGAACTGCTCGTAGTGCTGCTTGGTCCGATCGCTCGACGACTCGCGGTGCCGGCGCTCGAGCTGCGCGAGGATGCCCTCGAACCGCATCGCCCACTCCCCGGTCGAATGCCGGCCCTCCCACTGCACGTTGACGCGCTTGTCGCCGGTGCCGTTCATCAGCACGTCGCGGTGCTTCTCGCTCAGCTTGTTCCACGGCTTGTCGAGGTCGATCTTGAACGCCTTCGCGAGCGCGTTGACGATGTTCGCGGTCCAGCCGCTATCCTTCGCGATCGCCTCGCCCCAGACCGCGACCGCGCCCTCCCGGATCGTGCGCGCCGGATCCGGCACGACGAGATCTGGATCTGCCGCGAGCCGTTCGCCCAGGCCGTTGCACTCGACGCACATCCCGAGCGGCGAGTTGAACGAGAAGCTCTGCGGCGACAGCTCGGGAAACCCGATGCCGCACTTGGGGCAGGCATTGGCCTCGGAGTAGGTCCGCGGGATCTTCTCCCCGGCGACCTCGACCATCAGCTTGCCCTTGCCCTCGCGCAGCGCGGTCTCGACCGAGTCGGTGAGCCGGCCCTTGTCCATCCCGGCGCCGCGCGCAGGCCCTGGCCCCTCCAGTTTTGAACGGTTGATCGTGATCCGGTCGATCACCAGCTCGATCGAGTGCTTCTTCTGCTTCTCGAGCGCACCGACATCGTCGAGCCGCACGATCATGCCATCGATGCGAACGCGCACGAAGCCGGCCTTCGAGAGCTCCGTGAACAGCTCGCGGAACTCGCCCTTGCGGTTCTCGGCCCTGGGCGCGAGCACCGTGACCTGGGTCTTGTCCGGAAGCTCGGCGAGCTCGTCGACGATCTGCCCGGCGGTGCGCGCTCCGACCGGGCCGCCACACTGGTAGCAGCGCTGCTCGCCGGCGCGCGCGTACAGCACGCGCAGGTAGTCGTAGATCTCGGTCGTGGTGCCGACCGTCGAGCGCGGGTTCGAGCCCGCGGTCTTCTGCTGGATCGCGATCGTCGGCGACAGGCCTCGGATGCGCTCGTACTTCGGCTTCTCCATCTGGCCGAGGAACTGGCGCGCGTACGCCGACAGCGATTCGACATAGCGGCGCTGGCCTTCAGCGTAGAGCGTATCGAACGCGAGCGACGATTTGCCCGAGCCGGATGGCCCCGTGATCACGACCAGGCGATGCTTCGGCAGCTCCAGCCGATCGACCTGGAGGTTGTGCTCGTGGGCGCCCTCGATGATGATCGAGTCGGTCGAGCCCGTGAGCGACCGTTGGGGGTGATTGCGGCCGGGTCCCAACGGGTTGCGCGCCATAAGCCTGACACCCTAGGGAGCGTCTGTTCAGGTGTCAAGGCGGGTGAGAGCGGGCGATCGGGCAGGCGAGGAATGCTGACAACAGGGTGTCTACTTGTGCGCGAATAACCTCGCGAGCTCGCCGTAGCCCTCGGCCGCGAGCTTGTCGACCGGGATGAAGCGCAGCGCCGCCGAGTTGATGCAATAGCGCAAGCCGGTCGGCCGCGGGCCGTCGTCGAACACGTGTCCGAGGTGCGAGTTGCTGGACTGGCCGCGGACCTCGGTGCGCATCATGCCGTGCGTGGTGTCGTGGATCTCGACCAGCTTGGCACCGGCGATCGGGGCCCAGAAGCTCGGCCAGCCGGTCCCGGAGTCGAACTTCTGGGTCGAGCTGAACAGCGGCTCGCCGGTCACGAGGTCGACGTAGATCCCGGCCGCATGGTTGTGGAAGTACGCGTTGTGGAATGCCGGCTCGGTACCGCCGTGCTGGGTAACCTCGTACTGCATCAGCGTCAGCTCCTGGTGGAGCTGCGCGGCGGAGGGCTTGGCGCGCACCCCGGCCCCGGCGAGGCCGGTGACAAGACACAGCGCGACGGCGATCCGGATCAGGTGGTTCATGACCTGTATACGAGTCACCCTGCGGCGTGGTTACGCCACGAAAAAGCCCCGCCGACCTGAGGTCGCGCGGGGCGGTTCGCAGGGTTAGCGCGGCGCTCAGGCGCGCGAGCGCTCGACCGTCACGTCGTGGTCGGCGTGCTGTGTGCCGTGCACGCCCGTGATGATCGCCTCGACCAGCTCCTCCGGGACGCGCACGTGGGCGTGCGAGTCGCGCAGGCTGACCGAACCGATCCGCGAGGTGTCGCCGCCGATCGGCCCGGCGAGCAACGCGCGGAGGTCATCCGCCGATACGCCGTGCTTCTTGCCGAGCGATACGAACAAGCGCGCCTGGGTGCCATCGACGGCCGGCGTCACGACAGTGTCGCGCTTCGCGCGGCCTGCCGGCACCTCGGCCTTCGCCGGCTTGTCATCTTCCTGCGCCTTCGCGGGTGACGCGTCGGCCTTCTTGCCACGACCACGACCACCGCGACTGCCACGGCCGCGACCCTTCGGCTCGTCGTTCGTCTCCTCGTTGTCGGGGGCGTTCGCGGTCGCCGCTTCGGTCTTCACCGGAGCGGGTGCCTCGGGCTTGGTCGACTTGTTGTCGGCCCAGGTCTCCCAGAACTCGCGCGTGGCCTCGGTCGGCTCGGTGCGCTTCTTATCGCGGCCCTTGCCCGTGACCTTCGTCGGGGGCGCATCCGCCGTCTCGGTCATGGTCTCGGCGGGTTCGACCTGGGTCGGGGCAGCCGGAGCGGCCGGAGCGGCCGGAGCTTCGCTGCGAGCTTCACCAGGACGCTCGCCACGATCGCGATCGAAGCGACGCTCGCCCCGATCACGGCCGCCGCGGCTTCCACGGTCCCGATCGCGACCACCGCGCTGCTCGCGGGGCTGCTCGGCCGCCGCGGGCGCCTCACCGGCCACGACCGGCGCGGGCTCGGGGGACGTCGGGGCCGACTCGGCGGTCACCGGCGCTGCGGTGGGCTCGGCACCGGCGGACGGGGCGACGGGCTCGCGCGGTCCGCGATCCTCGCGCGGTCCACGGTCGCGGTCGAAGCGCGGCCGATCACCACGGTCACGGTCGAAGCGACGGCCTTCACTGCGCTCGCCGTCACGCGGTCCGCGATCATCGCGCGGTCCGCGATCGTCACGGGCGCCGCGATCATGCGAGCCCTGCGGGCCGCGATCCTGCGAGCCCTGCGGGCCGCGATCCTGCGGTCCGCGATCCTGCGAGCTCTGCGGTCCGCGTTCCTGCGGGCCCTGCGGGCCGCGATCGTCACGGGCGCTGCGATCCTCGCGCGGGCCGCGATCGTCGCGGGCGCCGCGGTCCTCGCGCGGTCCGCGATCGTCGCCAGCGAAGCGCGGGCGGTCGCGATCGAAGCGCGGCCGATCGCCGCGGTCGCCGCCACGGTCGCGATCGAAGCGACCGCGCTCTTCGCGCATCGGACGCTCGCCGTTCTCGCCGGTGTGCGGTGCTGCCTCCGCCGCTTCGCCACCGGTCGGTGCGGTCGGTGCGGTCGGTGCGGTCGGTGCGGTCGGTGCGCGGTCGAAACGCGGGCGCTCGTCACGCGGGCGGTCGTCGCGCGGGCCGCGATCGCGATCGAAGGTACGTGGGCCGCGGTCGCGGTCGAACCGGCCGCCGCGATCCCCACGGTCCGGGCGGTCGCCACGGTCCGGGCGATCGCCGCGATCGAACGAGCGTTCGCCCTCGGCGCTACCCTCTTCGCGCTCGCGGCGCGGCTTGGGTCCCTGGGTCCGCGTCGACAGCGCGTTGAGCTTCTCGGCAACCAGCTGCGCGAGCACGCGCTTGCCATTGGAGGTCTTGAGCAGCTTCTCGAAGATCTGGGTCTCGAGCGCGCCGGCGGTGTTCTGGACGCCGCGGATCAGGATCTGGACCGGATCCGGCGGCTGCTGGCGGCCGATCGGCGGCAGCGACGCGGCCGGGGTGCCGATGAAGATGTCGTCCTTCGGGAGCAGGCGCTCTTCGGGCTTGAGGCCGAACTGCAACCGGATGAACCGAAAGTTGCCGAGCTCGCGCGGTCCCACGAGCGACAGCGCGGTGCCCTTCTTACCCGCGCGGCCGGTGCGGCCCGTGCGGTGGACGTAGATCTCGGGCGACTCCGGCACGGAGAAGTTGATCACGTGCGAGAGGTTCGAGATGTCGATGCCGCGCGCGGCGACGTCGGTCGCGCACAGGAAGCGAAGGTTCTTCGCCTTCATCCGGTTCATGACGCGCTCGCGATCCGCCTGCGACAGGTCGCTGGACAGGGGCTCGGCGTCGAGGCCCTGCTTCTTCAGGAACTTCGCGACCATCGTCGTTTCGTCGCGCATGTTGCAGAAGATGATCGCGCTGTCGGGGTTCTCCGCGTACAGGATCTTCAGCAGATCGCGGCTCCGCGCGATGCCGCTGACGATGTAGTAGGCGTGATGGATGTCGGTGACCGTCGTCGAGTCTCGCGACAGCGAAAGGTTCGTGGCGCCCTTCATGTGGCGCTTCGCGTAGCGCTCGACCTCGACCGGCATGGTCGCCGAGAACAGCAGCGTCTGATGCTTCTCGGGCAGGTTCGACGTGATCCGCTCGATATCCTCGAGGAAGCCCATCGACAGCATCTCGTCGCACTCGTCGAGCACGAACGTGGTGATCGTCCCGCAGTCGAGCGTGCGGCGGCCGATGTGATCGAGCACGCGGCCCGGCGTGCCGACGATGATGTGCACGCCATCGCGGAGCGCGCTGATCTGCTTGGCGATCGGCGCACCACCGTAGACGGCCTCGGTGAGCACGCCACGGTGCTTGCCGAGCTGGGTGAGCTCGCGTGCGACCTGCAGGGCGAGCTCGCGCGTCGGGCACAGGATCATCACCTGGGGCTGGCGAACGGCCGGGATGATCTTGTTGATCAGCGGCAGGCCGAACGCGGTGGTCTTGCCAGTGCCAGTGCGGCTCTGGACCAACAGGTCCTTGCCCTCGGTGACGGGATGAAACACCGCCGTCTGCACCGCCGTCGGTGCGTAGTAACCCATGTCGTCGAGCGCGAGCTTGACGTCGGGGTGAAGCGGCAGATCGTCAAAGCTCGGGGCCTTGGCCTCGGCCTCGGCCGGGAGATCGCTAGCAGCAGTGTCGATCGTAGCGATCGAAGCGGGGGTGATCGCCGCGAGCATCATCTCGCCGGCGTCGGCCGCCGGACCCTCGAGGGTCGGCGTCGTTCCATTTGTCATGTTCGGTAACCTTGTGTCTAAAATCCCCGAGGTCATCCAGTCGGAGGGCTGGTCGGAGCGCGGAGCCCGGATTCGCCGGGACCAAACGACGTCGTTCGTCGCGGCCGGGCGTGGCGCCACCGAGGCAGAGTTGTTTGTCGAACGTCGAAAACACCTTGAGTTGGCGCGAACCATAGTCGCCACCTCTTGGACGGTCAAGCGGGTTCAGCGCGGCAGGGCCAGCTTGACCGTGCCGTCGCTCCCCGAGGCCGCATGCCCGGCCAGCCGAGCTGGCACCACGCAGTCCGCCGGCGGGTAGGGGGCCGAGCTGCACAGGCTCGCGTCGGTCGAGATCGCGAAGATCCGCAGCTCGCCATCGCTGACCCGCAGGTGATTGGGGTCGGCGAGCTGGCCGTGCAGGTACGCGGTCTCCGGAAGGGTGGTATCGGGCACGTCGAGCGTGGCGAGGCTCGGGTCGCGCGGGATCTCCAGATCGGGGAGCGTCCAGCTCGCGATCGATGCGCCCGCCGGCGCGTCGAACTCGAGGTCGTAGTCGCCCCACACGGTGTTCTGGAACAGATCGACCGAGCGATCGACGTAGATCACGTAGTCGCCGGCATCGGCCGTGACCGCGGTGGGCGCGGGGATCTCGGCGATGAACGCTGCGAGCTCCGGAGGGGCCGACCACGCGAACCGGAGCGCGGGCCTCGCGGTGACCGAGAGGTTGCCGACCGCCAGGCCGGCGGCGTCGTGGACATGTCCACGCAGCGCGATCCGCGGCGGTAGCCGGATCCCGGCGATGGTGTCGAGCGGGAGCGCTTGCCCGAACACGACGCCGAGCTCGGAGCTCGCCGGGGGGATGACGTTCAGCGTGTAGCTCGCCGATAGCGTCATGCCGTCGAGCAACGTGAGGACCGCCAAGCCGCTATCGCCGGTCGTGGTCTCGACCGACAGCGTCGCGCTGGCACCGCCTGCGATCGGCGCGGTGTAGCTCCCGGAGACCGTGACGTGCGCGCCCGCGACCGGCACGATCGCACCGTTGCCCGAGAGCCCGACGATCGGGATCGAGACCGCGACCTTGTTGCCGAGGTTCGCGGGCTGCGCGAGCGTCTTCGTGCCGCCGTGGACGTCGAGCCCGGGCAGCGTGAGCGTCGGTGCGACGACATTCGAGTCGTAGGGCGTCGCGACGATCGCGATCGGAGCGACCGCGGAGTCCGACAGCGTCACCGCGTACGCCCCGGTCGTCGTGTAGGCGACCGAGGACACGTCGGTGATCGCTCCCCCCGCCGCGAGCCGTCCGCGCGCGACCACGCGATACTTGACGAGTGGGTGGCCGCCGCTATCGGTGAGCTGCCCCGAGACCACCGGCGAGGTCGCGCTACCGAGGGTGATCGTGCCGAGATCGGTGTTGGCGGTGAGCGCGACGGTCTGCGAGCCCGGCGGCGCGAGCTCGGCCGCGGACGGCGTGCCGTTCGGCGGCGGCAGCAGGCCACCGCCGCCCGGTGTGAACGTGACGACGTAGCCGGGCTCGCCCGCGTGCGTGATCGGCACCGCGAGCGAGAACGAGCTCGTGCCGTGGGGCAAGCCGCCCTTCGAGGTCGTGCTCGCCGAGAACCCGGTGCCGCCGGGGAACAAGGGCGCTCGGGTCACGAGCACGGTCGCGGCGAGCGACGTGCCGGCGCAGGTCGTGGTGCCGCCCGGGCAGAAGGCTTCGATCCGGCCGCTGATCCGGACCGGCGCTTCGAGCCCGAACGTGCCGAGGTCGCCATTCGCGGGTAGCTGCAGGCTCGCGATCTCGGACGAGGTCAGATCCAGGCGATCGCTCGGCGGGGTCAGCGTCGCGGCGTACGTTCCGGCGGGCGGCCCGCCGTAGCACGTGCCGGTGTTGCACACCTCGCCGAGCGCGGTCTCGCAGTCGGCGTCGCGCGTACACTCCGGCTTCGCCGGCTCGGGTACTTGCAGGCAGCCGGCGGTCGCGAGCGCGATGGCGACGAGGGCCTTCATTGCCCCGACGTACAGTTGAGCTGGTAGGTCCGCGTTGTCGATTGCCCGTCGGGCGGAATCGCCCGAAACTGGGGTTGCGCGCTGCCGGTCAGCACCGCGCGGTCGAACACGACGATCTCCATGATGTGATCGGGCGTGGTGCTGATGTCCGATTGCAAGCAGATCGCCGAGGCCGAGCACGTGGTCGTGCGCACGGCCGAGCCGTTCGACGGCGCCGGCAGGCACTCCGATCGCGCGTTGGTCGGCTGGTCGACCTTGTAGTCGACGTAGATCCGCGCGTAGAGCGTGTCGCCGATGTCGGTATCGAGCAGCGTGAGGTTGATCGTCGCGCTGCTCGCATCGGGCGCCGCGGCGAACGACACCGGGCCGGGCTCGGGCAGCTCCTTGAGGTCGCTGCGTACCGACGTGATCGACGGCGGCGAGTCGATGCCGGCGTCCTGGACATCGACCGACAACGACGGTGGGATGATGCAACCTGCCATGCAGCTAGCCAGTAGAAAGCCGAGCCCGCGCAACCCGCAGCGATCATGCAGCGCGCGCGCCACGCGCCCCGTGAGGTGCGAGGTCGCGCAGTTAGCCGGCGAGCCGGTGCCGATCACGCGCGGCGAGGCCGACATCGCCGTCATATCGCCGCCCGGGACGACGCGAGGTAGATCACACTGCGTCACACGGCCTCGGGGGGCGCGTCGTCGCCTTCCTTCTCGAGGTGGCGGAACACCGTGCGCGGATCTACGCCGAGGTCGCGGGCGGTCTTCGTGCGGTTGCCGTTGTTGAGCGCGAGGACCTCGTTGATGTAGTCGCGCTGAAACTTGTCCTTGGCCTCCGCGAGCGTGAGGATCTGCGGGAGCGTATCGCCGGTGAGGCCGAGGTCATCGGGCCCGATCACGGTCGATTCGCACAGCACGATCGCCTTCTTGATCCGGTTCTCGAGCTCGCGGATGTTGCCGGGCCAGTTGTGCTTGCGCACGGCGACGGCGGCGTTCGGCGAGAAGCCCTTGACCTTCGCGTCGTACTCGCGGGAGTAGCGCGACAACAGATATCGCGCGATCACCAGGACGTCATCGCCGCGCACGCGCAGCGGTGGCAACTCGACGTTGACGACGTTGAGCCGGTAGTAGAGGTCCTCGCGGAACCGCCCGTTCGCGATCTCCTTCTCGAGGTCGCGGTTCGTCGCTGCGAGGATCCGGATGTCGCAGGCCTCGGCGCGCGTGTCGCCGACGCGGTACACGACGCGTTCCTGGAGCGCGCGCAGGATCTTGACCTGGAGCTCGATCGGCATCTCGCCGATCTCGTCGAGAAACAGCGTGCCGCCGTCCGCCGCCTGGAACTTGCCCTGCTTGTTCGCGATCGCGCCGGTGAACGCGCCTTTGATATGACCGAACAGCTCGCTCTCGAGCAGGTTCTCCGGAATCGCACCGCAGTTGATCGTGATGAAGGGCTTGGTGGCGCGCGGCGAGCGGTTGTGGATCTCGCGCGCGATCAGCTCCTTGCCGGTGCCGGTCTCGCCCGTGATCAACACGGAGATGTCGGTCGGCGCGATCTTCTCGACCTTGCGGAACACCTGCTGCATCGGCGGGGAGGTGCCGACGATCTCGCCGAAGCGGTACTGCTCGAGCCGATCGTTGAGGCGCTTGTTGTCGTGGCGTAGCTCGTTGAGGAGCAGCGCGTTCGCGACGATCAGCGCCGCTTGCGAGGCGAACACGGTGAGCACCCGCAGGGTGTCTTCCTGGAACAGGTCACGGATCGAGTCGTTGCCGACGTAGATCAGCCCGAGCAGCCGGCCGCGATCGAGCAACGGGACGCAGATCACCGAAGACACCTTGAGGTGCATCACCGACTTCGCCGCGGCGAACTCGTCGTCGTGCATCGCGTCCGAGATGATCACCGGCTTGCGCGATCGCACGACCTTCGCGATGATCGAGTCCGAGAGCTGCGTGATCGCGTCGGCGATGTTCTCCCGGTTGAGGTTGCGCGCGACCTTGATGTCGAGAGTCTCGCCCTCGGCGAGGATCAAAAAGCCCTTGTCGGCGTTCGTGATCTGGATGACCGCGTCCATCAGCGCGTCGAGTAACTCGGTGAGGTCGCGGACGTGCATCAGCCGATCGCTGAACTCGAACAGCTTGGTATAGGCGTCGAGATCCGCGATCGTGTTCGCCGCCTCCTCGGGGACCGGGGCGTGCTCGTCGACCATCCCGAAGCGCAGCTCGCAGCTGCCGATCACGAGCCGTTCGTCGTGGGAGAGCTTGTGCTTGCTGCGCTTCTTGCCGTTGACGACGAACTCGGTCTTGCGCGGCGCGAACACCGTGTAGGTCTGGCCATCGAAGTGGATCGCGAAGCCGTCCACGACGAGCGGGTCCGGGAGCACGATGTCGTTGTCGGGCCCCGACCCGAGCGACGTGATCTTCTTGTGGAGGTGGAAGATCGTGGGCGGGTAACCGGGGGCGGTGAGGCGTAACGAGGGCATTAGTTCTCCCAGCTCAGGCCGATGCCGGCGCCGTTGGGCGACAGCATCGGTACGACGTGAAACGAGGTGCTCGGGGCTCTGTGCTTGGCGGGCAGCTCGGGCTTCAACAGGCCGCGGAGCTCCGGCGGCAGCACCGACTCGTCGATCTCGGTGCGCGTCTGCGGCTTGTAGTGGACGTACGCGTCGACGACGCCGAGCACGTAGAGGCCGAGGAACGCGAAGCCGGTGCCGATCTCGAGCTGTTGCAGGCTGCGAACGCGCTGCGCGCTCTCGAGCGGGACCCGGGTCGAGCGAATGCCGTACGTGTTGACGAGGTAGCCCCAGATCGACGCGCTCGTGATCAGCGTGGCGGCTTCGGTCGCCGCGAAGAACACGCCCTTGGCGCGGTCCTCGTTCTGGAACTGACCGACGCCGAACGGGAAGAACGTCAGGTAGAGCGGATGGGTCTCGATGCCGACCATCGACTGGCGGATCGCGAGGAGGCGGGCGCGGTCCTCGGTCCTGCGCTTGGCCTCTAGCTCGGCGCGCATGCGATCCTGGATGCCGACGCGGGTCGCGTTGAACGCGTCGATCGCGGTCGGATCGGTGACGATCAGCGGATCGATCCGGATATCGGCATTGAACGAGAGGGCTTGCTCGAACTCGCGCTTCGCGCCGGCGGGATCGCCGGTCTCGTAGCGGCACACGCCGAGCGCGAGGTACGCCTCGGCGAGCTCGTCCTTGCCGGCGAGCTTCGGCGGAGGCGGGTAGAGCAGGGCGTTGAACAGCGGCAGCGCGTGCGAGTACTGCGCGCTGCGATAGGCCGAGCGCGCTTGATCGAGCTCGTCGTTCGGTGCGGCCTGCGCGGCGGAGGCGACGACGACGGTCGCGACGGTCGCGACGATCAGTGCAAGTCGCACTTCACCTCGACGGCTTCGCCAGCCTTGAGCTCGAGCTCGTGCTCGTCGGCCTTGCCGCTCTTGCCGCCCGTGAACACCACGCTGACCCGCCGCTCCGACGACGAGGCGTAGGCGTCGAACAACAGCGTCTTGTTCTGCCCGAGCGCCGCGAGCTGGCCGTCGACCATCACGGTCGCGTCCGGCGCCGTACAGCTCGGCGTGA
The DNA here is from genome assembly GCA_039922635.1 of Kofleriaceae bacterium. Taxonomy (GTDB): domain Bacteria; phylum Myxococcota_A; class Polyangia; order Haliangiales; family Haliangiaceae; genus JABFXX01. The sequence goes on along the minus strand of JBDTEH010000313.1, from coordinate 28,092 downwards.
TGGTGATCGGACGGAACGGCTGGCGCGCGACCAGGTTCTTCGCGCCGGGCTCGAGGTGGACGCCGAACGGGACCGTGAACGGGTTCTGGATCTCGAGATCGGTCGGATGATCGATCGATAGCCGCAGCACGCGGTCCGGAATCGAGATGAAATCACCGTGCTTGTCGAGCCGATACGACGAGTGTCCGAGCACCGTGATCTCGACGTTCGTCGGCTCGAGTGCTCCGGCGTCAGTGATGCCCTGGACCTCGTGCAGGTCGGGCGCCGCGACCGTGGTCATCGCGCGCGCGTCGCGCCGGACCGCAACCTCGGGGCGCGCATCCGGCGCGATGGCTGCAAGCTGGGGCGGTGCATCGAGCGGGCGGCTCTCGTGGACCACGTGCTCGTCGTGCTCGCGGTCGCTGCCCATCGTGGCGGCATTGATGTTCGGCGCCCCCGCCGGCGGCGGCTTGTCCTTGACGTGGATCGCGTAGCCGCCGATCACGAGCACGCAGCAGCCTGCGACCGCGAGCGCGGCGGTCTTGACGCGGGCGCGGCGGTTCAACCGGTCGAGGATCGCGAGCACCTTCTCGTTCGCCGGATCGATCGTCAGCACGCGATCGAACACGTCGAGTGCGCCCGAGCGGTCGTCGGTCTCGAGCTTCGCGGTGCCGCTGCGGGTCAGGGTGTCGACCAACCGGGTCTTGAGCGCCTCCTCGTACGACGCCGGCGCCTGGAAGTAGCGCGCGAGCTCGGCGGGGACCTTGTCGGGCTGGATCCCGCTCTCTTCGAGATAGGCCTCGATCGCGAGCACCATCTCGCCGATCGCGGCATAGCGATCCGCGGGCTCGGCGGCCATCGCCTTCAAGATGATCCGGCCGAGCCGGTTGCCGATCCGGGGGTTGGCCTGGCGCGGATCGACGAACTTGCACTCCGCGATCCGCTTGAGCACCTCGTGCGGGTTCTTGCCTTCGAACGGCAGCTTGCCGACCGTGAGCTGGTACAGGACGATCCCTGCCGCGAACACGTCGGTGCGAAAATCGAGCGGGCGGCCCTCGACGTGCTCGGGAGCCATGTACGCGGGCGAACCGAGCAACTGGCCGGTCACGGTCAGCCGCTCGAGGTCGACCATGTGCGAGATCCCGAAGTCCATCAGCTTCACGATGCCGTCGGCGCGGATCATGATGTTCTCGGGCTTGACGTCGCGGTGCAGGATCGAGCCGGCGTGGGCGTGCGCGAGCGCGCGACAGACCTGGAGGATGATCATCGCGCCGATCTCGGGAAACGCGATCGGCCGCGCGGTGACGTACTGCTTGAGGGTCTGGCCCTCGATGAACTCGGTGACGATGTAGCTGTCCGAGCCTTCCTTGGCCGAGTAGTCGAAGATCTCGAGGATGTTCTCGTGGCGGAGCTTCGCGACCGCCTGGGCCTCGCGCTCGAATCGATCGCGGGCCTCCTGATAGTCGGAGAGATGTTTGTGGAGGATCTTGACCGCGACGGTGCGCTTCAGCGTGCGATCGATGCCGCGATATACGATCGCCATGCCACCCTGGCCGACGCGCTCCAAGAGCTCGTATTTATCGAGGACCTGACCAACCTGGATCACGGCGAACGTTCTTCCCCACGTGCGAGCCATGACATTGATGTCAGGCGGGGTTCCCTAGTTCATCGGACCACGTCCGATACGAATAAGGTTGTCTAATCCCTCGAAAGCTACGCTACTTATGGAAGCAACGGCAAGGTCGATCGATGCTAAGCCCTGACGGAAATGCCCTGAGCCTTGACTTACGGCTCCGGACAAAATATCTATCCAGCGCTCCCAGGCACGTAGCTCAGTGGGAGAGCACTACCTTGACACGGTAGGGGTCAGGAGTTCAATCCTCCTCGTGCCTACAAGACTTTACGCGATTCTGACGGTCCTTGCCGCATGCGGGTTCAAGCCCGCGGCGTCGAGCGACGCGGGCGGAACCGCCGGCAGCGACGCCACGATCGACGCGACCGTCGTCGACGCCGGCCCGATGTTCACGGGCACGTGCGGATCGACCGGCGCGATCCGGGACGACTTCGACGATGGCGTGATCGACAACGAGTGGCGCGCAGCGGGGATCACGACGGAGACCGGCGGCGTGCTCGCGGTGACCCCGAACTCGAATCTCAACTTCGGCGGCTACCTCTCGAAGCACCGCGTCGACCTCGCCGGGACGAACGTCGCGGTCGAGGTGCCGCAGATGGTCGACACGAGCTCCAACGCGACCGCCGCGCTCTACCTGGTCGCGGATCCGACGCACTACCTCGCGATCACGCAGGTCCACGGCGTGCTGAGCGCGGAATGGGACGATGGCAACGCCGCGGCGACGGACACCGCCACGCCCTACGATGCTTCGGCGCAACGGTGGTGGCGGATCTCCGAGGCTGGCGGCACCGTGACGTTCGAGGTGTCCGCGGACGGCGTGACGTTCGCGGCGCTGGCCTCGGTCGCCTCGCCGAGCTGGGTCGACGACGTCGCGATCGCGCTCGGCGGCTACAGCGACGGAGTGGTCACCCACGGGACGGTCCAGTTCGATCACCTCGACGACCAGCTCGACCTCGCGGGATGGTGCAAGGCCGACACGTTCGCCGATCGGTTCGCGCGCCCATCGATCGGCTACGACTGGACCGCGCGCCAGACGCCGACGATGGGTGCGTCCGGTTGCACCGCGACGGTGATGAACGGCGCGCATTTCGACCAGAGCGGGATCGCGAACAGCCGGTGCTGGCTGGCGAGCGGTCATGCCTACGACCTCGTCGATAGCCACGCCTTCATTCACGTCGCCCCGATCACGCTGTCGAAGCCGGGGTGGACGACGTTCCTGCGCGCGATCTCGGACAACGTCACCGATGCGATGATGATCGACTGGGATACCGGGAACATCTGCGCGCAGGTTCGCAGCCAGCCGCCGATCTGCCGGCCGTACGACGGCACCGCGGACGCCTACTGGCGGATCGGCGAGGCCGCCGGGATGGTGGTGTTCGACACCAGCCCCGACGCCGTGACATGGGCGGCGATCATGGCGGTTCCGCTGCCCTTTCCCTCGGGTGCGCTCGAGCTCCAGCTCGGCACCGAGGCCACCAGCTCGTTCGCCGGGGCGGTTCCGCTCGTCATCGGCCCCTACAACGAGACGCCGAACTGAGGCAAGACAGCGGCCTCGGCTTAGGGTAAAACCCTGGCCCTCACTCAGGAGAACGACAGAAGCATGCAAAATTTGGATCGCGCACGATGAACGGACGGCCGCCTGGTGGTCGTTTCGACCGCCGCCGCCCCGAGCAGGGCCTTCGTATCAATCACCGGATCCGTATCCCCGAGGTGCGCGTCATCACCGAAGAGGAGCAGCTCGGCGTCCTGCCGACGCACGAAGCACTGCGCCTCGCGGAAGAGCGCGGCTTGGACCTCGTCGAGATCTCGCCGCGCGCGTTTCCGCCGGTGTGCAAGATCATGGACTACGGCAAGTACAAGTACGAGGAAGCGAAGAAGAAGCAACACGCCCGCAAGCGCGCTTCCACGGTCGAGACCAAAGAGATCAAGTTCCGCCCCAAGACCGAAGAGCACGACATGGCCTTCAAGGTGAAGCATGTCCGCCGCTTCCTCGAGGGTGGCAACAAGGTGCGCCTCGCCGTCGTGTTTCGCGGCCGCGAGATCACGCACCCGCAGACCGGCATGAACGTGCTCAATCGCGTGGTCGAGATGTGCAGCGACATGGCGAGCGTCGAGGCGACGCCGAACATGGAAGGCCGCCGGATGATCATGGTGATCGCGCCCAAGCCGGGCGTGGTCCGCAAGGCGCAGGAGGCCAAGAAGGCCCAGTTCGCCGCCGCCATGGCCGCGGAAGCCCAGAAGAAGAACCAGCCGGGCGCTCCCGGTCAGAAGGTCGCACCGCCGCCGCCGCCCGAGGACGACGATGATCTCGATGAAGACGAGATCAACGCCGACGTCGATGACAGCGACGACGAAGAAGAAGTCGCGCAGGCGTAAGCCCGCGATCTTCCGAGCCGGTCGAAGGTGAAAATGTCGGTGACAAATCGCTTGTCACCCGGGGCCGGCTCGGGCATAAGAACCACCCGTTTAGCGGTGTAGCCATGCCCAAGGTCAAGACTCATTCCGGTGCCAAGAAGCGGTTCAAAAAGACCGCGTCCGGCAAGTTCAAGTTCGCGCGCGCGTTCAAGCGCCATCTCTTGACCGGCCGTAGCCAGAAGCGGAAGCGCCAGCTCCGCAACGCGAGCTACGTGCCGCCCGCGCACCATCATCAGATCGACATCCTGCTGCCGTACGCGTAAAGGAACGAAGTCATGCCCCGCGCAAAACGAGGATTCAAAGCTCGCCGCCGTCGCAACCGCCTGCTGAAGTGGGCCAAGGGCTTCCGTGGCAAGCGCAGCAAGGCTCATGCGGTCGCGAATGAAGCGGTGCAGCACGCGTGGATGCACATGTACCGGTCGCGCAAGCAGCGCAAGCGGGACTTCCGCGCGCTGTGGATCCAGCGGATCAACGCGGCAGCTCGCATCCACGGGATCAGCTACTCCAAGCTGATCGGCAAGCTCGGCGCCGCGGCGATCCAGCTCAACCGCAAGATGCTCGCCGAGATCGCGATCAGCGATCCGGTGGCGTTCAAGGCGATCGTCGCGGGCTAGTCGTCGATCTGCGAAGTTCATGACGGCGGCTGGCGAACCCAGTCGCCGTTTTTGCGTTCGAGGTCGGGACCGGTTCCGACCGAGGTGAGCTCATGTCGGACTTGATCACGAACCTCGAGAAGCTCGGCGAAGAGTTCCGTGCGGTGATCGCGCCGCTCGGCGACGAGCAGGCGATCCGCGCGGCGCAGGCGCAGTTCCTCGGCAAGAAGGGCAAGGTGTCCGAGCTGATGAAGGAGCTCGGCAAGCTGCCGCCCGCCGAGCGTCCGGCCGTTGGCGTCGCCGCGAACAAGGTCAAGGCGGCGATCGAGCAACTCACCTCGGCGCGGCTCGGCGAGCTTGCCGACATCGCCGCGCAGGCCGATCTCGCGCGAGTCGCCGACGTCACGCTGCCGGCGCGCCCGCTGGGCGGCGGGCACCTGCACCTGCTCACCCAGGTCCGGCTGGAGGCGGTGCAGATCTTCGCCGAGCTCGGCTTCGTCGTCGCCCAGGGCCCGCAGATCGAGACCGACTGGAACACGTTCGAGGCGCTCGCGATCCCCAAGGAGCATCCCGCGCGCGACATGCAGGACACCTTCTACCTGTCGAACGAGATCGTGCTGCGCACGCACACCTCGCCGGTGCAGGTCCGCACCATGCTGACCCAGGCGCCGCCGATCCGGATCGTCGCGCCGGGGCAGGTCTATCGCCGCGACGATGACCCGACGCACTCGCCGATGTTCACCCAGCTCGAAGGGCTCGCGGTCGACACCGATATCTCGTTCAGCGACCTGAAGGGGACGCTGCTCCACTTCGTGAAGCGGTTCTTCCAGCGCGACCTCGGGATCCGGCTACGCCCGAGCTACTTCCCGTTCGTCGAGCCAGGCGCGGAGGTCGACATGCAGTGCAGCTTCTGCGGCGGCTCGGGCTGCCGGATCTGCAAGCAGACCGGCTGGGTCGAGATCGGCGGCGCCGGCATGGTCGACCCCGAGGTGTTCGCGCACTGCCGGATCGATAGCGAGCGCTACACCGGCTTCGCGTTCGGCATGGGGCTCGAACGCATGGCGATGCTTCGCCACAACGTCAACGACATCAAGTTCTACTACGAAGGCGACGTGCGCTTCTTGGAGCAATTCTAGTGAAGGTCCTGTGGAGCTGGCTGCTCGAGCTGTGCGACCTCGATCGGCAACCGACGGTCGAGGAGGGCGCGCGTGCGCTCACCCGCGGCGGCATCGAGATCGAAGGCACGACAGATCTCGGTGCCGGGTTCACCGGGGTCGTGGTCGCGGAGGTCGTCGCGAAGCGGCCGCATCCGCAAGCCGACAAGTTGACGCTGGTCGACGTGATCGTCGAGAAGGACGGCACCGCGACCCAGGTGGTGTGCGGCGCGCCGAACGTCCCCGCGCCGGGGCGCAAGGTGTTGTGGGCGCGGCCCGGCGCGAAGCTGCCGGGCAACATCACGCTCGGCGAGAAGCCGGTCAAGGGCATCGTGTCGCCCGGCATGCTGTGCGCCGAGGACGAGCTCGGGCTGCCCGAGGACCACGCGGGCATCGTCGTGCTCGACCAGGACGATCGCACCGCGTTGGGATCACCCGCGCAGCTCGCGCTCGGCATCGCCGATCACGTGCTCGAGGTCAACGCGCCCGCGAATCGCGGTGACGTGCTCGGTCACCTCGGCGTCGCGCGCGAGCTGTGTGCGATGTTGCGCGGCACGCTGGTGTGGCCCGACGCGGACCTGGCGCCGTATTCGCGTGGCGCCGCGCCCGCGCCCGCGCTCGAGCTCGCGATCGATGCGGCGCTGTCGCCGCGCTACACCGCGCGCTTCCTCGAGGGCGTCAAGGTCGGCCCGTCGCCCGCGCGGATCCGCCAGCGGCTGCGCGCGGTCGGGGTGCGCTCGATCTCGAACCTGGTCGACGTCACGAACTACGTGCTGTTCGAGCTCGGGACGCCGCTCCACGCGTTCGACGCCGCGACGCTGAGCTCGGGCGTGATCGGCGTGAGCGCGGCGCGCGTGGGCGAGATGTTCACGACGCTCGATCACGTCGCGCGAACGCTCGTGCCGGGCGACGCCGTGATCCGCGACGGCGCCAAGGCGATCGCGCTGGCCGGTGTGATGGGAGGCCTCGACAGCGAGGTCACCGCCGCGACCACGCGCGTCCTGCTCGAGAGCGCGAGCTTCCAACCGCTCGCGATCCGGCGCACCGCGAAGCGCCTCGACCTGCCGTCGGAGGCGTCGCTGCGGTTCGGCCGAGGTGTCGATCCGGAGCTGGCGGCGTTCGCCTCAGCGCGCGCCGCGCGCCTGATGTGCCAGCTCGCCGGCGGCACGGTCGCCGAGCCGCTCTACGACGCGTATCCGGGCAGGAAGGCGCCGGCCGCGATCGACGTCCGCCTCGCGCGCGTGCAGAGCCTGACCGGGGTCGCGGCGCTCGATGCGGCGGCGTGCACCGATGCGCTCGAACGCCTCGGCTTCGCCGTGACCGGGCAGGGGCCGCACCTCGCCGTGACGCCGCCGAGCTCGCGCAGCGATGTCACGCGCGAGGTCGACGTGATCGAAGAGGTCCTGCGCGTCGCGGGCTACGAGCAAGTCGCTTCGACGCTGCCGGCGCTGCGCAAGGCGCCGGGCGTACCCGAGCTCGATCGCGCCGATGTCGCGCGGCGCGCGCTCGCGAACGCCGGAGGGACCGAGGCGATCACGTACGGCTTCCAGTCCGCCGAGCGTTGCGGTGTGCTCGGTCTCGCCGGCGCCGATCGGCGCAGCCAGCCGATCGCGCTGCGCAACCCGATGAGCGCAGGGCAGGCGGTGATGCGGACGTCGCTACTGCCGAACCTCGGTGCGGCGATCACGCGCAACCAGTCGTTTGGCAGGCCCGATGTGTGCCTGTTCGAGGTCGGCAGCGTGTTCCTGCGCCGCGGCGAAGGCGTCGCCGAGCAGCCCCTGCACGAGCTCGCCGACGAACCCGTGTGGGCGGCCGGCGTGCTGGCCGGACAGCGGCGAGCGCAGCTCGGCGCCGGCACCCCGTGGGACGTGTTCGACGCCAAGGCATTCGCGCTCGAGGCGATCCGCGCGATCGCCGGCGACCTCACCGTGCAAGCCACCGCGACCGCCGCGGTCGCGTACCTCCATCCTGGGATCGCCGGCGAGCTCTCGATCGCCCTCGACCATCGCCGCATTGTCGTCGGCTGGTTCGGCGAGCTCCACCCAGCCGTGCGCCAGCGGCTCGGCATCACCGGCCCCGCGTTTGCCTACGAGGTCGACCTCGGCGCGCTGCCGGTCGCCGGGCCCGCACAGATGCGAGCGATCCCCAAGTTCCCCGGGACCGAGCGCGATATCTCGCTGCTCCTCGCCGACTCGATCCCGGCCGCCACCGTGCACGCCGTGATCGCCGCGGTCGCCGAGCCCCTCGTCACCGGCGTGCGCCTGCTCGAGGACTATCGCGACCCCAAGCTCGGCGCCGGGATGAAGTCGATGCTGTGGTCGATCGCGTATCGTTCCGCCGAGCGCACCCTGACCGAAGCCGAGGTCGAGAAGGCACACGAAGCCATCGTCGCCCGGCTCGTCGAAAACCTCCCAGCCCAGCGCCGCTAGCGGGGACGTACTACAGTTTCACAAGTTCGCGCGTCCAACCCCGCGTGATCGCTGGTCGCATTTTGGGGACGTACTACAGTTACACAAGTTCGCCGATCAAGCCGAGTCCGCGAGCGCGCTTCATCCGGTTCTCGGACGGTGCTCGCAACTTGTGAAACTGTAGTACGTCCCCGTTTCGGAGCGCGTGATCTCGCGGAGTTGCGAACGCGAACTTGTGAAACTGTAGTACGTCCCCGTCAGGCGGTCAGGCGTCTCGATCACGGGAAGCGCGATTCGACGGCGAGGCGCTGGGCGAAGGCGTCGAACGCCATCGTCTCCATCTTCTGCTGCTCGCCGCCGCCGAACGTGCGCACGCTGACCTGATCGCTCGCGACCTCCTTGTCGCCCAGCACGATCGTGTACGGAATCTTCTGCAGCGACGCGTCCCGGATCTTCGCCTTCATCATCCCATTACCGTCGTCGAACGAGACCCGCGCGCCTTGCGCTGCGAGCCGCGCGACGACGGTGCGCGCGTGGGCGTCGACCCGATCGGTGACGGTCACCACCGCGACCTGGATCGGGGCGAGCCACACCGGGAACGCGCCCGCGAAGTGCTCGATCAGGATCGCGATGAAGCGCTCGAACGAGCCGTAGATCGCGCGGTGCAGCACCACCGGCCGGTGGTTCTTGCCGTCCTCGCCGACGTACGTGAGATCGAAGCGCTCCGGCGCGGCATAGTCGAGCTGGATCGTGCCGAGTTGCCACTTGCGGCCGATGCTGTCGGAGACGTCGAAGTCGATCTTCGGGCCGTAGAACGCGCCGTCGCCGGGCTTGAGCTCGTAGGCGAGGTCCAGGCTATCGAGCGCGGCCTTGAGCGACGCCTCGGCGCGGTCCCACATCGCGTCGTCGCCGATCCGCTGCGGCGGGCGGGTCGCGAACTTCGCGGTGTAGTGCAGGCCGAACGCGTTGTAGACGTGATCGAGCAGCTTGACGAAGCGCTGGACCTCGTCGGTGATCTGGTCCTCGCGGCAGTAGATGTGCGCGTCGTCCTGCGCGAACTGGCGCACGCGCGTGAGGCCGCCGAGCGCGCCCGCCGCTTCGTTGCGATGCAGCACGTCCTGGGAGTGCAGCCGCATCGGCAGGTCGCGGTAGCTCTGCTTGCGGAACCCGTAGTACAGGTGATGAGAGGGGCAGTTCATCGGCTTGAGCGAGAAGTGGTGCGGATCTTCCTCGCCCGCCGCCTTCGCCTCGCTGTCCTCGACGAGGAACATGTTCTCCTTGTACTTGCCCCAGTGCCCGCTGATCTCCCACAGCCCCTTGTTGTAGAGCAGCGGCGTCTTGATCTCGACGTAGCCGTGCGATAGCGCGAGGTGGCGCATGTACGCCGACAGCACCGTGTAGATCGCCGTGCCCTTCGGCGTCCAGAACGCCGCGCCCGGCGAGAACTGGTGAAAGTGGAACAGGTCGAGCTCTTTGCCGAGCCGGCGGTGATCGCGCCTCTCGGCCTCCTCGCGCTGCTTGAGCCACGCGTCGAGCCCCTTCTTGTCGAAGAACGCCGTGCCGTAGATCCGCTGCAACGATTTGTTGTGGTGATCGCCGCGCCAGTAGGCCGCCGACGAGCTCAGGATCTTGATCACGCCGACCTTGCCCGTCGTCGGGCCGTGCGGACCGAGGCAGAAGTCGACCCAATCGCCATGGCTGTACAGCGTGAGCGTGGTCGCGCCCTTCGCGACGATGTCGTGGATGATCTCGACCTTGAAGTGCTCGCCCTTGCCCTCGAACAGCGCGATCGCTTCGGGGACCGAGACCTCGCGGCGCTCGAACGGGAGGTTCTCGGCGACGATCTTGTTCGCGAGCTCCTCGATCTGGCGGAGGTCGTCCTCGCTGAACGGCTGGCCGCGATCGAAGTCGTAGTAGAAGCCGTTCTCGATCGCCGGGCCGATCGTGACCTGCGTGCCCGGGAACAACCGCTGCACCGCGTCCGCGACGATGTGCGCGGCGTCGTGGCGGATCGTCTCGAGCGCCTCGGGCTGCTTCGCGGTGACCACCTCGAGCCGGGTGTCGTGATCGAGCTTGCGCGACAGGTCGACGAAGTCGCCATCGGCCTTCGCGAGCACCGCCGCCTTGGCCAGGCCGGCGCCGATCGAGTCCCGCACGAAGTCGCCGATCGTCGTCCCCGAAGCGGTCTGCTTCTGGCTGCCGTCGGGCAAGGTCACGGTGATGTGGTCGCTCACGCCGGAGGTCTACCACGGCCGATTCGCTGCTAGGCTCGCGCCGTGAGCTATCCGTTCGGGACCTGGGTGATGATCGACCGTTTGCCCGACGAGCCGATCATCGCGTTCGTGTATCTCGATCCGCACGCCGGCCCGTCGGCCAAGGGTGGCCTCGCGAGCCAGCACGATCTGGCGGCGATGCCGTCGCGCACGATCCGGCTGTCGCCGCAGATGGTGCTACGCGAGCTCACCGCGGTCGAGCTGGCCGCGCGCAAGCTGCCCACGAAGCCGAGCTGGGTCGCGACGTACGGTCCGCAACCCGACGCGCGCTCGCCGTGGCACGAGGATCCGTTACTCGCCGGCAAGTTCCACGCGCAGTATCCCGACGACATCCAGGCCTTCGTCCACGACGGCGATCCGCGCCGGATGCACCGTGGCCCCGAGCTGTGCTGGATCCGGATCAAGAAGATCGATCGTGCGCCGACCCGTCAGGTCCGCGCCGACTACGAGCCGAGCCGTCACGTCTACGTCGGCGACTTGCTCAACCAGCCGCACACCCTGACGTCGGTCAACAAGGGCGATCGGATCAAGCTGATCTCCGTGCACGGGCTGCCCCATCCGCTCCACGTCACGGATGACTACCTGCGCGAGCGCGAGGAGTGGACGATCACCCCGTGCGATCGCTGCGGCGCGAGCGAGTGCTTCGATCCCCCCAGCGTGATGGCGCGAGTCCGGTTTCCCGATGTGCCGCCAGACCAGGTCATCCAGGCGTTCACGTCGTTCTGCTCGCACTGCGGGGGCATCCAGCAGCTGACACATGTCTAGGCGTCCATTAGACTTACGCCGAGATCTGAACGATTCCAGGAGCTTGTCGATCGCCTTGACGCTAACCCCGTGATACGATTGGGCATGGCCAGAATGACCAAGGCGGACATCATCGAGTCCGTCTACGAAAAGGTCGGTGGGTTCTCGAAAAAGGAAGCCGCCGAGATCGTCGAGACCGTGTTCAACGTCGTCAAGGAGACGCTGGAGCGGGGCGAGAAGATCAAGATCTCTGGTTTCGGCAACTTCGTCGTGCGCGACAAGAAGGACCGGATGGGGCGCGATCCGCAGCGCGCGGTGCCGATCCTGATCCCGGCGCGCCGCGTTTTGACGTTCAAACCGAGTCAGGTGCTCAAGAACATTCTCAACGGGTTGCCTCCCGTCTGAGTTTCGATTAAACCGCTGCTCCCACCCGAGGCGTAGCGCAGCCTGGTAGCGCACCAGACTGGGGGTCTGGGGGTCGCAGGTTCGAATCCTGTCGCCTCGACCGGGAATGGACGGCTCCCCCAAGCCGTCCACCTTTTTACCGAGCGTCCATCGCGATGGTCGCTCGGGCCGCGTAGGCTGCTCGCGATGTCAGCCCGGCCCCTCGTCCTGTGCTCGAATGACGACGGCGTCGACTCGCCCCACCTCAACGAGCTCGCAGATCGGCTCGAGGCGTTCGCGGACGTGATCGTCGTGGCTCCGGAGCGCCAGCGCTCCGCGGCCTCGCACGCGATCACGCTGCACAAGCCGCTGCGCCTCACCGAACGTCGCCCGGGCCGGTTCGCGCTTTCGGGCACGCCGGTCGATTGCGTGTACGTCGGCATGTTGAAGGTGTGCGATCGCAAGCCCGTGGTCGTGGTGTCGGGCGTCAACGACGGCTTCAACCTCGGCAGCGACGTGTTCTACTCCGGCACGGTCGCGGCGGCGGTCGAGGGTGCGCTCCGCGGCGCCGCCGGTATCGCGTGCTCGCTCGCGCCTCGCGCGGTCGACAGCGGGCACGCGCTCGACTTCGCCGCGAAGGTGATCCAGGCGGCGATCGTCGCGCCGATCACCGCCGGGACGGTGTTGAACGTCAACATGCCGGGCGTCGCGAGCGACGCGTATCAGTGGACCACGCTCGGGCGCCGGCTCTACCACGACGACGTCGCGGAGCGCGCCGATCCACGCGGCCGGCCGTACTACTGGGTCGGCGGCGGCCCCACCGGACATGACGAGGTCGCGGGCACCGACTGCGTCGCGATCGCGCGCGGCTGGAACTCGCTGACCCCGATGCACCTCGATCTCACCGATCGCGGCCGGGTCGCGCATCCTCCGTGGCAGCTCGAGGGCTATCGCGCGATCACCGCGGCGGGGTAGGCTCACGAGCGATGAGAGTGTGGCTCGTCCTGCTCGTGGCGTGCGCGTGTCCCGCCAAGCCGGCGCCGGCCGGCAGCGGGAGCGCCGCCGCGATCGCCAGCGGGACGGCGACCACGTGCGACCAGGTTCGGCCGCGCGTCGAGGCGCTTTACCGCGACGACGCGCAACACCACGAACCGACGCGTGTCGCAGAGGCAGTCTCGGATAACACGACGATGGTGATGAACGACTGTACGAAGGATCCGGGTAAGTTCGTGCCCTGCCTCGCGAAGGTCGTGACGGTCGCCGAGCTCGAGAGGTCTTGCTTGATCCCACTCGACGACGAGGGGACCGAGGGGGCCGAGGAGGATCGAAAGTGAAGGTCTGGATCATTCTCGCCTGGGTCGCCGCCTGCGGTGGCGGCCAGCACACCGACACGAAAAACTCGGACCCCGATCCGGTGCCGGTCTATCACGACACCCGGACCCCGCTCGAGAAGCGCCGGGACGCGGCGTGCGAGCACCTCCAGCCCAAGCTCACGCAATGTGCCCTCACCGATGCCAAGGCGACGATGTCCCCGAAACAGCTCGAGGACCTGCGCCCCGAAGAGCTGTTGTCGGCGCACAAACAGAAGTTCCTCAAGGAGTGCAAAGGTTCCGCGATGTCGTCGCGGCAGGTCCGCGTGCTCGAGGTCTGCGATCGCGAGGAGAGCGCGTGCGACCCGCTCGCCGCGTGCCTCGAGCACCTCGAGCCCGAGAAACATCAGGGCCCAGGTTCGGAAATACCAGCGAGCTAGGGGCCGTTCGCTCGAACCCGTCGCGATCGTCGTGAGTCACTGCTAGGGTCGGTCGTGGTGGAACCTCGTCGAGTGCTGCTCGTCGATGATCATGCGGATGCGCGCGAGCTGTTGCGCGAGCTCTGCATGTTGCGCGGTCACGTCGTCGCCGAGGCGTACGACGGCCCCAGCGGGATCGAGACCGCGCTGGCGTTTCGTCCCGACGTGGCCTTCGTCGATATCAAGTTGCCTCGCCTCGACGGCTACGATGTCGCGCGCGCGCTGCGCGAACGGATGGGGACGACCTGCCCGCGGCTCGTCGCGCTCTCGGGGTTTGGCGAGCAGCGGGCGCTGGACCGCGCGCGCGACGCCGGGTTCGACGACTACGTGGTGAAGCCCATTGATGCCAAGCGGCTCGAAGTGCTGATCTCGGGTGCGTAGATGCTCAATTACAACCACCTCTACTACTTCCACACGGCGGCAACAGAGGGCTCGATCGCTGGGGCCGCGCAACGCCTGAGCGTCTCGCAGGGCACCGTCAGCGAACAGGTGCGCACGCTCGAGCGCACGCTGCACGTCTCGTTGTTCGAACGTCAACCGGGTGGGCTCAAGCTGACCGAGGCAGGGCGGCTCGCGTTCGAGCACACCTCCGTGATGTTTCGCGCGGGCGAACGTCTGGTCGAGGCGCTCGGTCACGATCAGGGCCAGACGCCGCGGACGTTGCGGATCGGCCTGAGCGGTGCCGTCGCACGCGCGACCACCACGAAGTTCTTGTTGCCGTTGCTCGCGATCCCCGACTGCGTACCGAGCATCCGCGGTGGTGACGCGGGCGAGCTGATCCGCGATCTCCGCGCGAACGAGCTCGACCTCGTGTTGTGCGAGAGCGAGCCGCCGGAGTCCGCGCTCAACGGGCTCGAGGTCGCCGTGCTCGAGCGCATGAAGCTCGTCGCGGTGGCCGCGCCGACGCTCGAAGTCGCCGACGACTGGAGCAACGTCGCGCTGGTGCACTACCGGCCGAGCTCGGCGTTCCACTGGGACATCGAGGAGTTCCTCGAGGAGCGCGGTCTGCGCCCGGGCATCGCCGCCGAGTCCGATGATTCGCTGTTCCTGATCGAGGCCGCGGCGCGGGGCGGCTACGTCGCGTTCGTGCCGAGCACGGTCGCGCGCGATGCGGTCGCCGCGGGTCGCTTGCGCACGCTCGCGACGCTCACGCCCTCGCACGGTGGGATCCACGCGATCTACGAGGACGGTGCCTCCGCCGAGCTCGTGCGCCGTGCGATCACGACCCTGCTCGACGACGCGCAAGCGAAGGACGCGCCGCGCTGACCTGCACGAACACGGCGCCGACGCTTCTCGTGATCCCTACACGAATCGAACGTGTGACCTACGCTTTAGGAAAGCGTCGCTCTATCCAACTGAGCTAAGGGACCCCAGGCCTGCGTTTCTACCATCGCGGCGCGGACGCACCAAGCGCCATGACATCGTCCGCAGGCCCGAGTCTTCGATCCGTGTCACCGCCCGGAGCGGTCGCGCGGCGGAGTCACACTCACGAACGTTCAGATCAGAACGCGGGGAGCTCGTCGATCAACGTCGCGCCCGCGTCGAACGACGCGCCGCAGGTGCCGCCGGTCGGCAGCGTCCCGTCGGTCACGCAGGTCGGCGTCGGGTTGCCGACGTGCGTGTAGCGGGTGTGCGCGGTGTCGAGGATGCAGCGCGCGCCGGCGGAGGTCCACTCGGCCTCGGCGCCCCACGACTCGGTGTCGAGCTGGATCCCGGCGTCGTCGTAGAGGTTCACGAGCTGGCCGTTCGCGGTGTACGGGTGGCCGTTGCCGCAGTAGTCGCCGCGCAGCATGCGCACGCACGACTGCAGCTGCTCGCCATACCCGAGCCAGTTCTTGTAGCCCATCTCGACGCACTTGCCGATCGTCTTGCCGCGACACGACCACGTGAACTGCGTGGGGTCGTCGGTGTACGCGCCGCCGCCGGGAACATCGGCCTCGGTGTTCCAGACGCCCGGCACGGCGATCGCCTCGACCGGGACGCCACTCGCGTCGACGCCGCAGATCGGGCTCCACGCGCCGTCCGCAAAGTACGACACGCCGTAGAACGACACGTCGCTGTTGGCGCCGGTGCCTTGCTCGAAGCTATCGATGCGCAGCGGCAGCAGCGAGCCATCGGACAGGCTGCCCGCCAGGAGCGCCCCGTTGAGCGACGTGCCGTTGAGCGACGTGCCGTTGAGCGACAGGCCGTTCAACGACGTGCCATTGAGCGACAGGCCGTTGAGCGACGTGCCGTTGAGCGACAGACCGTTCAACGACGTGCCGTTGAGCGACAGGCCGTTCAACGACGTGCCGTTCAGCGACAAGCCGTTGAGCGAGATCCCGTTGAGCGACGTTCCGTTCGCCGACGTGATCGCCTGGTCGGTCTGGCTGGTGCTCGTCGTGTCGGCGACGCAGCCGGTGAGGGTGGTGAGGGTGAGAGGTAGGAGGAAGGGTAGCGATGTCAGTTTCATCGCCACGACATCTCGGCCATTTGCCGGATCCTTGTAGAGCTGAATTCGGCTTAGCTGACCTGCACCGCGTAACAGCGCTCGATCGCCGCGATGCCCGCACGCGCGAGCGAGCCCGCTTGATTCGGCGCTTCGGCGAGCAGCTCGACGGTCTTGTAGGACCCGCGGACCTCGGCGTCCGAGACGTTGAACGGCGGCCCTGGCCACGCGCCCTCGGCGTAGTCGAGCGCGATCACGAGGCCGTGCGTGCCCGGCGCGAACAAGGTCTTGAGGTGATCGAGGTAACGCAGCCGGAGCTCGCGCGGCAGCGCGATCAGCGCGGCGCGATCGTAGACCGCATCGACCGGGCCGATCAGCTCGGGCGTGGTGGTGAACCAGTCTCCCGCGATCACCGTGAGCTCGTGCGCGGTGTAGATCGCGACGTCATCGCGACGTTCGACGTTGGGCTCGAGCGCGTGCTCGGCGAAGAACTCGACGACCGCGTCCTCCACGAGCTCGACCCCCACGACCGCGTGGCCGCTCGCCGCGAGGAAGGCGAGATCTTCGGTCTTGCCGCACAGCGGAACCAGCACGCGGTAGCGGCCGTCGAGGCGGTTGATGTTCGCCTCGAGGAACGGGTTGGGATGGCCCAGGTGAAAGCCGATCTTGCGCTCGGCCCAGCGCGACCGCCAAAATGCAGGATCCATGGCCCAGGACCGTACTCCGTTCGAGCTGATCGGTGGCGCAGACCGGATCCACGCCTTGATCGAGCGGTTCTACGAGGTGATGTTCGTGACCGAGCCGGCGTTGACGCGGCTCCATCAGACCGCGCCGGATGGTCGGGTCGATCCCGCGATGCAGCACCGGTTCGAGCTGTTCGTGATCGGCTGGCTCGGCGGTCCGCAGGACTACACGGCGCAGCACGGCCACCCGCGGCTGCGGATGCGCCACGCTCGCGTCCAGGTCGACCTGGCGATGCGCGATGCCTGGTTGCGTTGCATGGATCAGGCGATGAATGAGGTGCAGATCACCGGGCCGGTCCGAAACTATTTGGATGCCCGCTTCGTCGAAGTCGCCGATTTCATGCGCAATACTCCGGATTGAGCATCAGGATTTCACTGGTACCGCGTCGCGCAGCTGGCGTAAGCTTGCTGACACGATGGAGACGGTGGGTGGCCGCTACGCGTTGGATGGACGCTTGGGCGAGGGGGGGATGGGGCAGGTGTACCGCGCCCGTCACCTGCAACTCGGCAAAGCGTTCGCGCTGAAGATCATCTCGCCGACGTTCGCGACCGATCATGTCGCGCGGCAACGCTTCAACCAGGAGGCGAAGCTCGCCAGCGAGATCTCGCACCCGAACATCGTCTCGGTCGTCGACTACGGCGAGGACGAGCAGTTCGGCGCGTACATGGTGATGGAGCTGGTCGAGGGCGAGTCGCTCGTGATGGACGGGCAGTTGCCGATGTCGCCGCGGCGCGCGCTCGACGTGCTCGCGCAGGTCGCGGACGCACTCGACCACATCCACAAGCGCGGCATCATTCACGGCGACGTCAAGGCCGACAACATCATGCTGACGTCGGAGGCCGAGCACACCGCGGACACGCGGCGCCGGCGGGTCGTGCGGCTGCTCGACTTCGGGCTCGCGCGCGGCGCGGATCAAACCGAAGAAGACGGGCTGATCAGCGGCAGCCCGCACTACCTCGCGCCGGAGCGCTGTGCCGGTGGACCGCCGAGCATGTCGAGCGACATCTACGCGCTCGGTGTGCTCGGATATCTGTTGTTGACCGGCGCGTTGCCGCACGACGGCAAGAGCGTCGTCGAGATCCTGATGGCGCACGTCCACAACGAGACCGTCGCGATCGGCGAGATCCGCAAGGACGCGATCGACGAGACCCTCGAGAAGCTGATCTCTCGCGCGATGGCGAAGGATCCGGCCGCGCGTCACGGCAGCGCGGCGGCGTTTCGCTACGAGCTCAACACCGTGATGGACATGCTCGACATGGGCCGGCGCAGGGCGCGCGGCAGCAGCGGCACGATCGCGGTCGAGCGATCGCGCGAAGCGATGATCGTGCAGGCGTTCGATCGCTCGCGCTTGCCGCAAGCCGTGGTCTCGGTCGACGGCGTGCTCGCGTTCGCGAACCGCGCGTTCGCGAAGCTCGTCGGTCACGACTGGCAGAAGCCGATGGACGGCATCTCGATCGACGAGACGGCGCTCAACACGTTCGTGCCCGGGCTGGCCCGCGCGCTGCGCATCTGCCACACCAGCGGCAAGCCGACCGAGCGGCGCGCCAAGGTCTATCGCGGGGCCGACAAGCCGCCGCTCGAGCTGGTGCTGTGGCTGACGCCGCTACCGATCCCGGATTTCGAGCTGCACCTGATCGTGCGCGTGGTCGAGCTCAAGGAGGCCGGCGCGAAGCGGTGATGCCCCTCGGCCATGCCGGGGAGGCAGGTGCACGACGGTGCGGCGGTTCGCGCAACAAGCGGTTCTGCGATGGGCCCCATGCGCGGATCGGGTTCCGGTCGTGACCGGCACAGCGCCCGATTCGGCTACGATGCCGTCATGCGTCGGATGAAGGTGGTGCTCGCGTGCGCGATCGCCGTGGTCGCGAGCTGTGACAAGCTCAGGAAGCAGCACGAGCCCGATCCGGAACCGGTCGGATCGAACGAACCGCCGAAGTCCGGGCATTCGGTCACGGTGATCAAGGACCATGCACCGGCCGTCGAAGCTGACAGCGCCGCCGGCAGCGCCACCGCCACCGGCACCGCCAGCGCCAGCGCCACCGGCAGCGGCGACGGCAGCGCGAAGCGCGAGCACGTGGCCGGTGGCGACGGCAGCCCGGCGGCGCGCGGCGACGACGGCCGGGTCCACGGTCCCGGCGGCCCGGTCTACATGGGTCGCGGCATGACGTGCGATGCCGCCCACGATCACTGCCTGCGCGACGGGATCTGGTTCTCGGTCAACCGGATCGAGGCGGGCAAGCAGTTCCGCGCGGTGCCGGTGTTCGAGTTCGAGACCAAGTGGTGGACGTGGCGTGGCGAGCCGGCCGACGATCCGGTCAAGCTCTACAAGACCCACGTCGTGGACCGCGCGCAGCTCGCGTCCGGCACGCCGGTGATCTGGTTCTCGAACGAGACCTCGGACGCGAAGTGGCCGGAGTCGGAGTACGAGGCGGTGACCTCGTCGCGCTGGGAGGCCGGCGTCGTCGAAGCTCAGCAGTCGGCGAGCATCGTGATGATCGCGGGCTTCGGCGCGGTGCCGCTGGACACGGTCCGGGTGCTCACCGAGACCCGCGCTCCATGACCGCGAGCAGGCGCTCGGGGTCATCGCTCTCGATCCAATCGACCCCGAGCGCGACCAGCCGCGCGACCTCGCGCTCGGTCGACGCGCTCGCCGCGAGCGGCTTGCCGGTCGACGAGCCGATCGGGAACAACGTGTGGGTGCCGATCGCGACGCCGCGCTCGTGCAACATCGCGACCGTGTCGGCTCCGACCAGCGTGTGATCCGCGCCGACCACGCGCGCATCGAGGAAGCGCGCGACGACGTGCGAATCGAGGATCCGGTTGAGCAGGCGGCGCGCGTGATCGTGCGGGTGGTGATCGTGAACGCCGAGCCGGGCCTTCACGGGCGGCAGCCGATCGAGCAGGCCGCTCGCGAAGTTCAGCATCGTGTCGTCGAAGCAGAACCCGAGCGCGAGCCCGGGATGGCGGCGCTTGGCCTCGCGCAGCTTGCGGAGGTCGAACGAGGTCACGATCACGCGGTCCTCGACGCCGGCCTCGCGGATGATGCGCGCGGCGACCGCGCCGATCTCGATCGGCCACCAGCGCTGAGCATCGAGCTTGAGCTCGACGTTGATCACGACGCGGCTCGCGACCTCGGCGAGGACCTCGGCGAACAGCGGGATCCGCTCGGCGCGCTCGTAGTGCTGGACCACCGCGTCGCCGTGGCAATCGAGGCCCATCCGCACCGCGGTGCGGATCCGCAGCTTCGAGAGCTCGTCCCAGGTCAGGTCGCTGACGTTGCGCGCGGTCCCGGTGAGGCGATGCAGATCCGGATCGTGGAACACGACTGCCTGGCCGTCTCGGGTGAGCCGGACGTCGAGCTCGATCGCCGGGACCCCGAGCTCGACCGCGCGACGAAACCCGGCGAGCGTGTTCTCCGGGTGCAAGCGCGGCACGCCGCGATGCCCGACCACGAGGGGGCGCTGCTTGCGGGCGAGGAACGGATTCGCCGTCACTCCCCTCAGCTTGGCATATCCGCGCCTACTTGACGTTGACCGTCATCGGCGCCGACGAGATGCCGTTCGCGATCACGACCAGCTGCGACAGCCCGGGCTCGAGGCCGGCCGGGATATCGAGCGTCGTGGTGCCGACCTCGTCGGGCGAGATCGACCGATCGGAGTGGGCGTAGGTCCGGCAGTACTTCGCGTGCAGCGTGGTCGTGTTGGTGACCTTGATGATCGGGAAGTTGGTCGACGACTGGGCGTCGTCGCCGTAGTAGGCACCCTGCGTGATGCCGTTCATCCGGTGGACCGGGACGGTGTAGGACCGGCCGCGATACAGGGTGAGCATCGGCGCGGTCGATGGCTCCGGGGTGGTGCCGATCAGGGTCGGAGCGTCGAGGATCTCGGGGATCGCGTTCGCGGGTACGCCGGGTGCCGGCGTGTACAGCTCGATCCGGTTCGAGAAGTCGCTCAACAGGATCTCGCCGGTCGGCAACACCAGCAAGAAGTTGTTGTACGACGAGTTGCCGGGGGCGTTCATCGGCTCGTTCGCGAGCAGCGTGAACGTGGTGTCGTGGAGCTCGTACCAGTGGGTCGGATTGTTGAACACGCCGGGGCTCGCGGCGATCAGCATGTCGCCGTTCGGCAACGTCGCGCCCGGGCCGTCCGCGACGTCGTACGCGCCGGCGGAGGCCGGCGGCGCCGGCAAGTCGGGCAGGGCGCTCCACGTCAGCGTCGCGGTATCGAACAGCGCGTTGTGGCCGGTCGCGCCGATCGCGACGATGTTGCCGTCGGGGCGCAGCATCTCGGGGCCGACCTCGTGGGAGCCGCCGCCGGTCGACGTGGTATCGGCGAGCTTGACCGGGACCTCGCCGGCCGAGGTCCACAGCTTCGTCGCAGGATCGTAGATCTCGGAGTGGGTGAGGTCGTTCGGCAGGTTCGCGTCCGTGGTCACGATTCGCCCATCCCACAGCTTCGCCCAGCTCTCCTCGTCGTGGATGTCGGCCTTGCCGTCGCCGACCGGCGCGGTCCAGGTCAGGCTGACCGGATCGAGCAACGCCATCCCCTTGGTCGTGCAGCAATCGGTGAGCAAGAACGTGCCGTCGTCGAGCACGATGCTCGAGGCGTCGCCGATGGTCTGGTTGAAGATCGCCGGCGGCGCCATCGCCTTCCAGGCGTCCGCGATCGGATCGTAGATCGCGCCCTTCGTGGTCCACGCCTCCTGACCGAACAAATACTCGCCACCCTCGACGATCAGCCGGCCATCCGGCAGCGTGGCGGAGGCGAAGTACAGCGGTGCGTAGTCGGTCGGGCTGTCGTGGATCTGTGACCAGGTGCCGTGCTCGTAGCCGCCGAACTCGTCGGGTGTCAGCTTCCACCACTGATTGCCATTCGAGTCGGCAAAGATCACAGTCCCGTCCGTCATCAGTTGGCCCGGTGACGGCGACAGCGGTGCGGCGTGCTCGAGCGGGCGCCACGTGCGAGCCATCGGGGGCATGTCGGCGACATAGCGCGGGCCGTTCTCCACCGACGGAGCCGAGCTCGCCGCGTCCATGCAACCGACCAAATAGACGATCCAGAGGGCGTGTCTCGACATCCGCGGCTGCGACTCTACAACGAATCCGATGTACGGTACGCGCATTCGCACGCACCTGCTATTGATGCTCTCGCTCGCGATCGGCTGCGGTGACAACGGCTCGCCGTGCTCGTACACCGAAGCCTCGGACGCCACGAACGACGTGACCTCCGAGATGACCGGGCTCACCCTCGACGGTCGCGCGCACGAGGTGTGCGGCAACTTCGATCCAGATCACTTCACGCCGACGCTCCGGTCGGCGGACGACGATCGCTATCGGGTCACCGTGAGCGCCGCGACGCCGGTGCTGCCGGTGCTGCCGGTGCTGCCGGTGCTGATCGACGTGATCCCCGGCGACGGCGTCGCCGTGCTGACCGGCGTGACGATCCGGTTCTGGTCGCTCGACGCGCAGCCCCAGCTCGTCGGCCTCGCGACCTACGATCCGACGCTCGCCGATCACGGCGCGTTCATCATCACGTTACCGCCGGCGGACTACGACATGGTCGTCTCGGCCGATGCGCCGGGCTCGCTCCAGGGCGACCCGATCGCCTATCGCGTGCGGTTCGCCACGATGCCGGCGTGCGACGAGACCACCGACAAGGCGACCTACACCGAGGCCAATGACACCGCCGGCGCGAACGACACCGTCGGGGTCGACTTCACGAAGGATCCGTCGTTCACCGCGATGACCGGGACCGCGCCCGAGGTGACGTCGATCGGCATCGATGCCGGTCACGCGTACTCGATCGCGGGCATGCTCGACGATACGGCGCGCACCGATCAGTACCTCGATCGCGACACCTACGAGTTCACGACCGACGGCAACACCAACGAGCTCGCGGTGCGCGTGACGTGGCCAAGCACGACCTCGGATGTCGACTACGTGATCTTCGAGGCCGACTCGATGAAGCCGGTGGTCGCGAGCAACCTGTCGAGCGAGACCGGCCCCGAGCTCGCGATGTTCGCGGTCAAGCCGAGCACGAAGTACTGGCTGTGGGTCGGTAACTTCGCGGGCAGCACGGCGACGAGTTATCGCGCGACCGTGTGCGGTAACCACTTCTTCTACTAGCTTGGGTAGCTTGGCTAGCGCCGCCTGAACACCGGCGCGGTCGCGCGCGCGGCGGCCCACAGCCGCTCGTAGGTCTTCGCGTACGCCGCGGGCCGGCGCAGCGGATGGCTGACGCGGTGGAGCTCGGGAAAGATCTCGAACGAGAACCGCGCGGGCAGCGCGTTCCACAGGCGCGCGCGGCCGAAGGTCAGCGCGATCGGGCCGAGCGCACCGGCGAGCACCGCGACCAGATCGCTCGCCCACACCTCGATGCCGGCGAGGTACGCGGAGTCCGGCCGGGTCGTCGCGACGAACCGGCACTCGGTCGGGCGGTACTCGAAGGCGCGGCGCTGGTCGCCGTCGCGCACCACGATCGCGAACGTCGGCAGCCGATCCCCGCACTCGGTCGCGAGCAGCGAGTGCAAGCTGCGGAACGTGCCGCCGCCGACCAGCGAGCCGGCGAGCTCGTCGAGTTGTGCCGCGAGCCGGTCGAGCTCGCCGTCCGCGAGCGCGCGCCGCCCGGTCGCGGGCGTAAAGTCCGGAACGGCGACGGCGGCCTTCGCGCGCGAGGGCCAGGTCTCGCGCGGCTCGGTCGCGAGCCACGGCGTGGTGGGCTCGACCGCGGCTAGCTTGTTCGCCTTCATCACGAAGGTCTGGCCCGGGATCCCGGCGAAGAACTTCTCCTTCGGATACAGCTTCGTCATGTTCGCGACGACCTGATCGTTGTCGACGCAGAACACCCGGCGATCGAGCCACGTCCGCTCGCCCGCGAACGAGAACCCTCCCGCGCACATCACCATCGCCGCCGGTGTGCCCCAGATCGAGGTGATCAACTTGTGGCCGACCCCCCAGCTCACGAAGCACTGCTGGGTGCCCTCGACGCGCTCGGCCAGGTAGTCCGCCATGTGACTCCAGTCCATCGCGTTGTTGGTCCAGCTGATGATGCCGGGCCGCAGCGCCTTGGCCGCGGCCCACTCGACATGCGCGGCCGTGATCGTGATGTCGACCATCGAGAAGAACGAGCCGTGGCCCTCGGTCGACCGCGCGAGGAACGGCAACGTGTCCCATTCGTCACCGCAATCGATCGACGTGTGATCGCCGGTGAACGCGGTGACCTCGAGGTCGCCGAACACCAGCGATGCCCCGGGCACGAACGGCCGGACCGTGAAGCCCATCTCCGCGAGGATGCCGTGCGCCGCGATCGACGACCGCGCCGAGAGATAGATCGGGATCGTGCGCTCGAGCTTCGCGAGCGATGGGAGATCGAAGTGATCGTCGTGCTCGTGGCTGAGGATCACCGCGTCGAGCGCCGGCATCGCCTCGGGCGTCCACCGGCGCGGCGGGTAGACCCGATAGCCGAGCTCGTGGGCCTGGCCGAAGTCCTCGCATAGCAGCGGATCGACGAGGATCGCGGCCTTGGGGGTCTGGACCATCCAGCCCTGGTGACCCAGGAACGTCGTGGAGAACACGGGCCAGATGATACTATCTCCTGCATGAAGCGCCTTGTCGTCGTGATGTTCGTGGTGTCGCTGGTGGGTGCGTGCCAGAAGTCCACCGCCGGCGCCGGCGACGATACCGGCCCCCAGGCCGACGCGACCCTCCCGGCGATGACCACCGACGTCAGCTCGGACGTCACCGCGGACACGACCTGGACCGGCCTCGTCAAGGTCCATACCGCGATCACGGTCGCCACCGGCGTCACGCTCACGGTCGATCCGGGCTCGGTGATCCAGCTCGACGCGGCCGCCGGCATCAAGGTCGATGGCACGGTCACGGTCAACGGCGCGAAGGGCAACGTCGTCACGATCGGCCCGGCGACCGGCAACAAGTACTGGCGGTCGTGGACCGTGGCGTCGGGCACGTTGAACCTGACCTACGTGCAGCAGACCGGCGGCGCGTTCTCGATCAGCGGCACCGGCAAGGTGATGGCGCGCGACAGCGAGCTCTCGAACGCCGGCAACGCGGTCGACCTGCTGGTCGCGAGCGGCGGCACGATCGACATGCAGTACTCGTGGCTCGGCGTGCCGGAGGGCCAGACCGATACCACCCACTGCGACATGCACTTCGCCGGATCGGCGCCGCTGAACCTCACGATCAGCCACTCCAACGTGTCGACCGCGTCGTACGGGATCATGCTCTACGCCGGTCAGGTCGACCTGACCTATAACAACTGGTTCGACAACGGCACCGACATCGACCACCTGGGCACCGCGACGGGCGACGTCAGCAACGGCTACTTCAAGAAGGGCAACCCGACCGCGTCGGCCGCGCTGACCGCGAACAACCTGGCGACCGCGATGGTCGCGGATGCCGGCCCGCGCTAGGCGCGGGTCCGGTGATCCCGCCGCGCGCGTGACCGCGCGGTGGGGAACAGGTACGCTGCGGCCGAGGTGAGGTGAGGACGACGTGACGTGAGGACGACGTGAGTTGAGGACGACGTGCCCGAATTGCGGCGCACCGATCGAGTTTCGGTATGACGACTCGTTCGTGCGGGTGTGCGCGAGCTGTCACAACGCGGTGCTGCGCACCGACCGCAGCGTCGAGTCGCTCGGCAAGGTCGCGGACCTGGTGCCGATGGAGTCGCCGCTCGCGCTGTTCGCCGAGGGCCATCACGGCAGCGTCAGCTTCCTGCTGGTCGGCATGGCGCAGATCCGGCACGAGGCCGGCGGGCTGTGGCAGGAGTGGTACGCGAAGCTCGACGGCGGCCTGTGGGGCTGGCTCGCCGAGGCGCAGGGCCGCTACTACCTCACGTTCGAGGAGCCGTGGCTCGCCGCACCGACCGAGCTCGCGGTCGGCCAGCGCGTCGACGTGCCGTATCGCGGCACGACCAGGGCGATGACCGTCGGCGAGGTGACCAGCGCGACGTACGTCACCGCGCGCGGCGAGCTGCCGTTCAAGCTCGTGCCGAACGAGACGTTCCGCTACGCCGATCTGTCGGACGGCCAGGGCACGTTCGCGACGATCGATTTCGGCGACGCCGAGACCCCGCCGAAGCTCTACGTCGGCCAGCAGGTCAACGTCGGCGATCTCCACCTCACCGGGGGCGAGGTCGGCCCGCCGGCCGGCGGCGAGATCAAGTCGCAGCGGCTCGCGTGCCCGGTGTGCAACGCTCCGATCGAGCTGCGCGCGCCGGGCGAATCGCTGCGCGCCGTGTGCGGCTACTGCAACACGCTGCTCGATACCACCAGCGGTGCGCTCGCGATCCTCGGCAAGCTCGCGCAGAAGGCGCAGCCGGCGATCCCGCTCGGCAAGGTCGGCACGTTCAGCGAGGGCCCGTTGACCGTGATCGGGTTCGTCCAGCGCAGCGCGCTGGTCGAGGGCACGTGGTGGCCGTTCGACGAGTATCTGTTGTACGCGCCGGGCGTCGGGTTCCGCTGGCTCGTCCAGAGCGACGGGCACTGGAGCTACGTCCAGCCGATCGCGACCGGTGCCGTCGAGGCCACGGTCAAGGGCGTGCGCTACGATGGCATCAGCTTCGCGCGCTACCAGCAGGCGAAGCTGCGCGTCGATCAGGTGCTCGGCGAGTTCTACTGGCAGGTCCGCGAGGGCGAGACCGTCGAGGGCGAGGACTCCATCGCCCCGCCGGCGATGATCTCGCGCGAGACCTCGGCGACCGAGGCGACCGACTCGCTGTCGACGTACCTGACCGTGCGCGAGGTCGAGCACGCGTTCGCCGACGCCAAAGCCGATGCCGAGCTCCAGCTCGCCTCGCCGACGGGCATCGCCCCGAACCAGCCCGACGCGTGGCGGGCCGCCTCCACCGTGATGGCGCTCGCGTTCATGGCGCTGATCGTGCTCGGCCTGGTGTTCGCGATGGCCGCGCGCGACGACCAGAAGTTCTACAAGAGCGTGTCGCTCGGCGGTGGACCGGGGCCGTCGTCGGCTGCCGCCGCCCAGGCCCAGTCCACGCCCGTGGTCAGCGTGTGGGTCGCCCCGGAGACGGTCCCCGAGTGCGTCGAGTTCAAGGCGGTCTACGACGCGTCGCTCGGGTGCGACAAGCTCGCCGCCGCGCAGCACGAAGCCTACCAGGCGGTGTTTGACGCGACGTTCATCGCGAGCGACCGGGACGCGCTCGTCGCCGGATGCAAGACCTCGACCGACATGATGCACCAGGCGCTCGATGGCCGGTGCAAGCTGCCGACCCACGAGCAGCTCGCGGCGGGCTCGGGCTCGGGCTCGGGGGCGGGCTTGGGGGCGGGCTCGGGCTCGGGCGCAGCCTCGGAGGTCACGACCGCGCCGGCCGACAGCGTGTTCTTCAGCGATCCGATCCAGATCGACGCCGGTCGCAATATCAAGATCGCGTTCGCGGCACCGACCCTCAGCAACGACTGGGTGTACATCGCCGCGGATCTCGTCGACGAAGCGACGGGCACCGTGGTCAGCGGCGAGGCCAACATGGAGTACTACGCCGGGGTCGACGATGGCGAGGCGTGGTCCGAGGGCACGCGCACGTCGTCGACCGTGTTCGGTCCGCAGCCCGAGGGGACCTACGTGCTGCGGCTCGAGGCCCAGCACGGCTCGGCCGGGCTGATGCCGATCACCGTCAAGGTCGAGCAGGGCGTGTTCCGCGGCCGCTGGCTGGGCTTGGCGATGCTCGTGCTCGGCGTGCCGCTGTTCTTCGTCGGCCTGATCTCGTACTTCCACGAGAAGAAGCGGTGGGAGAACTCGAACGCGGGGAAACCGCCGGTGACGCCGGTCGCGCTGTTGATCCTCGCATTCGTCGGCGTGTTCGTCGCGATCGGGTACATCCTCAAGGCCTTCGGACAATCCAGCGATGACTGAATCGAGCCTCCCCACGCGTCCACCCGATCGTCCACCCGATCGTCCACCCGATCGTCCGGCCGTGCCGCGCGCGAAGCGTCCGGCGATCGCGATGATCCTGATCGTGTTCTCGACGCTCGTGGTCGGTGGCTACGGTGCGCTCGCGTACAGCCAGCGCGAGCTCGGCGCACCCGACCGCGAAGAGGTTCCCAAGTCCGTGCGCGCGTCGCCCGGCGGCTATCGGTCCTATCACTTCTGGCACAGCGGCTACCACGGAGGTAAGTGATGAAGCTTTCGGATATGAGCGATGCAGTGGTGTCGTCGGCGGTGTTCGCGGGCATCGGCCTGGCCGTGTTCGGGATCGCGTTCTGGATCATCAAGATGGTCGCGCCGTTCTCGATGAAGAAAGAGATCGAGGAAGACCAGAACGTCGCGCTCGGCGTGATCATCGCGGGAGTCATGATTGGTATCGCCCTCATCATCGCCGCCGCCATCCACGGTTGATCGCAGCCCCGCGGCGATCCACGCGAACGCGTTGTATCTCAACGTGTTCGTCGTCGCGATCTGCGGCCTGGTCTACGAGCTCCTCGCGGGTACGCTGGGCAGTTACCTGCTCGGCGATTCGGTCACGCAGTTCTCGCTGGTGATCGGGTTGTACCTGTCGGCGATGGGCGTCGGCGCGTGGCT
>JBDTEH010000312.1:0-23014 GCA_039922635.1 Kofleriaceae bacterium | reverse complement strand
CCGCCGGTGCGAGCAGGTCGCGCACCACGCCGGCGGCCGCGCCCGCGATGTACGAATAGCCGAGGCCGGTGAGGCCACCGGCGCGCGGCTCGACGATCACCATGGTCGTGGCATCCCATACGGCGGTGCCGTCGGACTCCGGGCCGTGCTCGGTCGCCAGCGTGCAAACGCGGACGCCGAGCCGCTCGATCTTCACCGCCGCCTGCGGGGCTGCGCGATCCGGCGCAGCCGGCTCCGCGCTCGGCGCGGTCACGACTTGGCCTTGATCCCGGCCCAGGTTTGCTTCGCGGCCTGATCGATCATCCGCCAGCGGTGCGAATCGCCGTGCGCGATCGACGACGCGAAGTTCTTCGCCTGCTTGAACGTGATGTGCGGCGGCAGCGGCGGGACCTCGGGATCGACGTGGCACTCGACCACCACCGGGCGATCTGCGCTCAACGCGGACGTCAGCGCCTCCTTGATCCGATCGGGGTTGTCGACCTCGATGCCGTGCAGCCCGAGCAACTTCGCGTAGCGCGCGTACGGAAACTTCGGCAGATCCTGCGACGACGCGAACCTCGGGTCACCGACCATCACGCGCTGCTCCCACGTGACCTGGTTGAGATCGCCGTTGTTGAGCACGAGGATCACGACGCGCCGATCGGCCCACTCCTTGTAGTGCGCCGCCATCGTGACCAGCACGCTGTTGCCGATCATCTGCATCGCACCGTCGCCGACCGCGGCGATCACCGGTCGATCGGGGTGCGCGAACTTGGCCGCGAGCGCGTACGGCATCGCCGGCCCCATCGTCGCGAGGTTGCCGGACAGCGACGCCATCATGCCGGGGCGGATCTTGAGATCGCGCGCGAACCAGCTCGCGCACGATCCGGAGTCGGCCATGAGGATCGCGCGATCGGGCAGCAGCGGCGACATCTCCCAGAACACCCGCTGCGGGTTGATCGGCTTGGCCGATGCCATCGCGCGCGCCTCCATCATCTTCCACCAGTCCTTGACCCAGCTCTCGATGTCCGCGCGCCAGCCGCGGTCTTCCTTGCGCTTCAACAGCGGGATCAGGGCGCGCAGGGTCTGCACCGCATCGCCGTGCAGGCTCGCCTCCATCGGATAGCGCAGCGACAACATGCGCGGCGAGATATCGATCTGGACGCCGCGGGCCTGGCCCTCTTCGGGCAAGAACTCGACGTACGGGAAGCTCGACCCGATCATCAGCAGGGTGTCGCACTCCTTCATCATCTTGTCGCTCGGCTCGGTGCCGAGCAGGCCGATCGAGCCGGTCACGTACGGCAGCGCATCGGCGACGACCGCCTTGCCGAGCAGCGCCTTCGCGACGCCGGCGCCGAGTAGCTCCGCGACGTCCATGACCTCCTGCGACGCGGCGAGGGCGCCCGCGCCGACGAGGATCGCGACCTTCTCGCCGGCATTCAGGATGTCCGCGGCCGCGCGCAGATCGATGTCGTTCGGCATCACGATGCCGCGGTGGTAGCCGATCCCGGTGAGCGTCGTGTTGTGCTCCCGCGGCGGCGCCTCGACACCGTCGAGCTCCTGGACGTCGTTCGGGATGATCACGGCGGTCACGCAGCGCTCCGCGAACGCGATCCGCATCGCGCGATCGATCTGGTGGCGCGCGGCCGCCGGGTGGTTGCACTCGTGGACGTAGTGGTGCGCGACGTCCTTGAACAGAGAGATCAGATCGACCTCCTGCTGGTAGTCCGCGCCCATCGCGGTGCGGGCAGCTTGACCCACGATCGCGACGACGGGCTGGTGATCCATCGCGGCGTCGTAGAGCCCGTTGAGCAGGTGGATCGCTCCTGGGCCCGAGGTCGCCATGCAGACGCCGATCTCGCCGGTGAACTTCGCGTGCGCGCACGCCATGAACGCCGCGATCTCTTCATGGCGGGTCTGGATGAACCGGATCCGGCCCTCGCAGCGGCCGAGCGCGCCGATCAATCCGCTGATGCCGTCGCCGGGATATCCAAAGATGGTCCGAACGCCCCACGCATACAGTCGCTGGATGATGTGATCGCTGACGGTCTGCGCCATGTCATGACGCACTGCAGTTGATATGCCTGAATTGGTACCGCACGCGGTGCGCGACACCCGCTCGAACGCGCGCTCGCGCACGCCTGTGCGATGGCTCGTGGCATCCGCGGACCAACGTTTGCAAAGGTGAGGGTCATGAACCGAGTCATCGTCATCACCGGGGGTACGGCCGGCGTCGGGCGGGCCACCGCCGAAAAGTTCGCGAGCGAGGGCGACCACGTCGCCGTGCTCGCACGGGATCAAGGCCGCCTCGATGCGACCGTCGCCGAGATCGAACGTCATGGGGTCCACGGCCTCGGCATCTCGACCGACGTCGCGGACGCCGCGCAGGTCGAGGCCGCGGCGACCCGCGTCGAGGCCGAGCTCGGCCCCATCGACGTCTGGATCAACTGCGCGATGACCACGGTCGTCGCGCCGGTCGACGACCTGACGCCGGCGGAGTACCAGCGCGTGACCGACGTCTGCTACCACGGGTTCGTGTGGGGCACCCAGGCGGCGCTGCGGGTGATGCGCCCGCGCCGGCGCGGCACGATCATCCAGGTCGGCTCGGCGCTCGCGGTACGCTCGATCCCGTTGCAGTCCGCGTACTGCGGCGCCAAGCACGCGATCCACGGCTTCACCGATTCGCTGCGCAGCGAGCTGTTGCACGACGGCATGCCGATCGAGCTGTGCATGGTCCAGCTCCCCGCGGTCAACACGCCGCAGTTCGACTGGTGCGTGAACAAGATGGATCATGCGCTCGGCCCGGTACCGCCGATCTTCCAGCCCGAGGTCATCGCGCGCGCGCTGCACGCGGTGTCACTGCGACCGCGCCGCGAGGTCTATCTCGGCTGGCCCTCGATCAAGGCGATCGTGGGCGACAAGCTCGCGCCCGGCACCGCCGATCGCTACCTCGCGACGCACGGCTACTCCGGTCAGCTGACCGGCGGCCCCAACCCGCACGCGCCGGCCAATCTGTTCTTGCCGGTGCCCGGCGATCCCGGCGCGCACGGCCGGTTCGACGCCAAGGCGCGGTCGAGCGACATGATCGCGCGGGCGGCCACGGTGCTGGGCGCCGCGGGGATCCAGGCGATCATCGGGCTCGCGGGCGCCGCCGTGGTCACCGGCCTCGCGCTCGGGGTCACCCGGCTGGTGCGGCGATGACCGCGCTCGGCAAGAAGCGCTGGGCGATCGCCGAGGGCTACATCCCGGGCTGGAGCCACGGCCCGGAGCACCTGTTCACCAGCCACGAGACCGCGTGCATCCTCAACACCGGCGATGCCGACGCGCACGTCGAGCTCACGCTGTACTTCAGCGATCGCGATCCGGTCGGGCCGTATCGCGTCACGGTCGGCGCGCGGCGCACCAAGCACCTGCGGTTCAACGATCTGACCGAGCCCGCGGCCGTGCCGGTCGCGACCGACTATGCGAGCGTGATCGAGTCCGACGTGCCGATCATCGTGCAGTTCACGCGGCTCGACTCGCGCCAGGCCGAGAACGCGCTGATCACGACGATCGCATTTCCGCTCGATTGACCGCGGGTTACGGCCGATCGGCTGCGCTGCGCACGTCCGTGCGCAATCGCGGGGCGCAGCCGGCGAGGAGCTGCCAGGGCGAATCGCACCTACCAGCGGTGCGGGGATGCTACCGAGGCGGCCATGCGCAACCTTGGAATGGTCCCGCTCCTGCTCCTGGTCGGCCTCCCGATCGGCTCCGGCTGTGCGGTCGCCGAGGAGCCGGCACCGCCGGACTCCGCCGCCCCGAAGGCGCCGTACTGGGAATCCGGCAGCGCGACCAACGAGGGCAAGAGCACGCACCTGTTCATCGTCAATCGCTCGATCGCGATCCTCGCGAAGCACCTATCGCTGCCCAAGGCCGCCAGCGCGTACGCGCGGCTCACGAATGCGACCTGCCGGTCTCGATGGCAGCTCGCGCTCAACGACGCGGACCACAAGACCGCCTACAACAACTGGTTCACGTGGTCGTCGCACTTCTACGATCCCGCGACCGGCACGAACTACCTCGGCAACACCAGCCCGGTCGCCTACGACGAGGCGCACACGCATCTCGCGAACGCGCGCACCAAGCTCGCGGCGAACGACGTCTCGGGAGGCTGCTACGAGCTCGGGCTCGCGCTGCACTACGCGACCGATATCACCCAGCCGATGCACGCCGCGAACTACGCGGCCACCGATTGGCCGCTCGACCTGCACTCGCACCTCGAGAACCGCGCGGTCGACGTCCAGAATAGCTACGTCAGCGGCGACTGGACCACCGCGCCGACCGGCACCGCCGATGCCGTGCTGCTCGACACCGCTTGGGCCTCGAACGCGCTGTGGCCGGGGATGTGGAACGCGCTCGCGAACGCGTATTCGGCGCAGTGCGGCCAGAACATCGGGAAGTATTACTTCGACCACACGTCGTGCTGGAGCGGCAATGCCGGCGTCGACGCCGCGATCGGCACGGCGCTCCGCCAGGCCGAGATCGACACCGCGATGTACATGTTCGCGGCGGATCTGCACTAGCGAACGCGTCCACGTGCGCGACCGCACGCCGGAGCGGGTGAGCGTCGTGTTCGACTGACGACGCAACCCGGCCGAGCACTCCGCGATCAGGCCTTCGATCGATCGACCGCGGGCTGCTCGTCGGGCGTCGGCGAGGCGGCCGCGCCGAGGCGGATCGCGGTGCGGATCAGCGCGAGGTGGGTGAACGCCTGCGGGAAGTTGCCGACCAGCCGGTGGCTCGGTGGATCGTACTGCTCGGATAGCAGGCCGACGTCGTTGCACAGCGCGAGGAGCTGCTCGAAGTAGCGCCGGGCTCCCTCGCGATCGCCCGCGAGGTCCATCGCGTCGGCGAGCCAGAACGAGCACGCGAGGAACACGCCCTCGCCGGGCGGCAGGCCGTCGAGCTCGCCCGTGGTGTCGTAGCGCCGGACCAGGCCGTCGTGGAGCAGGTCCGCCCGGATCGCCGCGACCGTCCCCGCGACCCGCGGATCGCTCGCCGGCAGAAAGCCGAGCTGCGCGATCAACAGGAGCGACGCGTCGAGCGCGGGCTTGCCGTAGACCTGGGTGAACGTGCCGCGCTTCGCGTCGAAGCCGTGCGCGCAGACATCGGCGTGGATCTGGTCGCGGACGCGCTTCCAGCGCTCGATCGGGCCATCGAGCGAGCCGGCCTCGGCGTCCTTGATCATCCGTTCGAACGCGACCCACGCCATGATCTTGGAGAACGTGAACGGCTGCTCGTCGCCGCGGACCTCCCAGATCCCGCGGTCGGGGCGCTGCCACACGGTCTCGAGGTGCTCGACGAGCACGCGCTCGAACGCCCAGACCTCGGCGCCGAGCGCGACGCCGCGTACACGCGCCTGATGAAAGCAGTCCGCGAGCTCGCCGTAGACATCGAGCTGGAGCTGCTCGGAGGCCGCGTTGCCGATCCGCACCGGCTTCGAGCCCTCGTAGCCGGACAGCCAGGGCAGCTCGATCTCGGTGAGCCGTGGCTCGCCGGTCACCGCGTACATGATCTGTACGCGCTCCGGCTCGCCGCGGGCGGCACGCTCGAGCCAGCCCGCGAACGCGCGCGCCTCGGTGTGATAGCCGGCATCGAGCAGCGCGGTCAGCGTCAGCGTGGTGTCGCGTAGCCAGCAGTAGCGATAGTCCCAGTTGCGCACGCCGCCGATCTGCTCGGGCAACGACGTGGTCGGCGCCGCGACGATGCCGCCGGTCGGCGCGTAGGTCAGCGCCTTGAGGGTGACGAGCGAGCGCACCACCTCGTGGCGCCACGGGCCACGATACGTGCAGCGATCGGCCCACGCTTGCCACCACGCGACCGTCCGCGCCACCGCGGCGCGCGGATCGCCGCGCTCGGGCGCGGCCTCGTGCGCGGGATGCCACGCGAGGGTGAACGCGACCGATTCGCCGGCGCGTAGCGTGAACCGGCTGACCGCGTCGCCGGACTCGAGCGCCAGCGGGCGCTCGCACCATAACGAGAGCGCATCGGGGGCCGAGGTGATCTCGATCCGGGCGTCCCCCGCGGGTCCGGCGCCGGCGCCCTCGGGCCGGGCCCACGGCCGGTGGTCGCCGTAGCCGAACCGCGCGGCGAGCCGGGTCTCGATCTCGACCGTGCCGGCGCGGCACTCCACGATCCGGATCACGCGTGGGGCCTCGTCGCGCACCGGCATCGCGTCGGTGATCACGACGGTCCCCGTCGCGGTCGAGAGCTCGGTGTCGAGCACGAGCGACGGGCCGCGGTAGCGCCGGTGCGTCGACACCACGGTCGCGGTCGGGCCGAGCGTCCAGCGCCCGTTGCCGCGCTCCCCGAGCAGCGCGGCGAAGCACGCGTCCGAGTCGAACCGCGGCAGGCACATCCAGTCGATCGTGCCGTCGCGTGCGACGAGCGCGGCGGTCTCGAGGTCCCCGAGCAACGCGTAGTCTTCGATCCGGGATGCCATGATCTAGTGTCCCACATCCGAGTACGTCCGCTCGGGTGCGCGCGGTGCTCGGAACGCTCGCGGCGAGACTCCGCGCGCCGCGTCGTCGATACTCGTCGATTCTCGTGGATACTCGTGGATGATCCGACATGGCGACGACCGAAGCGACGCAGGTGAAGTGCCCCGAGTGTGGAGCGCGGCTCGACATCGCGGGCGACGCGCCGATCGTGGCGTGCTCGTACTGCGGCACGCAGTCGCGCGTGCAGCGCCGCACGCCGATCCTCGAGATCCGGAAGCCGCTGCCGAAGGCGCTGCCCCACGAACCGGTGCGGATCGCGCGCGAGGTTCGCTCGCGCAAGGGCAAGCTCTTGCTCGCGGCGACCATCATCGCCGGGATCGGGCTCGGGCCCGGGATCGTGGTCGGCGTGCTCTACCACTCGTACACGACCACCGAATGGGAGGGTCACCACCTCTTGCTCGGCGACGCCAACGGCGATGGAGTCGATGACTTCATCGGCTTCGACCGCAACATCGTCAGGGATCGGATGTTCCTCGCCGCCTACTCGGGCGTGGATGGCCACCGGCTGTGGAGGTCGGCGTCACTCGGCGGCTATAGCGCGGTCTACAAGGACACGATCGCGAACAACAGCGCCGGCGGGATCGTGCTGGTCGCCGACCCCATCGCACACCTCGCGGCGTACGAGATCACGACCGGCGTGAAGCGCTGGCAGATCACCGCGCCGGAGGTGGTCGCGGCGTTCTGCTTCAACAACCCCGGCGAGCCTCCGACGCTGCGTACCGCGGACAAGCAGGTGTGGACCGTGCGCGCGACCGACGGCAAACTCGAGCCTGCCACGGAGTGTCGCGCCAACCTGTCTCGACAGGTGCTCGCCGAGATGCACGGCGAGCTGGCCGGCATGACCCTCCAGGAGGTCTATACGCA
This sequence comes from Kofleriaceae bacterium, assembly GCA_039922635.1. Classification (GTDB taxonomy): domain Bacteria; phylum Myxococcota_A; class Polyangia; order Haliangiales; family Haliangiaceae; genus JABFXX01. The sequence goes on along the minus strand of JBDTEH010000312.1, from coordinate 15,632 downwards.
GGGCGATGGGCCGCGCGTCGCGATCGGCGTGCGCTCACCGGGCACGCCCGTGCCGATGATCGCGGTGCTCGATCCCGGGGGACACGCGCTGTGGAAGGCCGAGGTCGCCGGCCACGATCCGATGACGATGAAGCTGCGCGCCGGCAGTGCCCCCGCGATCTCCGAACACGACGTCGCGATCGTCTACGCGCGGGGCAAGCAGTTCGAGCTCGTGGTGTTCGACCGCGCGACCGGTGCACGCAGGTTCGAGGTCCCGGTCAAGGCGCGCACGAGCGTGGTCTCCGGCGTCGTCCTCCGGCAGAGCTTCGTCGCGGTCGAGACCTGGGGCTCGCTCCAGGTCTTCGACCTCGCGACCGGCACGCGCCGGTTCATCGTGGGGCAGTAGCTCAGTTGCCGACGTCGTCGACGTAGGCGCTCGCGATCGATCGGGTCCCGACATCGGCGATGACGCCGAGCACGAGCAACAAGAAGAACGCGATCGCGGCGGCGAACACCATGCTGTGGACCGCGCGGCCGCGCGCGAGGTGCATGAAGAACGCGGCGACCAGCGCGGCCTTGACCGCGGCGATCGTGAGCGAGATCGCGAGCTCGCCGCTGCCCCCGCCGCCGCCGTACATCTGCGAGACGAGCAGGCTGACCGTCGCGAGCACGATCAGCACGATCCATACGACGACGTACCCCATGGCGCTCGGGCCATCGGGTTCGGAGGTTTCGCTGGGATCGGGCTTGGTCATCAGTTCACCAGGTAGATCAGCGGCCACAAGAAGATCCAGACGAGGTCGACGAGGTGCCAGTACAGTCCGCCGAGCTCGAGCGCGAGGTGCGAATCGGGGGTGAGCCGGCCGCGGTACAGCAGCACCCATAGCCACGCGAGCGCGCACAACCCGCCGAACACGTGCAGCGCGTGCAGGCCGGTCATCAGGTAGTACAGCGTGAAGTACAGGACGGCACCGTGGGCCGGCAGCGCCGCGTACGAGTAGTAGCCGCCGGGGGCGATGCCCTCCGCGAGGTGCTGGCCGTACTCGACCCCCTTGAGGATCTCGAACGTGACCCCGAGCGCGATCGTGATCGCGAGCAAGATCAACGCGCGGTGGCGGCGCGCGTGCTTGGTCTCGTAGATCGCCAGCGCGACCGTGAGGCTCGAGGTCAGCAACAGATACGTGTTGATCGTGCCGAGCACGACGTTCGCGTGCGCGGCCGCGGCGTGGAACTCGGCCGGATAGATGAAGCGATAGGCCGCGTAGAGGGCGAACAGGCCGCCGAACAGCAGCGACTCGCTCGCGAGGAACAGCCACATCCCGAGCCGTGCGGTCGCGTGCTGACGGGCGAGGGTGTCGTACTGGACCTCGAGCTCGGCGCTCATGCGGCCTCGTCCAGCGTCGGATCGGGTGGCTCGTCGTAGGCGTACGGACCGTACGCCGGATCGAACGGCTTGATGAAGTTGTGCTCGGGAGGTGGCGACGGGGTGCGCCACTCGAAGGCCCGCGAGTGCCACGGATTCATGGGCGCGCGCTCGCCGCGGAACAGCGAGATCACGAGGTACGTCAGCGTCAACAGCAGCGCCGCGCCCAGCGTGTACGCACCGATCGTGGACACCACGTTGAGCAGGTGAAAGCGCGCCGGATACGTCGCGTAGCGCCGTGGCATGCCCGCGTTGCCGAGCAGGAACTGCGGGACGAACGTCAAGTTGAAGCCGGCGAACACCAGCACCGCGGACACCACGCCGAGCCGCTCCGGATACATCCGGCCGAACATCTTCGGGAACCAGTAGTGGGTGGCGCCGAGGAACGCGGTCAGCGTGCCGCCGATCATGATGAAGTGGAAGTGTGCGATCACGAAGTAGGTGTCGTGCCAGTGGACGTCGAGCGAGGTCGAGGCGACCGCGATCCCGGTCATGCCCCCGAACACGAACAGATAGATGAACGCGAACATGTAGAGCAGCGGGGTCTTCAACGAGATCGAGCCGCGATACAGCGTGCCGACCCAGGTGAACACCTTGATCGCCGAGAAGATCGCCACGAACATCGACATCAGGCCGAACAGGGCCGCGTCGAGCTGCGAGATGCCGGCCACGAACAGGTGGTGGCCCCACGTCAAGAAGCCGACGAACGCGATGCCGAGCGACGAGTACGCGAGCGCCTTGTACGAGAACTGGTTCTTGTGCGCGAACGTCGGGATGATCTCGGCGACGACGCCCATCCCCGGCAGGATCATGATGTAGACCGCGGGGTGCGAGTAGAACCAGAACAGGTGCTCGAACAGCACCGGGTCGCCGCCGAGCGCGGGGTCGAACATGCCCATCTTGAGCACGTGGTCGAGCGCGACCAGGATCACCGAGAGCCCGAGCACCGGCGTCGCGATCACCTGGATGATGCTGGTCGCGTACAGCGTCCACACGAAGATTGGCATGCCGTGCCAGCGCAGGCCTTCACGACGCAACATGTGGGTCGTCGCGATGAAGTTGAGACCGGTCATGATCGACGACACGCCGAGGACGAACACGCCGATCGCGATCGGCGCGACGTCGGTCGGTGACACCGTCGCGTACGGCGCGTAGAACGTCCACCCGGTGTCGGCGCCGCCGTGGACCATGCCCCACAGCGCGAGCGTCGCGCCGAGGATGTAGACGTAGAAGCTCGCGAGGTTGATCCGCGGGAACGCGAGATCCTTCGCGCCGAGCATGATCGGCAGGAAGAAGTTGCCGAACACCGCGGGGATCGCGGGGACCATGAACATGAACACCATCACGACGCCGTGCAGCGTGAACAGCCGGTTGTACGTGATCGGCTCCATGATCCCCGGACCGGGAAGGAGCAGCTTCGTGCGCATCGCCATCGCGAACGCGCCACCGAGCATCATCGCGACCGTCGTCGCGACGAAGAACATGATCGCGATCCGCTTGTGGTCGGTGGTCAGCAACCACGAGCGGATGCCCGCCTTCGCGTGCAGGTAATCGGGCTCAGATGCCGCCATCACGCGCTCCTTCGCTGCCCCTGGCGGGGCTATTGGCGGGGCCATTGGTAGGGCCCTCGCCGGAGCCGCCACGAGCGGAGCCGCCAGCGCTGGGGAGCGTGATCGAGCTGGTCGGCGGCGGGACCTGTGTGGTCGGCTCGAGGTCGCGTAGCGAGCGGATGTACTCGAGCAGCGCGGAGGTCTCCGCGGGCCCGATCACCCCCTGGTACGACGGCATCACGGGCTTGAACCCCGCCGCGACCTTCGCGTTCGGGTCCATCATCGATTCGGTGAGGTACGCTTCGTCGACGAGCACGGATCCACCTCCCTCGAGCGGTCGCCGCCGGCCGAACGCATCGGCCCAGGTCGGACCGATGAACGGCGTGCCATCGACCGAGTGACAGCGCAGGCAGCCGTGCTCGGCCGCGATCGCGTGGCCGCGCGCGGCGAGGCCCTGGCCCTCGCCCTTGGCGCCCGGCAGCGCGAGCGGCCCCTTGGCCGCATCGAGCCAGCGTGCGAAGTCGGCGGGTGGGAGCGCGACGACCTGCGCGCGCATGAACGAGTGCCGCGTGCCGCAGTACTGCGTGCACAGGATGTCGTACGTGCCGGGCTCGATGGCGTTGAACCAGGTCGTGATCGCACGCCCGGGCACGACATCTTGCTTGATCCGGAACGCGGGGACGTAGAAGCCGTGGATGACATCGCGCGAGGTCATGATCAACTTGACCGGTGTGCCGACCGGCACCACGAGCACCTCCGAGGAGGCCGGGCCGCCCGGATAGGCGAACTTCCACATCCACTGCTTCGCGGTCACGTAGATCGGGATCGCGTTCGCGGGCGGCGTCTGGAGATCACGATATTGCGCGAACCCGATGACCCACCAGATGCAGAACATCGCGAGCAGCCCACCACCGACACAGATCTCGAGCTTCACCGACGACACCACGCGCGGCGTGAGCCCGGGTACTTCGGTGCGGCGGTGAAATTTCACGATGAACCACAGGGTGATCGCCGCGACCACCGCGACACCGAGGAACGTCATGAGGATGACGCTGTAGTGCAGCGTATCGATCTCGCGCGCGACCGACGACGCCTGGGGCGGCAGGTTCAGCAGGTGATGGAGCAGCGCGTTCACGGGGCGTGCCTCACTGGCTTCGGGCGCCGGCGTTCGTGGCGCGCGAACGTGAAGACCATGAATGCCGCGATCACGAAGATCAGCAAGCCGCCGATCTTCATGAACCGCGCGATGAACAGCCCGTAGCGCCGGCTCGCCGGGTCGTAGTGGAAGCAGCGCAGCAGGATCTTGTCGCCGAACGTGCCGGTCTTGCCATCGCTCGCCTCGAGCAGCGCGAGCTTGAGATCGCGCGCCGGATAATCGGTGCCGTAGAGGTAGCGCGAGATCATGCCCTCGGGCGACAGCACGAACACGACCGCGGTGTGGGCGAGCATGCCGGTGCGCGGATCGCGCAGGAACTTGAAGCCGAGCGCGCCGGTCAGCGCGTCGATGCTCGCCTCGTCGCCGACCAGGAACGGCCACGCGGTGCGGTCGGTGCGGCCGAGCGTGGCGAGTACGGTGGTCTGCTTGCGCGCGGCCTGACCGATCTTCTCGCGGGCATCGAAGCTGATCGTCGCGACCCGGTAGCGCGGCCCGAGCTTCCAGCCCCAGCCGTCGAGCTGGCGCATCGCGTTCGCGGCGCCGTCGAGCACGAGGCTACACAGCTGCGGACACTCGTAGTACGCGAGCACGAGCAGCACGGGGTGGACGCCGTCGAACAGCGAGCGCAGCGGGACCTTCGCGCCGGTCGAGTCGGTGAACACGAGATCGAGCGGCAGCTTCGCCCCGAGGTGCTCGGTGACGTCCGCGCCCTCGGCCCACGCCGGCGATCCGGGGGGTGCGGGGGGCGCCGGTGGCGCGCTCGGGTCGGCGTGCGCGAACGAGCCCGCGAGCACGAGCAGCAGCGCGACGCGCCTGATCGCGACTCGGTGGTCGATTCTCATCTCGGCCCTCCGCCGATCAACGCCGGATCGGAGACCACCGCATCGATCGCCTGCTCGATCGGGATCCGGACGACGCCGGCGCCGCGGTCGACCCAGCCAAACCGCTCCAGCTCTCGTTCGCCCGTGGCCTTGGCGTCGGCGCCGCCCGTGGCGTGCTCGACCAGATCGTGGACGAGCGAGGACGGCTGCGCCGCGGCCGGCGATCCGTTGGGGACGCGGACCAGGAGCCAGGCCACGCCGGTGAGCGCGATCGTCGAGGCGACCGTCGCGACTCCCACGATCCAGATCTTTCGCGCGCTCAGGCCCTCGGGCTCGCGTGGCGAGGTCGATGAGGTAGCTGCGGTCATGATGGACGGGCCTTGTACTGGATCGCCACGGCGAGCCGCGGGTCTTCGACCGGTAGCGGAGGTCGCGCGCGGGTGCGCGCCGCGGCGATCGCGACGGTGAGCCCGAGCACGCCGCACGGCGCGGCGAGATCGAGCCAGTGCAGCGCGACGTTCGCGTGTAGCACCGGCATCACGAGCCAGTACACGTCGATGTAGTGCATCACGAGCAGCCAGCCCGCGACGAGCGCGAGCGGGGTCGCCCGACGCTTGAGCGACCGAGACAGCAGCGTGAAGAACGGCAACGCGAAGTGGCCGATCACCAGGATCGCGAACACGGCGCCCCACGCCGCGGCGCCACGCGCGACGTACCACGGGACCTCGGCGGGCTTGTTCGCGATCCAGATGATCAGGCCCTGCGAGAACTCCATGTACGCCCAGAACGCCAGGAACGCGAACATCATGCGGCCGAGCGCGCCGGTGATGTCCGGCGACACCGCCGCGGCGACCTCGGGATCGCGGCGTGCACCACGCGCGATCACCGCCGCGAGGCAGAGCGCCGCGAGGAAGCCCCCGGACCAGAACAGCAGCCCGAAGATCGTCGAGTACCACAGCGGCGTGAGCGACATCAGCCAGTCGAACACCGCGACCGTGAGCGTGAGCCCCATGGCCGGCATCCCCGGAGTCGAGAGCGTGACCAGCCGCGCGCGAAAGCGCGGTTCGTCATCGCGGAGCCGCGTGGCCCAGCGGATCAGGAGCTCGCCGGCGACGCTCCACGCCACCAGCAGGACCACCGCGCGGATCGTCCAGAACGGCACGTTGAGGTACGGCGCCTTGTGGACGAGCTTCGCGAGCGCGTCGGGCGACAGCGCGGGCGAGGGATCGACCCACGAGTACAGCCGGTGGATCGACAGGCCGATCGGCACGAACAAGATCGCGATCACGGGCAGCGCGCCGACGATCGCCTCGAAGAACCGGCGCAGCACGATCGACCAGCGCGCGCCGGTGGCGTGCGCGATCATCAGCATGACGAGGGCACCGATCGCGATCGAGAACGCGAACAGCCACGCGGTGAGGTACGAGAACGCGGCCTGCGTCGGATCGACCGCGAAGCCGATGCCGGTCGCGACCGCGCCGGCGACGCCGAGCACCGCCGCGACGAGGATCAACGTGCGCCGGCTCATGGCAACCTCCGCGCGAGATCGTCGCGGACCGGCGCGGGCAGCGCCGCGAGCTGCGCGTGCCAGGCGAGCTCGAGCGTGCGCAGGTAGGCGATCACGGCCCAGCGGTCGTCGGTGGGGAGCAGCACCGCGTACGACGGCATCAACCCGTAGCCCTCGACGATCACGCGGTACATCGCGCCCGGAGAGAGCGCGGCGATCCGGGGCTCGTGCAACGAAGGTGGCCGGCGCCGCTGCATCGCCTGCGCGACCGGGCTCTCGCCATCCCCGGCGATCCCGTGGCACACCGCGCACGCGACCTCGAATCGCTCGCGGCCGCGCTCGAGTAGCGCACGGGTGACCGGGACCGGGATCGACGTGACCACGGTGCCGTCCGCGGTGCGACCGTCGCGCCGCATCGGATCGGCGATCCAGTCGCGCGCGATCACGCCGGCGGGCCGCGGCCGCATCGCGCGGCCGTCGGCGAACTGCGGGGCAGCGCCCCACGGCAGCAACTTGGGCTGCGTGATCATGCGCGACCAATCCGGCGTCGGGCCATGGTTATCGCAGGCCCACAGCGGACCGAGCGCGAGGACGAGCACGAGGACGGTCTTCACGGTGACGCTCCGAGCCAGACCACGCGACGCGCGCCGGCGGTCTCGAGGGCGGCGGTCGCCGTCGCGCGATCGAGGGCGGCGTCGCTGGCGTGGATCGCGAGCCAGAAGCCGTCGTCGGTGACGCTGCGGAAGCCCTCGACCTCGAACATCGGGTGCCACAGCGTCGGCAACCCGCCGAGGACGAGCGCGCTGATCAACGCTGCCGCGGAGCCGAACAGCACCGCCATCTCGAACATGATCGGCAGGAACGCGGGCGCCGAGTGCAGGGGCCGGCCGCCGATGTCGAGCGGATACGCCACCACGTTGATCCACCACTCGAGGAGGTATGCGCCGCCGCCGCCGACCAGCGCCGCGGCGAGCACGATCCACGACAACCACGAGCGCCGCACGCCGAGCAGCTCCTCGAGGCCCTCGACCTCGTACGGGGTGAACGTCTCGAACCGCGACATCCCGAGACCACGCAAGGTCTCGATGCAGCGCTTGAGCTCCTCGCCGGTCCCGAGCTCGGCGGCGAGCGCGATCTTGTCCTTCACGCGGCCGCCTCCTCGCGCTCGAGCTCGCCGCGCATCTGCTTGATCTCCGCGACCGGGACGAACGGCACGAACCGCAAGAACAGCAGGAACAGCAAGCCGAAGAACCCGAACGTGCCGCCGAGGATTCCGAGATCGACCCACGTCGGCATGTACGTGTGCCACGACGACGGCAAGAAGTCGCGCGACAGCGAGACCACCACGATCTCGAACCGCTCGAGCCACATGCCGAGGTTGATCAACAGCGACGCGATCCACAGCACCTTGAGGTTGCGACGCATCCGGCGCGACCAGAACAGCTGCGGGACGAGGCAGTTGCACGCGATCATCGTCCAGAACGTCCAGGCGTAGAACCCGAACGGCCGGTACATGATCTGCTGGTAGATCTCGAACTTGTCGCCGGAGTACCAGGCCAGGAAGATCTCGGCGACGTACGAGTAGATCGCGATCCAGCTCATCACCATGCACATCTTCGCCATCAGGTCGAAGTGGCGGAGCGTGATCACGTTCTCGAGCTTGAACCAGCGCCGCGCCGGGATGATCAGCGTGAGCACGAGCGCGAACCCCGAGAAGATCGCGCCCGCGACGAAGAACGGCGGAAAGATCGTCGAGTGATAGCCGGGCAGCGCGGTGATCGAGAAGTCGAGGCTGACGATCGAGTGCACCGAGACCACGAGCGGCGTCGCGATCCCGGCGAGCAGCATGTACGCGACCTTGTGGTGGCGCCACTGCTGGGTCGAGCCGCGCCAGCCGAGCGCGCAGATGCCGTAGATGATGCGGCGCCGCCGGGTCGGGGCGCGGTCGCGCAGGCCGGCGAGATCGGGGAGCAGGCCGAGGTACCAGAACATCAGCGAGACCAGGAAGTAGGTCGAGACCGCCGCGGCGTCCCACGGCAGCGCGCTGCGCACCTGCGGCCACGTGCCCATCACGCTGGGGTAGGGGAACAGCCAGTACGCGAACCACGGCCGGCCGAGGTGGAGCAACGGGAACAGCCCGGCCTGCATCACAGCGAACAGCGTCATGCCCTCGGTGAAGCGATTGATCGACGTGCGCCAGTTCTGCTCGAGCACGAGCATGATCGCCGAGATGAACGTGCCGGCGTGGCCGATCCCGATCCACCACACGAAGTTGATGATCGCGAACCCCCACGCGTTCGGGATGTTGACGCCCCACATCCCGATCCCGCGCATGAACGTGAGCGTGATCAACGCGAACAGCAGCACCGTGAAGGCGCTGCAGATCGCGAACAGGATCTTCCAGCCGCGCGTCATCGGCCGCCACGTCGTCGACAGCAGCTGCTCGTTGACCTCGTGATCGCTGGGCCGGCCGAGCAGCACGTCGTCGTGCGCGTCGACGGTCATCCGAGCTCCGGGTTGCGGTTGCGGATCCGCGCGAGGTAGTGGGTGCGTGGCACCGTGCCCTGATCGTGCAGGACGGCGTAGTCGTGGGGCCGGGTGCGATGTTCGGTCACCGCGGTGGTCGCGTCGTTCAACGAGCCGAACGCGATCGCCTGGGTCGGGCAGACCTGCTGGCACGCGGTGCGGACGTCGTGGCCCTGGAACGGCCGGCCGGCTTCGCGCGCGTCGATCTCGGCGCGCCGGATCCGCTGTACGCAGTACGTGCATTTCTCCATCACGCCGCGGTCGCGGACCGTGACGTCGGGGTTGCGCGCGAGCACCTGGAGCCCGGAGTGCTGCTTGAAGTCGAACCAGTTGAACCGGCGGACCTTGTACGGGCAGTTGTTCGAGCAGAACCGGGTGCCGACGCAGCGGTTGTAGGTCATCTCGTTGAGGCCGTCGTCGCTGTGGGTCGTGGCCTCGACCGGGCAGACGTACTCGCACGGCGCGTTCTCGCAGTGCTGGCACGCCATCGGCTCGACCGCGATCGGCGCGTCTTCGTCGGGGCCGGTGACGTAGCGATCGAGGCGCAGCCAGTGCATCTCGCGGCTGTTCAGCACCTGCTGGCGGCCCACGACCGGTGTGTTGTTCTCCGCGGCGCACGCCATCACGCACGCCGAACAGCCGCTGCAAGTGGTGAGATCGATCGACATCGCCCACTGCACGCCGGTATGAGGGAACTTGCCGAGCAACGTCGGCTGTGGGCCGCGCTGGTGCGCGAGCTCGCTGCGGACCCGCGGATCGTGGCCGAGCTCCGCGAGCGTCGCGCTCGGCAGCTGGTCGCGGCCCTCGAGCTCCCAGTGGCCCTGCGTGATCGCGAGCGTACGGTGGCGATCCGTGACCGCGACCTCGACCGGCGCCGCGAAGCCGAGCTCGGTGGTCCACAGCCGGAACGCCGAGACGCCGACGCCGCGCGCGACGCCCTCGGTGCCGGTGCGCCCGAACCCGCAGTACAACGTGAACGTCGCATCGGCCTGGCCGGGCACGACGATCGTGGGGACCTCGAGCGCACGTCCGGCGACGGTCAGCGCGACGATGTCGCCACTGTGGATCCCGAGGTGAGCGGCGGTCCGCGGCGAGACCTGCGCCGCGTTGTCCCAGGTCAGCTTGGTGATCGGATCGGGGAGCTCGAGCAACCACGGGTTGTTCGCGTGGCGACCGTCGTAGAGGTAGGGGTGCGAGCGGAGCTCGAGCTCGTATGCCGCGGGCGCAGGCGCCGCCGGGTTCGGGGTCAGCGCGGACCACGCGACGCCGACCTGCACCGCCGGCATCGCGCTGTCGCGGACCGCACCACGCGCGAGGGCCTGGTGGAAGCTCGCGCTCGGGACCAGGCGCGGCCACGCGGCCTCGACCCGCTCGCGCGCGGTGACGGGCTTGTCCCCGAGCCAGGCGGCGAGCAGCTCGCACGCCGAGCGGCCGTCGAACAGCGGCTCGATCATCGGCTGCTGCGGCGAGATCGTGCCGTCGGCGGCGCGCACGACATCCCACTGCTCCAGATCGTGGAGCCCGGGCACGACGTAGTGGCACGCGGCGGCGGTCTCGTTCGCGTACGCGCCGAGATAGAGGCTGCGCTCGGCGCGGTCGATCGCGAGGCCTTGATCGGCAGGCGCGGTGTAGCTCGGGTTGCCACCGACGACGAGCAGCGTGGTGACCTCGCCACGGGCGAGCGCCGTCGCGAGCGGGCCGAGCTCGTGGCTGGCTTCACCGGCCTCGATCACCGCGGACGGTGCGTAGGTCACGCAGGTGGTCGCGAGCGCGGCATTCAAGCCGGCGACCAGCGCATGGACCTCGGCGGGTTGGCGCTCGCCAGCGACGATCGCGGTGCGTCCGCCGGCGCCGATCAGGTCGCGTGCGATCGCCGCGATCCAGCGTGCGCGCGGGCCGCTCGCGCGCGCCGCGGCGAGCTCGGGCGGCGCCTTGCCGGCGGCGGCGAGCTCCGCGAGCAGCTCGCGCGCGACGAGCTCGATCTCGGACGGCCGCACGCGGAACCGGTGATCCGCGAGGATCCCGGTCGGCGAGTAGCTGGTCTCGATCGCGTAGAGCCGGTTCATCCGCGAGGTGCCGTCGACGACGCGGCGCCGGTCGGCGAGGTGGCGCGCGTGCGCGAGCGCGAACGGGTGATCGCCGGCGAGGTCGGCATCGAGCGCGACGATCACATCGGCCTCGTGGAGCGCGAGGCGGCCTTCGAGCGGCCGTCCGAACACGCGGCGATGGCCGGCGAGCGATGCCCGCGCGGCGAACGGCGCCCAGAACGTCACGCGGGCGGCGGGGAGCGTGGCGCGGATCCGCGCGAGCAGCTCGCCGGCGACCAGCGACGAGGTTGGTTCGAGCAAGACGTGGGTGCCGCGGCCGTGTTCCGCGCGCGCGTCGGCGAGCACGCGTTCGATCGCCGCCCACCCCGCGGGGGTGCCGCGATCGGTGATCGCCCGCGTGCGCTGCGGGTCGTAGAGCGCTAGCACCGCGGCCTGCTCGATCGCGCGCGTCGCGCCGAGGCTGGCCGGGTGGTCGGGGTTGCCCTCGATCTTGGTCGGCCGGCCCTCGTGGGTCTCGACGATCACGCCGGTCGCGTGGCCGTCCTGGACCAGCGAGGTCGCGTAGTAGGTCGCCACGCCGGGGGTGAGCTCGGGCGGGCGCGCCGCGTAGGGCAAGATCTCGCGGGCAGGGCGTGACGAGCAGCCGGCGATCCCGGCCGCGGCGGCACCGATGCCCGCGAGCTTGAAGAACTGGCGGCGGCTGAGCGCATCGAGGCCGATCGGCTGGGTCGGCGTCGTCATCGGTGGCACGTCGAGCAACGGGTGAGCGAACGCGGTTCGAACTTCGCGGCGAGCTCGGTCAGCACCTCCGGCGTGGGCTGCCAGGTCGTGCTCGTGATCTGATCGAGTGGTCGCAGATGCGGCGCCGGGTTGCGATGACAATCGACGCACCACTGCATCGACAGCGGCTTGACCTGATAGACCGCCGCCATCTCGTCGACCTTGCCGTGACACGTGACGCAGCCGATGCCGCGCGTGACGTGGACCGAGTGATCGAAGTAGACGAAGTCCGGGAGCGAGTGCACCCGCTGCCAGTGGATCGGTTTGCCCGACTCGTAGCTGGCGCGTAGCGGCGCGATCGTGACGCTGTCATTCCAGATCTGCGCATGACAGCCCATGCATCGTGTCGTGTCGGGGACGCCGGCATACGGGCCGCGCTGCGCGTTCTCGTGGCAGTACAGGCAATCGATGCCGTCGTCCTTGACGTGATGGCGGTGATCGAACGCGATCGGCTGCAACAGCGGCTGCTCCGCGCCGGTCGCGTACGGGCTGCGCGCGTAGACCATCGGCGTGACGAGCAGCGCCGTACCGCCGATCGCCAGGCCGATCAGCCCAAGGCGAAATGCCGTGTTCGTCCATGGCGGAAACAGCGCGCCCATCGTTCGCGAGATGCCGCGCTGCATCCGACGTGCCTGGAGCGCACGGTCATGAGGTACGGATTCGCGTGCGGATCGCGCGCATGCGCACGGGTGAGCCATCTCGCACCGACACGACCAGATCTGTACTAAAGGGATGGGGCCCAGCCGCGGAAGCCGTCATGCTCGAAGCAGTCATGACTTCGAGCGCCCGTTTCGTTTGTGACCTGGTGCGGCCGGGGCAGGCCCTGCCGCACGTCTGGGAAGAGCTGGTCGGGAGCGGCCACGCGACGCTCGCGTTGCGCGCCGACTGGCAGCGCCAGCTCGAGCGCTGTCATCGCGAGCTCGGCGTGCGCTACGTGCGCTGCCACGGCATCCTGTCGGACGACGTCGGCACGTTGATGTGCGAGGACGATCAGCTCGTCGAGAGCTTCTTCAACGCCGATTCGATCTACGACTTCCTGGTCTCGATCGGTATGAAGCCGGTGGTCGAGCTCTCGTTCATGCCCTCGGCGCTGTCATCCGGAGGCGACACGGTGTTTCACTACCGGGGCAACATCACACCGCCGAAGGACCCGGCGCAGTGGACGGCGCTGATCGACAAGCTCGTGCGCCACTGGGTCGACCGCTTTGGGCTCGCCGAGGTCCGGACCTGGATGTTCGAGGTCTGGAACGAGCCCAACCTGCCGGCGTTCTGGACCGGCACGCAGGACCAGTACTTCGCGCTCTACGCCGCGACGGCACGGACGATCAAGGCGATCGATCACGAGCTCCGCGTCGGTGGTCCGGCGACCGCCGACAACGCGTGGATCCCGGCGTTCCTCGCGTACTGCGCCAGGCACCACGCGAGCGTCGACTTCGTGTCGACCCATCACTACCCGACCGACGCGTTCGGCAAGCCCGGTGACGACACCGAGCAACAACTCGCGGCGAGTCATCGCTGCGTGCTGCGCGACGAAGCGTCGCAGGCGCACGGCGAGGCCGGCGATCATCCCCTGTACTACACGGAGTGGAGCACGTCGTCGAACCCGTTCGACGATCGCCACGACGAGCCGTACGCCGCCGCGTTCATCGTCAAGACCGTGCTGGAGGTCGTCGGGATCGTCGAGGGCTACAGCTACTGGACGTTCTCGGACATCTTCGAGGAGAACTACTTTTCGTCGCGACCGTTCCACGGCGGCTTCGGCCTGCTCACGATCCATGGCATCGCGAAGCCGGCATACCGCGCCTACCAGCTCCTGCACCGGCTCGGTGACGAGGTGCTCGAGGTCACCGGTACGCACCCGACGGTCGACGCGTGGGTGACGCGGTCCGCGCGCGGCCTCGCGATCCTCGTCGCGAACGGCGCGTTGCCGCGGCATCCGATCGAGACCGAGCTCGTGACGATCGCGCTCGAGGGGATCGAGGCGATCCGGACCGCGGTCGTCGAGCGCATCGATGCCGATCATGCGAATCCGCGGCGCGCGTGGGAAGCGATGGGCCGGCCCGACTACCTCCTCCCGCGTGATGTCGTCGCGCTCGACGCGATGTCGGTGCTCGTCGCCGAGCCGATCCGGACGCGCGCCGCGGCATCGCGCATCGAGCTCGACCTCGCGATGCCCGCGCAGAGCGTCGCGCTCGTGACGGTCGAGCTATGACGGTCAGCACCGCGGAGCTCGAGATGCTCGTGACGCTGCAGCGCGAGACGTTCGCGTACTTCATCGCCAATACGAACCCTCGTACTGGTCTGGTCGCCGATCGGACGAGTCCGGGCTCGCCTGCCAGCATCGCCGCGGTCGGGCTCGCGTTGACGTCCTATCCGATCGCGGTCGAGCGCGGCTGGTGGACGCGCGCCGAGGCGGTCGAACGCACGCTCGCGACGCTGCGCTTCCTCGCGGCGACCGCGTCCGGCCACAACGGCTTCTACTACCACTTCCTCGACATGACCTCGGGTGCGCGGTTCGGTGGCTGCGAGCTGTCGACGATCGACACCGCGTTGCTCGTCGCCGGCATCCACACCGCGGCGCTGTACTTCACCGGCGCGGCTCCGGGCGAAGCCGAGGTCCGCGAGCTCGGCGACCTGCTGTATCGCCGCGTCGACTGGAGCTGGGCGGCGAGCGACGACGGCACGCTGCGCCACGGCTGGTACCCCGAATCGGGCTTCCTCGCACCGCGGTGGGACCGCGGCTACAGCGAGGCGATGCTGCTCTACGTGCTCGCGCTCGGTTCACCGACGCTCTCGGTCGACCCGGCCGGTTACGTCGCATGGACGCGCACGTTCGAACGCCTCTCGCTGTACGGCTTCGATCAGCTCTACGCCGGTCCCTTGTTCATCCACCAGCTCCCGCAGCTGTGGCTCGACCTCGAGGGCATCCGCGACGAGCGCACGCGCGAGCTCGGCTTCGACTACTTCGAGAACAGCCGGCGCGCAACGCTCGCACAACGTGCGTACGCGATCGAGAATCTCGCTGGCTTCACCGCGTACGGCGAGAACGCGTGGGGCTTCACCGCGAGCAACGGTCCCGGCCCGGCGCTCCACACGGTGCACGGCGTGCCGCGCGAGTTCTACGGCTACCTCGCGCGCGGCGCTCCATTCGGGCCCGACGACGGCACGCTGTCGCCATGGGCGATCGTCGCATCGCTGCCGTTCGCGCCGCGTGAAGTGTGCGCGGCGACCCGTCACGCGATCGATCACCTCGGCCTCAAGAATGCCCATGGTCCTGGCTTCGAGGCGAGCTTCAACCCGACGTATCCCGAGTCGTCCGGACGTGCACGAGGCTGGGTGTCGCCGTGCAAGTACGGACTCAACGAGGGCCCGATCGTCGTGATGGTGGAGAACTACCTGACCGAGCTGGTGTGGACGCTGTGGAGCGGCAGCCCGTACGTCCAGCGTGGCCTCGAGCGCGCCGGGTTCCGAGCGACGAAATGAGGTGGCGATCCGATCGTCAAGAACGATCGCGTGGACTGCTCGTCGTCGCTGCCAAGCGTTGCCGACTGCTCGCGCGCGGGCCGATCTTGCCGTCGAGGTGACTGGCCTCGGGGCGCGCGTCGCGTGCGTCACGTTGCGTCGGGTCGCCTTCGATTCCGGATGTGAGCGAAGTGGGCTTCGGGACGGAGGCGGGACGAGAGCGGAGATCGGAGGAGCAGAGCGATCACGCGGAGCTCGCGCGGCGTCGGTGTCGACGTTGTGGGCCTGCTCGCCGCGCGGGCTTCCCTTGTGGGCGAAATGACTGGCTCCGCCCGTCGAGGTGGCTGGCCTCGGCCTCGCGGCCAGCGCGCGTCGATCGC